>DATFRP010000141.1:0-32017 GCA_035263125.1 Vicinamibacterales bacterium
TCGACGGCGCTCCGGTCGGCTCATAGGCGACTCGTCTCAATCGCGGCGCGCCGAGGAATCGGACGCCGCGGCTGTGCCACTCGCGGTAGGTGGCCGCCAGGTTTTCAGTGACGAAGACCACCTGCGTCGCGCGACCGATCAACTTTGACTGCGGCGAATGCGGTGGTGGCTCGATCAAGGTCAGCACCGTCGCTCCCTCGGGCGGCGCAACCGCCAGCAGCCGTTGACCCGACTCCACGCGAGCGTCGAACGCGACTTGAAACCCAAGCTTGTCGAGGAAGAAACGAAGGCTGCGCTCCTGATCTCTGACGTAGACGTTGACCGCGTGCATGCGCAGGAACGGATCGCGTGCGCCGCGATCATCGGGCAGGGTTTCCATCGCTGATGATCGCGATTATAAGGACTCCGACTCTCGACGACACCCGCCGATCGGCTGCCGTGCGCACGACGTGCGGTTGACTTACTGTCGAGCGTTTGGTACATCGCTCTTCGTGAAAATTTACAACGCGATCGGATATGCGGCACTGGGGTTTCAGCTTGTGTTGTCGGCGTGGCTTGCACCGCACTGGCTCGGACCCGGATGGGGCATGGCGATCGGGTTCGGCTATTTGCTGCTGTCCTGGTTCCTCGGCGGGCTGTATCTGTCTGACATGATGCACATGGGCATCACGCATGGCGCGTTGGACTATAGGGAGTGGTTCATCAAAGCAGTGACGCTGGCCAATAACACCTTCGGCGTCTACGTCGATCCGGTGAGTTGGGTGAACCGTCACCGATTGCATCATCGGTTTTCAGACCACGCCGGCGACCCGAACAAGCTCGATGCGGACGGCTTTTGGAGGACGCTGTACCTCTGTGTCTTTCCCTATCCATGCACCGCAAACGTGGCCACCGACGGCATTCTCAAGACGTGGCCGTTTCGCCTGGTGTCGCATCCGCTGTTCATGTGGCTCTCGCCGGTGACGAGCTGCGGTCTCCTATGGTTGTTCGTGCGCGACTGGCCATTCGCCATCGGAGTGTGGCTGGGTGTTCGAGTGTTCGCGCTGTGGGTGAACATGGTGCAAAACTTCTGGACGCACGATCGCCGCTGGGGCACGCGACGCTACAACGATCACGGTGACAACGCGATGAACATCGGCGACTGGCTGCCGGTGATGGCGACGTTCAGCGCCTGCTGGCAGAACAACCATCACCACTATCCCCATCTGCTGCGGACGACGCACGGGCCCGGTGAGTTCGACTTCGGCTACATGACCGTCCGGGTCATGAGTGCTCTGGGACTCGTCAAGCCGTCCAGCACCGGCAGGGACAAACCCAGCGATGTGGCTCTGGCAGAGATTGCGCTCTAGAGAAAGCGCGCGCGTTCGAGCAGGTCCGCGACAATTCGATCGCCACGCGTATGTTCGCGATGCAGTTGCTCGTCGGGTTCTCGATCGTCGCCAGCGTGCTGACGCTCGTCGGTGTGTACGGCGTGCTGTCGCTGTCGGTCGCGTCGCGACGTCGCGAGATTGCGGTGCGCAGTGCTGTTGGCGCACAGCAACGCGATACCCGCAGCCTGGTGTTCGCCGACGCGTTCCGCCTGATCGCGGGCGGCGTCGTGGCGGGCATCATCGCCGCCCGTGATCCTCTCGCGCGGGCTGACGGCCTTCCTCTTCGAGGTCACGCCCACCGATGCACCGACGCTCATCGGCGACGGCCTGCTGTTCGCCGGCGTCGCCCTGCTGGCCTGCTGGATACTCACACGCCGCGAGGCCAGCATCGACCCGCTCGAAGCGCTGCGCAGCGAGTGATTCGCGATGCGACGCTTTCGCGTCATCAGCCGCGATAGTAGATTACAGAATGACATCATGGGCTTTCTGACACACAACGAAACCGGCAGCCGAATCGCAGCACTCGAACGTCAGTGTGAGGCGTCATCGGGACGTCGAGCCGCAAGGTAGATGAGAGGACGTCGACTGCTCGCGGGCGGGGCCGTCGGCCTGGTCCTTGCGGCCGTCCTCTACGTGGAACTGGGGCGCACCCTGCAGCCGGCTTGGGCCGACGTAGAAGTCCGCTGGGCACCTCGAACCGACGCGATCGCGAAACAGGCCGCCGAACGGCGATACCGCCTGTTCGAGGGCCGCGAGCGCGAAGGACGGACCTGGTCCTACCTGCTGACAGACACGTCTCGTGAGAACGTCCGGGCGCTCGTCGGCGATCCGGCCGTCGAAAACACGGCCAACATCGACCGTGCCACCTTCCGCGTGGATCGCCACTCGACGCGGGGCCGCGCGCCGCGATCGCTCAGACGGCAGCGAACGATCGTGCTGCGTGTCGCCGTGATCCTCGCAGGTCTCCTCGGCATCGCAGCCGTCAGCCTCGGCCTGGCGGGCACGTTCGCCCCTGACATGACCGCCGCCTTGTTCGCGGCCAGGCCGGCGCCGTACGTGGCGGTGTCGGGCATGCAATGGGCGCTGTTGTTCCTCGTGCTCGCCGCGTCCGTCGCACTCGAGGTCACGAGCATGCAACGAATGACGCAGACCGTCGACGAGCCCGCGCATCTTCGCTACGGGCGGGGCATCCTGGCTCTGGACTCGACACGCTTCGACGACAGCAAGATGCCGATATCGGCGCTGAACGCCATCCCCGGAGCGATCGCCGAGCGTATGGCTCCTGGCGTCCTCTCCGCCTACCTCGCGCACACCTCCACCGCCCGCTATGCCACGGTGGTCTTCTCGCTGCTCACCGGCCTGTGCGTGTTCGCCTGGGCGCGGCGCCTCTACGGCCCGCGCGGCGGCCTGCTGGCCACCACGCTCTACGCGTTCGACCCGAACCTGCTGGCCCATGCGCAGCTGACCACGACCGACATCTACGCGGCCGGCACAATGGTGATCGCGTTGTACCTCTTCTGGCGGTTCCTGCGAGAAGGCAGCTGGACACTCGCAGTGGCCAGCGCACTGGCGCTCGGCCTCACGCAAATCGCGAAGTACACGGCCATCGTATTGTTCCCGCTGTTCCTGCTCGCTGCCCTGCTCTTCCACGTTCCGGCGCTGCGGCAGGCCTGGCGCGAGGGCCGGTTCCGCGATCTGTGGCGCGGGAGCATGGTCGCCGGCGCCGTCACGGTGGCCTTCGTTGCGGTCAGCCTGCTCGTCGTCAACATCGGCTTCCTCTTCAACCGCACCCTGACGCCGTTCGATCAGTACACCTTCTACTCCAACGCCTTCCGCTCACTGCAGTCCGCGGCCGGCGTCGTGGGCGAAGCCCCTGTTCCGACGCCCTATCCCTACCTCGAAGGACTCGACCTCGTGATGGAGCACGAGCGCACGGGATCGAGCTTTGGGCTACCGTACCTGTTCGGCCGTCTGAACGCGGCCGGATTTTCGGGGTACTACTTCTGGGCCAGTCTGTACAAGGTGCCGCTCGGCATCCAGGCGCTGCTCATCGCGGCGGCCGTGTCGTACGTCATCCGGCGCCGCTACCGCACGTCCCTTCGTGACGAGGTGCTCCTGCTGGTGCCCGTCGTGTTCTTCGCGATCTACTTCAACTTCTTCTACCGGGCGCAGATCGGCATCCGGTACTTCCTGATCATTTTTCCGCTCGTTTACATCCTCGCGGGCAGTCTCGTCGCTGGCCAGGCGACACTCTCGCGGTGGGCGCGGGTCGGCCTCATCACCGCCCTCGCCAGCATCGTGGCGTCGGTGCTCTCGTATTACCCGCACTTCCTCGCCTACTTCAACGAGCTGATCCCTGATCGCACCCAGACGTATCGCATCCTGGCGGATTCCAATCTCGACTGGGGACAGTACGGCTACTACCTCGATGACTACCGCGCCCGCGAACCAGGCTCGGTGTTCGAACCCGACAAGCCGGTCGCGGGCACGATCCTCGTGCGAGCGAACATGCTGGTGGGCGTCGTGGGCGATGCCAACCGCTTCCGGTGGCTGCGCGAGCACTTCCGGCCAGTCGGCCACATCGCCCATGGCATCCTCGTGTATCGGGTGACGCCGGCCGAACTCGCCGCCCTCGAGTCGCGGCGCTGACCGCAGGGCTGCCTCAATTCTCCAGCGTTTCGTAGACGGAAAGGATCACTTCTCCGTCGACCACCAGCCGGTAGAACAGACGCCGGTCGGAAGAAGAGTCCGCCGCGTCCACGTCGGCATTCCGGTAGTTCGTGAGAACGTATCGCGCCGGCTGGGCCTTGTCGACGATCCGCACCCGCGCACGGTCGGCGGGACGCAGCAACAGCAGGCCCTGTCCGAGATCGGTGAAGCTCTCAGGTCGAACCGTGAATGTGCGCGACCGGTCACGGCTGAGCAGGTACTCGAACGCCGCCCTGTTGCCCAGGCCCCAATAGTCCACTTCGTAGGTTCGTCGCCACTCAGACCCGGCGAGCACATTGAAGTAGACGTTCTGCATCGGGTGCGCGCGGATCATCCACGCGGCGACCACCACCACGTGCATGATCGTGGCGATGACGAGCGCGTACCGGGCGGGCCGCACGGACTGCGTCAGCCGCCAGAGTGAGACGAGTCCGCGCAGGGCCAGGAGAAGCAGCGACGGGTAGATGAAGTACAGGTGCCGCCAGCCGTCGTAAAGCACGGCATCCGTGATCATCACGAGGATCGGGGGCGCGCACGCCAGGCTCAGGAACACCATGTCCTGCATCTCACCCTCGTCAACCCATAAACGCACGTGCCGGCGCGCGAACGTGACCAGCGTCGCCAGGGCACCTGCAAGGCTGAGGAACACATACGGCAAGGGCGTGGAGATGGCGACCCATACCGGTATGTAGTGCCATGGAAGGTCGTCGGGCATGATGCTGCCGCCCATATAGCGGACGCGCTCCGAAAACCGCTGGAACGACGACATGCTGCGCACGACGGTCGTGAACCGGCCGATGGGGTCTTCCCACAGCCATGGGAAGAAGAGCACCACGAACGCGGTCACCACGCCGAGGAAGAGTGCCGCGAGGACGACCTCCCTGACCGGCGGACGCTCACGTCTGATCGTCTCGACCGCACTGAGTCCAAGCGTCATGGGGACCAGCAACACCGCGGCGACGCGGACGTCGACGGCCACCGCGGTCACCAGTGCGTGCAGCGATGCGGTCCGGACTCCTGGTTTGGTGACGAACGCGAGCATCGTGTTGGTCGCCATGGCGAAACACGCCATGAACACGACGTCCTTCGAGTTGTAGAACGCCTCCGCGAAGAACCGGGGCGAGAGCACGAGCATCGACGCAGCGCACAGACCCAGCCGCCAGTCGTCGAATCGACGCGTGCCCATCTGGTAGACGGCGAACACGCCGCCCAGGAACACCAGGTACGTCAGCAGGTGCCGCATCAGATAGACGTCGCGCGAGTCCGTCAGCCCGAGGAGGAGTTCCATCGTCACCGCCGGGGCTTCGAAGGCCACGCCGTAGTCCCGGTCGTCGAAGGTCGCAAGCGGTTTGTCCGGCACGGAGGCCGGCAGCGGCCGGGATGGCGCGGCGTGCTGCAACACATAGCCGACCGAGACGCCGCCGATCAACCGCTGGCGCGGCTCGTCCCACGACACGCCGTAGTCGCGAAACACCGTCAGACCCAGCACCACGAGCGCGAGGAAGTACGCGAACACGACCCACCGCTGGACGCGCGGTGTCACAAGATCCAGGTCCCATGCTCGACGACAACGAAGACCGCGCCGCCCAGAATCGCCGAATAGCCCACCTGGAACTAGTATCGGCGAGTCGATCGCTTCCCGTCATGTCGGGGCGCACCGGCACACGCATGGGACGTGTTCTTGGTCCTTGGTCCGTCCGCTGGTCGACCGGGGGCCACCCTGTTCTGGCTCTAGGCGGTACCATGGGGCGATGATTCAGGACCTCCGCTCCGCACTCCGGCTGCTCGCCAAGGAGCGCTGGTTCACCACGGTGGCGGTGCTGTCGCTGGCGCTCGGCATCGGCGCCAATACCGCGATCTTCAGCCTGATCAACGTGCTCATGCTGCGGATGCTGCCGGTACGCGAGCCGCAGCAGCTCGTGCAGTTCATGAGTGCGTTTCCAGGCGAGCCGCGCATGAACAGCTTCGCGTATGCGCATTACGAGCGCGTTCGCGACGCGAATACGGTCTTCTCGAATGTGATCGGTGCATCGCCGGCGCGCCTGACGGTTACTCGCGAGGATGCGGCGCCGGACACGGTGTACGGCGTGTACGTCACGGGCAATTTCTTCTCGACGCTGAGCGTCGAGCCGGCGCTCGGCCGCATGCTGCGATTGCAGGACGATCGCATCGGCGGCGACCCGGCGGTCGCGGTACTCAGCTGGTCGTACTGGAACAGTCGCTATGCCGGCGACAGCTCCATTCTGGGACGTCGGATCATCGTCAACACTGTCCCGGTGACCGTCGTCGGTGTCGCGGCACGAGGCTTTTCTGGCATCGAAGTGGCTGTCGATCCCGATCTCTGGTTGCCGGTCGCGATCGAGCCACTGATCGCGCGCCCCAGTCAGCGCGAGAGCGGTCGTCCCTCGATGGCGATCGTTGCGCGACTCAGACCGAACGTGTCGATCGAGCAGGCAGCAGCGGAAATGCGCGTGCTGGATCGGTCACGCGTCGAGGATCTCGCCCGCTTCTTCAACATTCCCGAATGGCGGAAGGCCCGACTCGATGTCGAACCGGCGGGCGCCGGAACGTCGGTGCTGCGCGAGCGTTTGAGCCGCCCGCTGCTCGCGCTCATGGCGATGGTCGCGGTGCTTCTGCTGCTGGCGTGCGTCAACATCGCCAGCCTGCTGCTGGCGCGCGGCGCTGCGCGTGAACGGGAGATGGCGCTGCGAGCGGCGATTGGCGCGAGCCGATGGCGTCTGTGGCGCCAGGTGCTCGCGGAGTCGTTGCTGCTCTCCGCTGGCGGCGCCCTCATCGGCATCTTCGTCGCCTTTGCCGGCGCGAGCACGCTGGTTCGCGTCCTGCTCTCGGGCCGTCCGATCATCGGACTGCCAGAGCAGATCCATCTCGACGTGCAGCCTGATCTTCGCGTGCTGCTCTTCACGGTGGGCGTGGCTGTCGTCACGGGCGTGTTCTTCGGAATGGTCCCGGCGTGGAGTGCATCGTCATCTGCCCGGATCTCGAGTCTCCGCGAAGGTGGATCAGTGGGCGAGCGACGATCTCGCCGCGTGGCCGGGCGCGTGCTGGTCGTGGCGCAGGTCGCGCTGTCGATTGTCATGCTGAGCGCAGCCGGGCTGCTCGTGACCCATCTGTCGAACCTGCGGAATCTCAATCTCGGATTCGATCGTCATTCAGTGCTGCTCTTCACGCTCGATCCATCGCCAAGCGGGTACGAGCGATTGAGGCTCTCGAGCCTCTATCGCGATCTCCTTGACAGGCTCCATACGATTCCTGGTGTAAGCGCTGCGACGCTGAGCGGTATGACGCCAATCTCCGGTGCAGGCGGCAGCCGCCTGGTGAACGTGGAGGGCGTGCCCGAACGCGCCGAGGATCGCCGGCACGTGTCGCTCAACGGGGTCGCACCGAAATACTTTGCCACGTTCGGTACGCCGCTGATTGCGGGTCGCGACTTCGCGTTTGAAGACGAGGGCCGTCCGCCGGTGGCGATCGTCAACCAGTCCTTTGCGCGGCACTACTTCGGGAGCAGTAATCCGATCGGCAGACATTTCAGCTTCGACGGCCAGGATCGGTCGTACGAGATCGTTGGCGTGGTCGGCGACGCGAAGTATCTCGATCTCTACGAGACTCCGCCTCGAACCATTTATCTGAATGTGTTTCAGGAAGGACGCGGCTCGGCGTCTCACTTCGCGCTGCGCACCGATGTCGCACCAACCGCAGTCGTCGCCAACGTTCGTCGCGCGGTGAATGAGGTGGTGCCGGACGTCAACGTTGGCCGCGTGACGACGCTCACCGACCAACTGGATGCTTCGATCGTCGTCGAACGGCTCATCGCGCTGCTATCGACGGCGTTTGGCGTGGTAGGCGCAGTGCTCGCCGCGATCGGCCTATACGGTTTGCTCGCGTACACGGTCTCGCGCCGCACGACGGAGATCGGCGTACGCATGGCGCTCGGTGCCACGAGAAGCGAGATCACGTCGATGGTCGTGAAGAGCGCTCTCGGTCTGGTGATAGCGGGCCTGCTGATCGGGGCGCCACTCGCGGCGCTGAGTCCACGTTTCCTCGCGCGACTCGTGCAGAGCCTGACCGTCGAGCCGCCGCTGCCGCTCGTGGTGGCGGCGGTCGCGATGATCGCAGCAGGGTTGGTCGCGGCTTATGTCCCTGCGCGTCGGGCTGCCCGCGTCGAACCAATCGAAGCGCTGCGCCAGACGTAACACCTCGAGATTACCGTTTCGCGACGCCCCTCCGCACAGTAGGCGACGCATGCATCGCCCTTCCCCCATTGTTACTCGCTGCGCAATGCCACGGCTGGATCGAGGCGCGCTGCGCGTCTTGCCGGCACCACACACGCAACGATCGTCGCGACCACGAGCACCAGGCACGCCGACAGGTAGGCGAGCGGGTCCGACGTTCGCACGCCGTACACCATCGTGCTCATCACGCTGCGCAGCAGAACAGCGCCTGCGACGCCGATGACGAGCCCGATGGCGACGAGCCGCCCACCCTGACTGAAGATTAGAGCCAGAACGTCCGAGCGCGTCGCGCCAAACGCCATCCGCACGCCGATTTCAGGTACACGCTGAGTGACGAACTCGGCGATGACGCCGTAGATGCCGACGACGGCAAGCAGCAGACCCAGGATCGAGAACAGCCCGATCAGACGCAGCACAAAGAGCCGCGGCGCGAGCGCTTCGTCGATGCGTTGCTGAAGCGGCTTCACGCCTGAGAACGGCTGCTCGCGACTGATCGAGCGGATGATGTCGCGAATGGCTGGCACCAGCCTCTCTGGATCGCCCGCCACTCTGATCAGCATGCTGCCGGCGTGGAAGTTCCGCGACTGGTTGCTCAGCTGATAGATCATCGGTCCGGGGTCCTTCTCCAACGTCATGCGGCGGACGTCGGCAACGACGCCGATCACGCGCATTTCATGTTCCTTCCCGTTCAACACTGTCTTGCCGAGCGGGTCTGCGCCGTTCCAGAACGCACGCACAGCGGACTGATTGACCAGAATGACCATCGGACCGTCCCTGACCGCATCGCGAGACTCGAAGAAGCGGCCAGTCATCAGCCGTACGCCGAGCGCCTCGAAGTAGCCGGGGCTGACAGCATCCACCCCGACGGTGCCCAAATCTCTCGTATCGTTCGGAAGCGTAAGGCCTCCCCAGCCCATGCCGCCTGCGAGCGGTCCGAGTCCGATGCCCGCCGCCTGTACACCCGGCAATGCTTTGACTCGCTCGATGATCGTCGTGTCGACGTCCTGTCTCTGGCGCAGCCCCGTGTCTGCGAGCGACGAAAGGTCGGCCGAGACGACCGCTCGCGGATCGAAACCCAGCTCGATCGCATTCAGCGCGCGCAGTGTGCGCACCATCAGCGTGGCCGCGACGGCGAGCATCAACGCCAATGCGATCTCGCAGACCGTCACGCTCTGTCGCATGCGTGTGGTGCGCGGAGTCGTCGCTGCCTGCACCGAGCCAAAGACGGCGCGCGGTGCGGTTCGCATGGGCAGCGCGGCCAGGATGCCGCACACAATCCCGACCACGGCAGAGGCGACCAGCGCAAATGTGAACGTGGACCAATCGACGGCGATCTCATCCAGCCGTGGAATGCGTCGTGGAGCGAGTGACACCAGCACCGGCAGCGCCCACACCGCCAGCGCGAAACCGCCGACGCCACCGAGCAGCGAGATGACCAGGCTCTCGGTCAGCGACTGGCGGATCAGACGGAGTCGCGACGCGCCGAGCGCGACCCGTGTCGCCAACTCATGGCGACGGCCGGCGGCGTGCGCGAGAAACAGGTTCACGATGTTCGCGCAGGTCACGAGCAGCACGCAGACGACGGCGCCGAACAGAAACAGCAGCTGCGTCCGGACCTGGCCGACGATGTCGTCGAGGACGCTGACGGCGCGAAGCGCTTGCGGTTCCTTGGTCCAGCTGTCGTTCTCCAGATTCCTGCCGATGACGTCGAGTTCTGCGTTGAGTTCGGTCAGGGAGCGGCCGGGCTCGAGCCGGCCGACGACGATCCGCGGCCGCCACAATCCGATTGATGCGTCAGCGACGTCGGGAAGCCAGCACTGTCCGGGCATGCTGCGCCCGAGGGCTTCGAGCTCCGGTCCCATGACGCCAACGATCTCCAGACGCTGGCCGCCGCTGACGGTCATATATGTGCCGACGACGCCGGGATTGCCGGCGAAGCGTGTGCGCCAGAGGCGATCGCCGAGGATGACGACGTGCGGCGTGACCCGTCGTCCAGGATCCGTCTGAAGCGCGCGCGCGGCGTCGTGATCGGCGCGCGTAAACGTGCGCCCAAGGAAGGGCCGCACGCGCAGCACGTCGAACAGCCCTTCGGTCATGGCCAGACAGACGCTCTCCGCCGGCTCGCCGGGTGCGACGATCGTGATGCCGTGAAGAGCCGCGCCACTGACGGCTTCGAGCGTCCGTGTCCGCTGAACCAGATCGACAAACAGCTTGTCCTCGATCTGACGGAGTCGGGGGGAGCTGACGGTGACGGTTCCAACCGAGACGAGACGATCGCTGTCGATCAAGGGCAGGCTGCGCCACAGGACACCGCTCACCACGCTGTAGACCGCCGAGTTCAGTCCGATGCCGACCGCCAGACTCAGAATCGCCGTTGCCGACGCCATCGGATGTTTGCGCAGCACGCGCCACGCGTAGACGACGTCGCGCCACACCACGTCGAGATGTTCGCGGGGTGCGCGACGCAGAAGATCGATGATGGTTCTCGCCCAGAGCCGCCGCAGCTCGCGCGGCCGGCCCCCGGTGTCGCGACGCTGATCGCGAAAGTCGGCGGTCATGGCGGCGCCGAAATCGCCGCGGAACTCCGACGGAAACAGCGACAGCAGCGCTCGATACAGACGTTCGTGAAAGGGCGGGCGAGCCATCGACCGTCACCCGGCCTGATTGGTGAGCAGCCGCTTGGCCTGCGCTGCCGCGACGAGCCCGCGCAGACGTTCGGCTTCGGCCAGCGCCACTTTGCGGCCGAAGGCGGTCAACCGGTAGGCAGTGCGGCGCTCGTCACTGCCGGCCGCCGACTCGCGAATCATGCCATCGGCGAGCAGACGCTTGACAATGCCGTAGAGCGTGCCGGTGCTGAGCACGACCTGTCCGCTGGTCCGCTGCTCGATCTCTTTGAGGATGGCGTAGCCGTGCTTCTCGCCGTCGGCGAGCGAGAGCAGCACGTGGAAGAGCGCCGGTGTCAACGGCAGCGACTCGGACGGATCGCGGTCAGCCATGGCGCGCCACGATATGTCGTGTCACGACGTATTGTCAAGTGCCGCGCCGCGATGGCTCGCTGAGGCGAGATACGGATCGATTGAAGCAGTCGAAAGGTCGCCAGTTCCCATCGCGTGAATATAGGAGCGGGCCCCAAGCTCACTTCATCGCCACCCCATGCGGCCTCGCTGGTCCTGACGCAAACGCCGTGTTGAAGTCGACATCGAAGCGCCGGTCGAGGGCGAGGCGATTCTTGAAGACCCTGATCACGCGGACGTGATGATCACCCTCGAAGTGAACCTTTCCGAAGTCGTCTTCATTGAGGAAATAGTCGCTGACGACCAGGCGCTTGTCATCGTCAGTGAGCGCAATCATGTGCGGACCCACATCCACCCCTAGATTGACGATCCCGGCCTGAACGGGATGCTCGGGATCGCTGATGTCGAGCATCCCGACCTGGCCCGCTTGGAACAGCGCAAAGATCAACCGGTCGCCGGAGCGCGGCATGGCCATGAGCTGCGTCATCCCGCCGCGAACGGGAACCGGCACATGCGGCACGATCGTCTCGCAGTCGAAGACGGCGTGCGCTGTGCCGTTCATGGTGTCGACGAGATACACCAGCCCATCGAACATCCCCGCGGTGAAGGCGCGTCCGAGCGGATCCCGTGGGATCAACTTGACGTCCATGGTGCCGAGCGCGGTCGGAATCTCGATCGTGCGGACAATCGACCGGTGTTGAAGATCCCAGACGCGAATGATCCCGCGCAGGAGCGGATCGCCGGGGACCACGTTCAGGGAGCTGGCCGGCATCATGAAGTCCGACGTCACCATCAGGTTGAGGTCTGGGCGGGCCGAGATGCCATGCGGGTTGAAATCATGCTCCGGGGGATTGGCAGGCCATTCGCCAATCAGTTGCAGATTGGCGTCGAACTCGGCGACGCGACCGGGCGTCCCTCCGGTGTGGGAGCCCATCTGCGTGACGAGGAATCCGCCTTCCTTCAACGGCAGGAAGTCGTCCGTGATGTTGGAGAGCGTACCGCTGGTCGAGAACATGAATCTCGGCCGGCGTGCCTCAGATACATCGAAAAAGAAGATGCTGTCCTGTCCGCGCAGCAGGGCCAGCAGCCCGCCACAGGCGAGGATGTTCTTGTCGGCGGACAGATGGCAATGGTGCGGCTCATTTCCGGAGCCGCCAGGCCCTGGGACGGGAACTGTCCTGATGACCCTCCCATAGCGGGGCGAGTCTTCGTCGAAGTCGATGACGGCAAGGAAGTCCGGGGCGACTCGGGCCTGGTCGCCTGCCCAGACGTAGAGGGTTCGGGCTTTGCCTTGGTCATCCTGGCTGTCATCGCTGACAAACTGCGTTCCGGCGAGTACTGGAACCAGCACCGCCAGCGTCCACATGCTGCCGACACCACGCCATTTCTGATTGGTGCTCATCGTGCTCCTTGTCTGCTTTTCTCAGCCGCGCCGTTCGATCGTCGCGCCATGGAGCACAGATACGCGCGACATCCGCCTCGGTCAATTCCCGCGAGATTCCCGTGAGGTGAAATGTTGATTCCCGCGAATCCGCGGGGCTGAAGGTCGGGCGCTGCGTCCGGACCCGCATGGCGCCGCCGGAAGGATCGGTTGTCGTTGCCGACCTGTCTACGGCAGCCCGATCTGTTGGAGGAGTGTTTGAAAACGTGGCTCTGTCCGCAGCCCGTCGAAATCCGGTTCCACGTTCAGGCTGACGAGATCAGAGCACCGGCGCCGAGAGCACGTCTCGAGCAGCGCTAAAGCTTCATCCTTATCACCACTCTGTGCGTAGTAACGGGCCGCCGTCACGAGCGCCCCGCTCTTCTTGAACGCCTCTCCACTCTTGCGCAGGAGCGCCTGGAAACCATCGCGCTGGAATGTGCGGGCGATGATTTGCACCTGATCCGGGGCGGCCACCGACTGGCGCAGCGCCACCGCGTCGTTGAACAGCCCCTTGTGCCTGAGCGAACCCTCCAGCCAGAGGAGGGCCACCGAAAAATTCGGATCCAGTTCGAGCGTCTTCCGGGCTTGCGCGATCGCTTCATCGTAACGGCGGGCGCGGTACAGCGCCCGGGCTACGTTGGCGTTGCCGATCACGGAAAGAGGATCGAGTTGCTGGGCCCGCTGGTGTTCTGCAATCGCCTCGTCGTGCCGGCCGAGGAGCGACAGGTAACCGCCATGCCAGTTCCGGCCCAGGGCATCATTGGGATTCAGCTCGAGTCCCCGTCGAAACTCCCGATCTGCGCCGGCCCAGTCCCAGTCGTACCATGTGTGCGCCGTGGCCATCGCATAGTGGGCGCTTGCCAGCGTCTCGTCCAACTGCAGGGCTCTTGCTGCCGCTGCCTTTCCGCGAGTCAGCGCCTCCTCGGTCGGGACCGCTGAGTACGCGCCAGCGACCAGGTAGGTATCCGAGAGGCCTGAATACGCCGGCGCGAATTCCGGATCGCGTTCAATCGCCCTGTTGAAGTGCTCGATGGCCTGCTGCCACCCCTGGCTCGTGTATGTATAGAAGGCGTAACGCGCTTTGAGGTACAGCCCGTACGCCTCTGGGTTCACGACCCGGGCCCGATCGAGAGGCTTCACGAAAACATTGATATGCCGGGCGATGTCAGTGGCGAGCGAGCGCTGGAGATCGAGGATGGAACTGACCTCGCGTTCGTAGGCTTCAGACCACAAGTGCATGTCGGTCGACACCTGGATCAACTGCGCCGTGACCCGCACGCGGTCGCCGGCGTACATCACGGTGCCCTCCACGACAGCGTCCACGTTCAGCTCGCGCCCGATGTCCTTGATGTTTTTCTTCGTCCCTCGGTACTGCATCACGGACGTGCGCGACGTGATCCGGGTGCTGCCGATTTTCGCCAGGTCGGTGATCAGCGCATCGGTCAACCCATCGGCAAAGTACTGTTGCTCGGGGTCGTGAGACAGGTTTTCCAGCGGGAGTACCGCGAGAGCCGCAATCTGCGGAGAAACGGTGGCCGCCTGTTTTCGCACGCCACCGATGCCGGCGCCGATGGCCATACCGATTGCTGCGGTCACCACCACCGACAACAGAAGCCATCGCCGCAGGCTCGACGCGCGCGGCATATCGGCTGGCGGGGCAGCTTCGACCTCTTCACCAGCACACGTCACAGGTGCGATGAACCGGTACCCTTTGCGCGGCAGGGTCTCGATGAAGCGCGGTTGTTCGGCTGAATCTTCCAGCGCTTCCCTGAGATGGTTGATCGCCTTGTTCAGACCGCGATCGAAGTCGACGAACGTCCCCTCCGCCCACAGGCGCCCTGCCAGTTCTTCGCGGGTGATGAGTTCGCCAGGGTGCTCCAGCAGCGCCAGCAGGAGCTGGACGGATTGATCGCGGAGCGGCGTTCGGCGGCCGGCGTGCGAGAGTTCACCAGTTCGGGCGTCGATGGTAAATGCCCCGAACTGATAGACACGCGCGGTCTGGACGCCGTTCGGCATCGGCTGTACTCGAGCAGCGTAGCAATTTATCACCCGTAACGGACAGCATGATTATCAGCAGTTCGTGATGCAACCGAAGGACAAGTTCGCGCTGCAAACACGGATCATCTCCGTCCCTTCGCATAAATTCGTATGGACACGTCAGATGTCGCGTGAAAGAATTCCGCAACTCCCTTCACAGTGCGAGCTGTACATGGACGAGCGGAATCCTTACACTCCTCCGATTGCCGCCGTGCGCGACGTGGTGGAAGTGGCGCCGCCGGGACGGGACCACAGATACGTCGAGAATGGCCAGTCGCGTCCAATCGGCCACGGCCTGGAATGGATTGCCACGAGCTGGCAGATCTTCCGGCGGAATCCTGGCCTCTGGATCCTGGCGCTCATCGTGGGCTACGGAACGATGCTCGCGTTGGCGTTCGTGCCCGTCGTGGGTGTTCTTGTAAGAATTGGCTCCTCGATGGTGCTGGCCGGCTTCGCCGCGATGGCTGATGCGTCGCGCCGGGGCGATCTCTCGGGGCTCAACCCGCTCTTTGCTGGCTTCCGAAAACAGACAGCGTCTCTCCTGATTCTGGGAGTGGCCTCCGCAATCCTGTTGGCGGCCCCGTTCCTGGTGCTCGCGGCAATCGACGGTCCGGCGTGGTTGCAGATCGGGATCGGGTACAGAGATCCCGCGCTGTACGAAGGACGGTTGCTGCTGTTGTTCGCCTACTCGATGGCCACGAGCGTCCTGGGACTGCTGATCGTCTTTGCACCGGCATTGGTGCTGCTTGATGGACTGCAGCCGCTTGCTGCGATGAAAGCGAGTGCGGTTGGTGCGATCAAGAACCTGCTGCCGGGTATCCTCTGTGCGATTGTGTTCGCGGTGCTATTCGTCGCCTCGATCATTCCGCTGACGCTCGGTCTCTTCGTGACGGTGCCGATGACGATGATTGTGTTCTACGCGGCCTATCACGACATCTTTCACGAAGTGGCATCCTGAGCGCCAATCGGTAGACCTCCTCGATTTCGTTCACGAGATCCTTCTGCAGTTCCTTCTCGCCCAGCACCCGCGTCGAGCCAATCGAAGCGCTGCGCCAGACGTAAACGCGCAGCATGATGATCGCCGTATCCGCTGCCGCGTCCTCGCGCGGTGGCGTTCGAAGAAAGTGTCGAGCGTCTTGGCGTACGTAAAGGTCGGTGAGTTGCCGTTCAGCCGGAGAACCGACATTGGAAGTGCTGGACCGAAGTTCGCGCATTCCTGCGGCGTGATCAGCTCGAGTGCGATCGCGACGAGATCGACGACCTGGTCGAAGCTGCGCGGTCGAGCCGCGCGTAAGAACGCTTTCTCGCAAACGCGAGCTCGATCGGATTGTCTACTGCGGGAGAGATCGCAGGTGCGCTTCGGCCTGCTCGATCGCGACGCGGACCGCGGGCTGTTTGAGGTTGTCGAGCACGACCACATCGCCGGGCCAGCCTTGCTCAGCAGAAACCAAAAGGACACTTCATCGCCGCGGCGATCCCCAGCTCCATCTCGAACGGCGAGTTAATCTTGAGCGGACCGGCCCCGATGGACTGGGTCATCTTGATGCCCGCGTCGGTGAACGAATCATCGTTGCCTCGGATGTAGAAGCCGAACCTTTCGGAAACGCCCGGCAGCGAGCCCTTGACGCCCATGAACGCGGTCCAGTCTCCTGAGCGCGCAGCGGTCACGTGTACGAAGGGTCCGAGTCCGGGTTCCGCGATGTCTATCGTCACCTTCTCGCACTCGATATCGACACTGATCACGTCAAACAGGGTTCCACTGAACGTCACTGCTTTCAGGCCCGAGCACGCGTTCGGGCTCTGGAGGCCGGGTAAGGTCGCTGGCGGGGTAAAACTGAGGTCATCGCGCGCCTGGGCCAGCTCCCACCATGTCGCGAGCTGCCCCATGATCACTCCTCCCTGATTCACGAGGCCGGAGTACCGCAGAAGAAAATCGGCCTCTGCCTGGGACTGACGCTCTTGATGGGCGTGAGGATCGGACAGGTTGGCCGCTAGCCCTGTGAGGGCCCGGTACCAGGGATCGGCGAAGGCACGGAACGCTCGGTCGTACGTGCCCACCTGAAACAGGAAGGGACTCATGTACTCGTGTACCTGCGCGCGACCCTGCGCGAGGACCTCTAGATAGGCCTCGCATTCGTCGACCGGCGTTTGCTGAGCGAGGCAGGTAGCAGCGGCGGCACTTCGATCGTCGCCCCAGGCCCGAAAATCCTCAAAGATCTGAGTCGAGAGATCAAACGTGGTGTTGATGCCGTTCTCCACCGCGTTCCAGAGGTCGCTCAGCCCTGGAGGCGACTGATCGAAGGTCGGCGTTCCCAGCGCGTCCCCGAAGTCATAGATGTCTGCAACCCGCTGGACGGTCAACATCGGCCACGGTGTGGCGATCAGTTCCTCCTGGAGCTGATGATGCGCCTCGTCGCGCATGTCCTGTGCCGCAGTGACCTTCGCGAGCACTCCCGCGCGAATCTGACCCCATGTTGTGGCGTAGGCACGCAGCCGATCGGCTGTTCCTGGATACGGCAGCGGCGGAACGTCGGGCGCGACGCCCTGAGACAGGTCGAGGATCTGATCGAGCGTCAGGAGGCCGGGCGAGCGGTGCCAGGCCGCGAGAAAGGCTTCCTCGGCGTCCTGCCCCTGACAGATCTGTGCCACCGCGGCATTCAAGCGGGCTTCAGCCAGGAACGGCTCCAGAGCGTTCGCGCTCGCGAGCTGAGTCTGGGCCTGCGCATACTGTCCGAGCTGAAGCAGCGCGAACCCTCGATTGTTGCGCGCGATCGCGTGGCCGTCGAAGCCCATGGGGGTGCCGAAGTCTCCGCCTATCGCATCGGCCGCATCGAGCAGGGCGAGTGCTTCGTTGGGCATTCCCAACACCGCGGTTGCGCCTGCAGCATTCACGAGATGGGCCGGATTCGTCGGGCTGTTCTGGTGAGCGGCGAGCAGCGCCGCGAGCGCGCCCGGGCCGTTGTTCGTCGCCGTGGCCCCACCCGCCAGCGCCGTAAGCGTCGACGTGTCGGTGCCCGCGTTGGTGGCCACGAATCCTTCGAGCGCACCTGGCCCCGCGAGCTGATTCAGACGCGACCGAATCGAGCTCATGGCACTGGCGAGCGTGAGCGGGTTGGGCGGCACCACCGGCTGACAATCCAAGATCGACAACACTGGAAGAGTCACGGCGAGCACATCTGGGTCGGGCCGAGCCCGTGAATCGCTTAACGCGTGAAAGAAGACCGTGTCCGCACAGAGGTCACCGGCGAAGAGAAGGTGCGCGAACGTGAATGGACGGCGCGAAGGGTTACTGAACTTCAGCGCAATGCCGCTGAACCTGGCCGTCGGTGCCAGGCCGGCCGGAGACAGCGAAAACACGAGCACGGGCACTCCACCAACCAGACACGTTTCGTTCGAGAGTTGCACAGCCGCCGGATTGATCTGAGGCAACTCCAGGGAGAACACGCCCGAGAACGTCGTTGAGGACGTGTTTGTGATCGTTGCCGTCGTGTTGAACGTGTTGTTCATTCGATCGAAGACCAGTCCCGAAAACGTGACGTGAAGGTCACTATCGAGTATCTGTGTCTGCGCGTAGCTCGGCTCCGTATACAGGCAGCCAATGAGAACGAGGATGCTGCAGAGCAACGGCCGATGTACACTTCGCAACATACTGGGCCCCTTAGCTTCGAGAGCGCACGATCCGTCTGCGTGCGAACATGGCTGCCGTTCCGAAGGCAAACAGCGCGAGCGAGCTCGGTTCAGGCACTTGCTCTGGTGGTACCCCCGGCTCTCGTACCTGAATCGAAAAACCAGACTGATCGTGACCGTAGACGCTCAAGCCCGAAGCTCCCTGTCCGAGGTTGAACAATAGGAGGGCGTTGGCGCCGGTGGGATCGCTGGTCGTAAAGAGTGGCGTGGTGAAGTCGTCGATGCTTACAACGAAGAAGGAGAACGCATCAGGGAGTGAGCCGGGACCGGGCGCGTTGTCGGTCGTCGTGAAGGAGAACGACACCGATGGCCCCATCGTGACGAACGGAAGCTGCAGCTCATTGAAGAACGAGCCCCCGGCGTCGGAAAACGTCCACTGTCCGGTTCCAATTGCAGCTAGGTTCCCGATGTACGACGGTGAGGCCGGGACGCCACTCGAGATCAAAGCGCTCAGCGTGACCTCATTATCGGGAGGGCCACCATCGATGAAGTCGAAGATAAAAACGGCCGGATTCCCGCTCAGGAATGTGCTGTCGACCGTTATGTCGAACGTACTCGCGTGCGCCACGCCCGATGCCAGAGCCATGCATAGCCACGCCCCGCAAATGTGAATACCTGGATTGAGACGCATAAGCCTCCCAGAGCTGGCGCCAAGTCGCCGCCTGTGATCAAAAGCGCAAAACCGCGGAAAACTCGCTCACCCAGCGTCGCGGTGTAATCGGGCCTTCCAGATCCTTCGATGAATCGTTGCAATGTGGGCGTGCTAGACTCGCCGCGAAGACGCACGTCCCCGCGAAATCAATCCGCCACTCCACTCATGACCAACCATCCACGGGCTCGGGAGGTGACAGGGTTGCTGCAGGCGTGGCAGCAGGGGGATCGCGGGGCGCTGGATCGACTCATCCCGCTCGTGTATGACGAGTTGCGGAACGTCGCGCGCGCGCGACTCCGCGCGGAGCCGGCCGGCCACATCCTGCAGACGACGGCGCTCGTTCACGAAGCCTACCTTCGGCTGGTTGACATCGATCGCATCACTGTGCGGGACCGAACGCACCTGTTCGCGCTGGCTGCGCGCCTGATGCGCCAGATCCTGGTGGATCAGGCCCGGCGAAAGAACGCTCGCAAACGCGGCGGCGAGGTGAAGATCGTCGGCCTGGAAGGGGTCACGACGGCCACCGACCCGCCCGCGATCGATGTGCTCGCCCTCGATGAGGCGCTCACCGAGCTCGCCTCGGTCGATCCGCATCTCTGCCAGGTCGTCGAAGTGAAATTCTTCGCAGGCCTGACGATCGCTGAAATGGCCGATGCACTCAGCGTCTCGGCAGCCACCGCCGTGCGCGACTGGACGGTCGCCAGGGCGTGGCTCTATCAACGACTGTCGATTGGGTCGGAGCGAAAGGATGTCCCCGACCAAGAGAAAAAAGGCCTAGACGTGGACTAGCGCGCGTTTCATTTCTCCGTCGCGCGCGAGGCACCGAGACTACGAGAGAAGCCCAAGAAAGGAGCTTGGCGTCTCCGCACCTCGGAGTGTCGTAGTAGTGAAAAATGCTCGAGCGGTCAGCGTCGCACGGGCGGAGCGGAAGGGCGCGAGCACACCGCCCACAACACCTCGAACCGATCCCGAAATCTCCCCGACTCGCCTGGGACTTCAGTCAGCGAATTCCAGATGCGCAGGCCGTCTCCGATCTCACGACATCCCTCCGCTCGCTGCGAGGGGTTGGCGAGTAGCGTTTCACCCAGCCTCAGCTTCGCCTCGGCCAGCTCGTTGAGAACGAAGCCGTTGCCTGGCGCAGCCTTGACGATCGACTCGCCGACGGCGATGGCCTCGCGAACGTGCGGGATGCCTTCCTGCCTCTGGCCGGCGTTAACCAGCGCGACCCCCAGCGCGAAGTGGCTGATCATCACGGCGACCTGGCTGGCGTGGTCGTCGGGCGCCGATCCACGCAACGCCTCGGCAACGGTGACCGCACTGGAAAACGCCGCAAGCGCGTCGCGGGTCCTGCCGATGCCTTCGAGTGCGTCCCCTTGGTTCTTGAAGATTCGCACGAGATTCTGCTGGTATCCCGCGTTGAGGGGCGCCCGGATCAGGAGCCTCTCGAACGTGCCCTGCGCGTCGTGGAGGGCGTTGTAGGCGTCGGTTGCCCGTTGAGCCTGCAGCAGTTGTTCGCCGTAGTCGATCTGGATTCTCGCGAGGCGCGCGGCGTCATCGACATCGTCGGGCCGGCCGCTTACCTGTTGCTTCGCGCGCGTGAGGGCCTGGTCGAGTGACTCGAGGGCAGCCTGATTTTCACCCCTGCGGGCCTGCACATACCCCAGTTGGTGATGTGCTGTGGCAAGCTGGCCCAGCCGACCAGTTGTGCCCTGCGAGTCCGCGGTCGATTGGAGCAGCGTCACCGCGCGTGCCGCGGTCTCCTCGGCCATTCCAAGATCGCCGGTGAGGGCGAAGAATCTCGCCATCTGGACACGCAGCGTTGCGAGCGCCGTCAGGTCGTCCGGTTCCGCGTCAGCACGCGCGGCAAGAGCCTCGCGGATCCGCAAGGCGCTCTGATAACGCGCTCGCGCGGTCGGGAAGTCAGCGAGGTTCGACACGCCCCCACCACCCAGAATCGTGCCCAGCCGCTCGTAGGCCGTGGCGATTTCACGCTTCAACGCAACGTCGTCTTGGGCTTCAGCGGCAAGTCTGTCGAGGTATTCCGCAGCGCGCTTGACGACCAACTTACGAGCCTCGAGAGATCCGGGCAGGTCGGCGATGGCGTCGTGGAATTCGAACAGAAACGAGTTCGCCAGCCGGCGGACGTCGTCGAAGCGTCGCTCCGCACGAATCCGTTCGAGCTTCGCGATGTGCGCCTGGTAGAGCGCTATACCCGCTCCGATCAGGACTGCGAGGAGCGCTACCGAGCCAATGCTCACCAACGCCCGATGACGCTGGAGGAATTTCTTTGTCCGATATCGCCTCGAATCGGTCACGGCCAGTACCGGCCGGCCTTCGAGAAACCGTTGCAAATCCTCTAACAACTGCCCGACCGACTGATATCGGTGTTCCGGCTCCTTGCGGAGGGCCTTGAGGCAAATCTGATCGAGATCGCGATCGATCCGCTTTCTCGCGGATGCGACGCTGGCACCCGCCGCCACACTCGGAGGCCGTGGCATCTCATCACAGATCGCTTTCAGGAGCGCGGATTGATTCGACGGCGCGGACGCATACGGACTGCGTCCCGTCAAGAGCCGGTATAAGAGAACGCCGAGCGCGTAGACGTCGGTCGAGACGGTGACGGGCTCGCCGCGCACCTGTTCGGGGCTGGCGCTGTCGGGCGTCATGACGCATTCGAGCGTGAGCGTCAGACCCTGCTCTCTGCCTGGATCGACAAGTTTCGCGATACCGAAATCGAGCAGCTTGGGTGTGCCGTCGGGCGTCACGAGGATGTTGCTGGTCTTGATGTCGCGATGAATCACGAGGTGCTGGTGGAGGTACTGGACTGCCTGACACACCTGCCGGAACAGCTCGATGCGCGCGCGTGTTGTGAGGTCGCGCTGTTCGCAGAAGGCGTCAATTGCAACGCCGTCGACGTACTCCATGACCAGGTACGGCAAGCCGTCCGCCGTCGTGCCACCGTCGAGGAGACGGGCGATGGTGGGATGTTCGAGCGCGGCCAGGATGCGTCGCTCCTCGTGAAAGCGCCGCCGCAGGATCTCGTTGGGAATGCCGCCGACGAACTTGATGGCGACTTGCTTCGCGAACTCTCCGTCGGCACGCTCCCCGAGGTAGACGCTGCCCATTCCTCCTCGTCCGATCTCTCGGACGATTTGAAACGGTCCGACGCGACGGCCCTCAAAACTCGTGTTGACCGTATCGAGGGTCGCCAGAGCCGCTTGGGTGCCGAGAAAGCCGCTCGCGCGCTCGTGCGAGGCCAGCAACGACTCCACATCTTCTCGGAGCTGCTGGTCGTCCCCGCACGACGACGCAATGTGTGCCAGGCGGAGCTCGGCAGGCTGCGACAGGGCGGCCTCGAACAGCGCCCGCACTCGTGCCCAGTCGTCGGGACGAGAGGTCATATGGCCTTCACTGCACGCGAATCATACTTAAAGGCCAACCGCGAAGCTCGTCCCACGACCGAAGATGCACTCTTTGCGGTTGCACCCCGTGAGGTCCGAGCGTTAGTCTGAGCCCGCATCAGATGACACAGCGATCCCGTCTCTCGTACCCGCGACGTGAGTTCATGCGGCGCGCCGCCGCCGTCAGCGCCGCATTGGCTGCGCCGGCGGACGCCCTCGCACAGTCGCCGGCTCCCGCATCGGCCACGCCCCCTTCGGATTCATCGACCACCGCGACGGAGGCGCTCACTGGCGGACGCGCCGGCTCCGACTTCATGGTGGACACGATCAAGGCGCTCGGCTTCGAGTACATCTGCGCCAACCCTGGCTCGAGCTTCCGCGGACTGCACGAGTCGGTGATCAACTACGGCGCCAATGAAAAGCCCGAGCTGATCACCTGCATGCACGAGGAGTCGGCCGTCGCGATGGCGCACGGCTACTTCAAGATCGAAGGCAAGCCGCTGGCGGTGATGGCGCACGGAACGGTCGGTCTGCAGCACGCGTCGATGGCGATCTACAACGCGTGGTGCGATCGCGTGCCGGTCTACCTCCTTCTCGGCAACACGCTCGATGCGACGATGCGGGCGCCGGGCGTCGAGTGGGTGCACAGCGTGCAGGACGCGGCGGCGATGGTCCGCGACTACACCAAGTGGGACGACACGCCGATGTCGCTCGCACACTTCGGCGAGTCGGCGGTGCGCGCCTACAAGATCGCGATGACGCCCCCGTATGGGCCGGTGGTGATCGTCGCCGACAGCGAGCTTCAGGAGCGGCCCATCGAGGAACACCACGGCGTACTGAGGGTCCCGCAACTGACGCTCGCTGCGCCGCCTCAGGGCGACTCCGGCGCCGTTGCCGAAGCCGCGAAGCTGCTCGTGGCGGCAGAGTCTCCGCTCCTCATCGCCGATCGGCTCGCCCGCACGCCCGCGGGACTCGCGCGTCTCATCGAGCTCGCCGAACTGCTGCAGGCCGCCGTCATCAGCACGCAGCCCAACACGCTGCCGCCGATCGCCGCCGGCCGCATGAACTTCCCCAACCGCCATCCACTCAACCAGACGCTGCGCGGCGTTGCCGCCATCGCCGCCGCCGACGTCATCGTCGGCCTCGAGATCGCCAACATCTACGGGGCGATGCACATCTTCCGCGACCAGCTCGAACGAACGTCGCAGCCCGCGACCAAGACTGGCGTGAAGGTGATCACCATCACCGCGGGAGATCTGAGCGTCAAGGCCAATTACCAGGACTTCCAGCGCTATGCGGAAACGGACCTGACGATTGCCGCGGACGGCGAGGCCACGCTGCCAGCGCTGATCGAAGCGGTGAAGCGACTGATGACACCCGATCGCCGCAGGGCGTTCGAGGCACGCGGCGCAAAGCTGGCCGACGCGAGCCGCGCGGTGCTCGATCGCGCGCGCACCGATGCCGGGTACGCGTGGGACGCGTCGCCTATCAGCACGGCCCGACTCGCCGCCGAGCTCTGGCAACAGATCCGGACCGAAGACTGGTCGCTCGTCAACGGCAACTTGAGCGGCTGGCCGCTGCGTCTGTGGAATTTCGAGAAGCATCATCAATACATCGGCGTCTCCGGCGGCTCGGGAATCGGCTACGGCGCGCCGGCCTCCATCGGTGCTGCGCTCGCCAACCGGAAATACGGACGGCTGTCCGTGAACATCCAGAACGATGGCGATCTGATGTACGCGCCTGGCGTACTTTGGACCGCGGCACACAGCAAGATTCCACTCCTCACCGTGCTGCACAACAACCGCAGCTACCACGAGGAGACGATGCACCTGCAACGAATGGGAAACCGCCGGAACCGCGGCGTCGATCGCGCGCACATCGGCAACGAGATCGACAATCCGGCGATCGACTACGCGAAGTTCGCGCAGAGTATGGGCTGGTACGCTGAAGGACCGATCGCCGATTCGAAGGATCTCGGCCGGTCGCTCGCGCGCGCCATCGCCGCAGTCAAGCGCGGGCAGCCGGCGCTGGTCGACGTGGTGACGCAGCCGCGATGACGACAACACGCGTCCTCCTGCTCGTTGCAGCAATCGCAACCATCGGCCGCGTGATGCTGGCGGCACAGACACAACCGCAGCCGACACCGCCGGCGGCCGCCGCGAGCAGCATCGAGAGGGGACGTCTCGGCTTCGTGAGAGTCGGCTGCGCGCAGTGCCACGGGCGTGAAGCGCAGGGGTCGCCGACGACCGGGCCGCGGCTCGGCCCAAACGGCCTTGCGTATCAGGCGTTCGCGCGTTACGTGCGCGCGCCCCGCCTGCAGATGCCGCCGTACACAGAGAAAATCCTCCCGGACGCCGAGCTCGCCGACCTCTATGCCTTCGTACAGTCGCGGCCGAAAAGCGCGACGCCGCCTCCCCTGCAGTAGCGGCTTGATTTGGTCCTTGGTCCTTAGTGCTTTGTTCTTGGTCCGTCCGTGGTCCTCTGTCCCTGGTCCGAATGCGAACGCGGCGGACATCGGTTGAAGTCGCCCCGCGCTCCGACTGCACAAACGTTCCTGTTGACACATCGCTGATGTGTAGATTTCCTACACAATATTCTGTAGGATACCTACACAATGAGCCGAACATCATCCGACTCGCGCGTCGAGCTGCTTCGCGGCACTCTTGACCTGCTCATCCTGCGCACGCTGCTGTCCGGGCCAAGTCACGGCCACGCGGTGGCGAAGCACATTCAACGCACGTCCGAAGAACTGCTGAAGGTTGAAACCGGCTCGCTCTATCCGGCGCTCTACCGCCTCGAGGCCAAGGGGTGGATCACGGCGTCGTGGGAGACCTCCGACAAAGGCAAGCGCGCCAGGTATTACCGGATCACGGCGCTCGGGCGGAAGCAGCTCGCCAGCGAGCGATCGAAATGGGATGCGTTCGCGCGGGCGATGCGGCTGCTGCTCCAACCCGGAGAGGGAACGCGATGAGCGCACTCTTTCGCCGGCTCGCGTGGTGGCGTCGTCGGCGCGTGACGGAAGAGGAGTTGCGCGAGGAGCTGGAGTTCCATCTCGCGGAGGAGGCGGACGAGCGTCAGGACGAGGGCGTGTCTTCCGAAGAGGCACGGCGGCACGCTCACCTCGATCTCGGGAATGCGCAGTTGATTCGCGAGGACGTCCGCACGCTCTGGACCTGGACAACCGTCGAGCAGATCGGACAGGACGTCCGGTACGCGCTACGGACTATGGTGCGATATCGGCTGGTGGTGGGACTCGCAATCGTGTCGCTGGCGCTCGGCATCGGCGCCAACACCGCCATTTACAGCTTCATGGACGCGTTGTTGTTCCGTCCCCTCCCGGTCCCGCAGCCCGAGTCGCTCGTCCTGGTCAAGTGGCACAGCAAACCCTTCAAGATCCTCCGCGACTCCGAATTCGTCATGCACGGGGTGAACGGCAGCTTCGATCGCACTGCGTCAGGTGTGACAGCCAGCATCCTGCCGTTTGCGGCGTTCGAGCGTCTCCAACAGGCGTCCGGCTCAGTGTTCTCCGGGTTGTTCGCGTACAGAGCTGCGGGCACGCTCAATGTCATTGTTCGTGACAGTGCGGAGGTCGCGACGGGTGAGTTGGTAACGGGCGAGTTCTTTTCGACGCTTCAGGTCGTTCCTGCCGCCGGTCGAGCGTTTCTGCCGGGCGACGATCGCGATGGTGCACCTCCGGTCGCGATCCTCAGCAGCGGCTACGCCGCGCGGCGCTTCGGCAGCGCTCAGGCGGCGATTGGCCAGGCAACCTTGATCAACCACGTGCCGTACACCGTCATCGGCGTCACACCGCAGCACTTCTCCGGGATCGATGCCGCCACCGTTCCGGATGTCTATCTGCCGCTTCGCACTTCCGTGTTGCTGGAGACCGAAACACTCGCAGGCCTCCTCGACCAGAACTACTACTGGCTCGACGTGATGGGCCGTCTCCGGCCCGGCGTGCGTCTCGCCGACGCGCAAACGGCGCTGGCGACGCCCTTCGAGCAGTGGGCGCGGTCGACGGCAAGGACCAGGGCGGAGTTCGCAAACCTGCCAGCCTTGCAACTGAAGAACGGAGCCGGCGGTCTGGAAACCTTGCGTCGCAGGTTCTCAAAGCCGGTGTACGTGCTGTTCGCGATGGTGGGTTTGATCCTGTTGATTGCTTGCGCCAACACTGCGAACCTGCTGCTCGCGCGGTCGACCGCGCGGCGGCGAGAGATGGCGGTTCGCCTCGCCGTTGGTGCCGGGCGGCTCCGCATCATCCGGCAGCTGCTGACCGAGAGTGTCGTGCTCGCGCTGGTCAGTGGAGTTCTCGGTGTGTTCGTCGCGTTCGTCAGCATCGAGACGCTTTCGCAGCTGCTGGCCAACGGCCAGGAAGCGAACGGTCAGCAAGCCGCTCTGATCGACGCTCGTCTCGACTGGCGGGTCCTGAGCGTGACCCTGGTGCTGTCGATCGCGAGCGGTCTCCTCTTCGGCCTCGCGCCAGCGCTGCAATCCACCAGGCCATCGCTCGTTCCGGCGCTCAAGGACACGTTGCTTGCCGATCCACATCGGCGACCGCGTCTCTGGGCGCGGATGACCACGATGCAATCGCTCATCGTCTCGCAGCTAATCATGTCGCTGTTGTTGCTGGTCGCGGCGGGGCTGTTCGCGCGAACGCTCACGAACCTCCAGTCGGTCGAACTCGGGTTCGATCCTGACCATCTGCTGTTGTTCGATATCAACGCTGCGCAGGCAGGCCGATCGAACGCTGAGACTGCCGCCTTTTACGCCGATCTCCGGCGGCGTCTCAGCGAATCGCCTGGCGTCCGCGACGCGACGCTCGCGCACGCGTCGATCATCGCGGCCAGCCGCGGGCTCCCACTTGAAGTGGACGGAGTCAGGGCCTCGGCATCGCGCGTGCTGAACGCCGGCCCGGCGATCGTACACACGTTGAAGATTCCGCTGCTGCGGGGACGCGACCTCGACGAACGCGACGGTCCTGGCCGAGCAACGGGCGTCGTCGTCAGCGACCTGTTCGCGCGCACGTACTTTGCGGACCGCGATCCGATTGGACGCCGCATTCACCTCGCAGGTCCGCGGCCCGACGATTTCGAGATCGTCGGGATTGCTGCAAATGCGCATTACAGCGATTTGAAACGCGAGGTCCCGCCCGTGGTCTACATGCCGTACGGCCAGACGCCCGCTCGGCCGCTTGGGCAGATGACGTTCGTGGTCCGTACTGACGGCGATCCACTGCAGTACAGCTCCATCGTCCACGACGTGGTGCGCCGCGCCGACCCGCGCGTGCCGGTGATGAGGATTCGAACCCAGACGGAAGAGATCGAGCAGACCCTCAATCAGGAAATCATCTTCGCCCGCCTGTGCACGGCGTTCGCGGTGCTCGCGCTGGTGATGGCGTGCATCGGCCTCTACGGGACAATGGCGTACGGCGTCACGCGACGGACACCTGAGATCGGAATTCGCATCGCACTGGGAGCGCGTCAGGGCACGGTGATGTGGATGGTGCTGCGCGAAGTCTGTGCGCTGGCCGCGGTCGGACTGGCGATCAGTGTGCCGATCGCGCTGCTCGCGTCGCGTCTGGTACAGTCGTTTCTGTTCGAGGTCAAGCCGAACGATCCGTACGTGATCGTCTCCGCCGTCGGCGTGCTGGTTCTCGCAGCATTGCTGGCCGGCAGTGGACCCGCGCGTCGCGCGGCGCGCATCAGTCCGGGCCTGGCACTGCGCGCCGACTGAGGTAATTGACGCGCGTGATGCCTCGCTACAGGTTGTCCTGCCGCGCGAAACGTCCCTGGTAGGTGGCGCTGCCCTCGCAGCGCTGGAGCACGATCTGCAAGAGCCGCACGCCTGCGTGGATGAGCAGCGTCCGCCCGGACACGTTCGACATCTCGAGCACCTGGCGCGTCGCCACCCCCGGCTGCACGAATCCCGAGGTGACGTGGATCATCAGGCCGAGACGCGCAAACCGGCTGCGGCCTTCGAGCCATCCACCGATGTCACCCGGAAGCGTGATGCGCTCGCGAGTGATGCCGTGGATGGTCTCGCCGGGCGCCAGCGGATACGGTGTCTCGAGCGAACGCACGTCGGTGATCGTCCGGTAGTCGACTTCGTCGGTCACCGGCACCGGGTCGCGTCCGCTATGCATCACACGAATCTCATCGCCGAGATGCAAGTCGATTGACGCCGGTCCCACCTGGTCGGCGAAGAACGGGTCGATCACCACTCGACCGGACTCGATCTCGCGCCGGATCACGTCGCACGTGAGGATCATCGTGTCACTCTATCGCACTGAAAAGGCGCGAGTCGAAGTCGTTCCAGGCTAGTGCGATGGCGTGTCGACCGTGCTCCGCAGCGCCTCTGCACGCTGAACGTCGGCTCCCGTGAAGCCGATTGCGGCGTGCAGATGTTCGAGCGCACCCTCGATGGCCGCTCGCGACGCGATTGTATCGCCCATGCCCCGCTTGGCCGCCGCCAGCTCGAGCAGGGCCTGCCCCATGAAACTCGAATGCGCCAACCCGCCGAGGCGGCTGGCAGCCTCATGCACGCTTTCGTCAGCTGCGGTCGCGGCCTCGCTGAAGCGGCCGTTTGCGTTCAGGCTGCGCGCGTGAAAGATCTCCGCCTGCACCAGACCGGCGCGAGTGCTCGTCGCGGTCGTGAACATCCGCACGGCACGGTCGGAGAGGTCGGCCGCCTGTCGAGCGTCCCCGTCAGCCAGCGCCACGCGTGCCGCTGAAATCTCGACCACGGCCTTCGAGTATTCCGTCGGTGATGGATCCGCGCCGAGCACGGCATGCGCCTCGGTCACCAGCCGCTCGGCACGCGCCCGTTCGCCACCATCGCACGCCGAGCGGATCGCGGCCTGCAGCACAAGGACCAGGCGACGCGGCGAGTTGAGCGCGCGTGCTTTGGCGAGCGATTCATCCAGGATGCGATCGGCTGACGCATAATCGCCGGTCGCGGCGAGCGCCGTGCTATACGTCTGCAACATGCCAAAGTTGGGTCCGTTCTCAGTATCGGCGGCTCGCGCAATCTCCACCGCGCGCGCGGCCGGCTTCGCGCCGTCGGCAATTTGACCGGCATCGTTGAGCATGACTGCCCAGTTGTTCAGCACCACCGCCGCCGTGCGGGTGTTGCCGAGCCCGTCGGATTCCAGCGCGCCCATCGCACGGTCGAAGGCTCGACTCGCTGCCTCCCAGCGTGAGGCGACCGAATAGGCACTGGCCAACGCGGCCAACGGCTCGAAGAGCCGACCCGGCGCGCCGCCTCGATGCTCTTCAAGCGACACCGCCCGCTCTGCCGCGGGAATAGCCCGTGCACCATCGCGGTTCTGAATCGCGATGGTGGCCTCGAAGACGCGGCAGCGCGACTCGGTTTCCGCGTACTCGGCCGTCTTCGACAGCACCGGCAGCACACCGTCGATCAGCGACAACGCGCGTGCGAATTCACCGCGATCGGCGAACTGCGATGCCCACCGGCACGTGGCCATCGATCGCAGCGACACGTCGGCAATCGACCGCGAGTCGTGGTATGCCTGCGCCAGCACGCGATTGCGCGCGTCGAGCTGAAGGTTGTCCTGGTAGCGATCCGCGAGCGCGAGCAGCATGTGCACGCGCAGCGGCGCGTCGCCGGCGAATCGTTTCGGAATCAGCGCTTCGCCGCGCGCCAGCAGATCGGCATTCGAGATCGGTTTGCCGTTTGGTGTCGCTTGAGACAGCAGAAAGTCTATGAAGTCGTTCTTCGCTTCGGCGAGCCGCAGGTCGGCGAGCGCGCGATCACGCTGTCGGGCAGATTCGCGCGCCTCCACCAGCGCGATCGCGGTACCCGCAATGAGTGCGACGACGACGCTCGCAGCGGCAGCCAGTACCAGCCGATGTCGTCGTGCGAACGTTCGGATGCGATACGGCAGCGAGTCGGCCCTGACGCTGACCGGTTCGTTGCGAAGATGGCGTCGGAGATCGTCGGCGAGCGCCGTGACCGTTGCGTAACGTTCGGAGGGCGATTTCTTGAGTGTCCGTGCGACGATGACATTCAGATCGCCGCGGCAGGCTCGTTGCAGTCGATCGAGTGTCGTGTTCCGTGCAAGTGCAATCCCAGCCCCTGACGACTGATCGAGGCGCACCGCCTCGCTGAGGCGCAGCGGCTCTCGTTCAGCGAGCACGCGCATTTGCGCCACCGGGTCACTCTCGTCGCGAATCGTCGGGTGACATCCGCCGAGCAGCTCGTACAACAGCACGCCGAGCGCATACACATCGGTGGCCGTACTCACGGGTGCATCGACGACCTGTTCGGGGGCTGCATAGCGTAGCGTCAGCGGCGGCGCTGTGGGAGACGTGAGATCCTGGCCCAGGCTTTCATCGCGCAGCAGCTTCGCAATTCCGAAATCGAGCAGCTTCACCTGCCCCTCGTCCGTGACCAGGATGTTGGATGGCTTCAGATCGCGGTGCACGACGAGGTTGGTATGCGCGTGCGCAACCGCGGCGGCGACCTGGATGAACAACTCGATCCGTCCGCGCACGTCGAGCCGGTGAGCATCCGCGTATTCGTCGATGCGAGTCCCCTTCACATACTCGAGCACCAGGAACGGCTGACCGGCGGCCGTGATGCCCGCATCGAACAGTCGCGCGATGTGGGGGTGAGCGAGTCGTGCGAGCACGCTGCCCTCCCGCGCAAACCGCTCTCGGGCTGTGGCGTCGAGCACAGAGAGGTTGACCAGCTTGACCGCTACCCACGCCTCGAAGCGGCCATCACTTCGTCGCGCGAGCCACACCGTCCCCATGCCGCCCATTCCGAGCGCACGTTCGAGGGTGTACGCGCCGACGCGGTGGCCGCGCAGGGAATATGGGAAATCGTCGACGACGGGCGAGGTCTCGAGAAAGTCCGACGCCAGCACGCGCTCGTGTTCGTGCAGCAAGTCGCGAAGAGCTCGAGTGACGAGGGGATCACCCGACGGGAGCGATCGCAGGAACGTCGCCCGCGCGTCGGGATCGAGATCGAGCGCGCGATCGAGCAGCGGGCTCAACGACTCCCACAGCTGTCGGTCCATGTGAGACCTCAAGACCCCGGCGCGTCACCTGAACTTTGCTCGCCCAGCGCAGAGTGGAGGAGCAGGCGCGCCTTGGCCCAGTCGCGCTGCACGGTCCGCTCCGAGACACCGCGCACGCCTGCGATCTCGGCGAACGAAAACCCGCAGAAGAATTTCAGGTCCACCAGTGATGCCAGCCCTGGATCGAGCGCCGCCAAATCGTCGAGCGCCTGCCCCAGCTTCTCGAGATCCACCGACTCGCCCGCTGGAGCGATCGACTCGTTCAGCGGGACGAACGTCAACTCTCCTCCGCGCTTGACCGCCTGCCGATGGCGAACGAAGTCGGTGACCAGACCGCGCATGGCGCGCGATGCGTACGACAGGAAGTGACCATGGCTCGGAAACGTGAGATGGGTTCGCCGCGAGATGTCGAGATATGCCTCGTGCAGCAGCGT
>DATFRP010000142.1:0-6166 GCA_035263125.1 Vicinamibacterales bacterium
CTCCTTGGTGTCGAAGCCAAGCTTGATGAATCCGCGCGCGACAATCGGATCCATCACGAACAGCGGCTGACTGTATTGCTCCACCGCAGCGAGCGAGTGGCGCATCTTCTCCTGCCACGTCGCGCGCGGGCCATAACCGGCGTGCGTATACCAGCCGCCGAAGAAGATGCTGGCGATGCTCTCGGTTGGTTTGAAACCCTTTTGCACGTGAAGCGGCTGCCATGGACTGCGCTCCTCCGCCTCAGGGATCACCGCAGTGTAGGAATACCAGTTCCCCAGAGACCCCATGTAGGTATCGCCGGGTACCGACCCACCCTGGAGATTCTGCGACAGGAGACCGTAGGCCCGTCCGATTGTCGCGTTGGCATGGTTGTACGGACCCATCACGCCGATCCCCGAATGCATGTTGATCTCACTGCGGATGGGACCGTTGACGACGGTTATCGCCGCGAACGAATTCGTGCTACTCGACCTTGCGGAGATACCGCTCGACGCGAGCGCGAGAATGACCGGAAAGTACTCGGGGCGCGCCCCCGCCATCACGGCGTTGACCGCCACTTTCTCCACGGTGAATTCCCAGAATTCGCGGAACGCTGTCGGACGAAGTCGTCCGACGATCTCTTCAGGCCGATGGCTCGTCCCCTTGAGCATCGCCTCGACCCGCGCCTCAGTCGGCAGCACGATCGGAAGGCAGTCGGTCCAGCGGTTCTCCTCGAACAGTCGTTGAAGGTTGTCCTCGGTGTCGGGCGGCAGCAGTCGCGGTGTCGTCCGCTCGAATGACAGCCCCTGGAGATCCGCAGCGTCGGGCGGGACTGTGAGGCCATCGAGCACCCCCTGCATGAAGGGCCGCCCAGACACCGGATCCTGTCCCTCGATGTACGCGCGAAGATCGCCGGGCGAACGGTCCACTACCGGCTGCGGCACATAGGCCTGACGCAGACTCGACATCCCCATGGACAGCGCCGTCGCGTTGCAGAGCCGTGCGAACACGTGCGTGTGTACGGCGATGGAAGGGATGCCGTCCTGTTCCAGGGCGGCGGCGAGCCCGACGACCGTCGGGCTACAGGTACTTCAAAGACCGACGCCGAGAATTGCGGCGTCTCCGTCAGAGGCGATCGTCTTCCGCATCTGCTCATCGTCCGACCAGGTTTCCTTCGGCCTGATGGTGCGGATATCGACTGCCGGCAGGTGATCGCCAAACCACTGCCGGAGTTGGTCCATGAATACGTCGGAGTTGTCGAACAGGCAGTCGACCAGATAGATCGTCTTGCCGTCGAGCGCCGATAGTCGCGGCGCCAGACGCTTGCCGACGACCTTGGGAGGATAGCCACGCGGATCGTGGATCGTTATCTGCTGACTCATTGCCTTCTGCTCGAGATCGTCAACGCCACTTATCGATCGAGACCGTTGCGCGCAGCGCGCCACTGATCATCTTCCACGCACCCTGCGTCTCGCCGCCGGCCACGACGATGTTGATGTCCGACGGTTCGTAGATCGTGATCACGTCATCGGGGTTGGCTTTGAGGCGCGACGCGTACGGCTCAATGCCAGCCACCGCCTTCGGGCGCAACAGCTGAATCGATTGATTGTCCCAGTATTCGCGCGCCGTGAGCAACGCGTTCTCGGCACACCAGTCGATCAGCTTCTCCTTCGTCTCGAAGCCAAGATTGACGAATCCGCGCGCGACGATCGGGTCCATCACGAACAAGGGCGGGCTGTACTGCTCGACCGCCGCGAGCGCGTGTCGCATTTTCTCTTTCCAGGTGGCACGCGGACCGTACCCCGCGTGCGTGTACCAGCCGCCGAAGAAAACGGTGGCGATGCTCTCGCTCGGCTTGAAACCCTTCTGCACGTGGAGCGGCTGCCATGGACTGCGTTCCTCCGCCTCGGGGAGAACCGCCGTGTAGGCATACCAGTTCCCGGACGATCCCATGTAGGTATCGCCTGGAACCGATCCACCCTGCAGATTCTGCGAGAGCAGACCGTAGGCCCGTCCAATCGTGGCGTTGGCATGGTTGTAGGGGCCCATCGCGCCGATCCCCGAGTTCATCTTGATCTCGTTACGGATGGGGCCGTTGACGACCGTGATCGCGGCGAATGAGGTCGTGCTGCTGGATCGCGCGGTGATGCCGCTGGCAGCCAACGCGAGGATCACCGGAAAGTACTCGGGGCGCGCACCCGCCATCACAGCGTTGACCGCCACTTTCTCCACGGTGAATTCCCAGGCTTCGCGGAACACCGTCGGACGGAGCCGTCCGACGATCGTGTCGGGCGAATGGCTCGTGCCTTTGAGCATTGCTTCGACGCGCGCCTCGGTCGGAAGCACGATCGGAAGACAGTCGGTCCAGCGGTTGTCCTCGAAGACGCGCTCAAGGTTGTCCTCGGTATCGGGCGCCAGCAGCCGCGGCGTCGTCCGCTCGAACGACAGCCCCTGGATATCCGCTTCGTCGAGTGGAGCCGTGAGGCCCTCGAGCACCTCCTGCATGAACGGGCGCCCCGAGATCGCGTCGGCACCGTCGACGTAGGCACGCAGGTTGGCGGCCGACTGATCGACCACAGGATGCGGCGTATACGCTTGACGCAGGTTCGGCATCCCCATGGAAAGCGCTGTCGCTTTGCAGAGCCGTGCGAACTGCCTCGTGTGAACCGCAACGGATGGAACGCCATCCTCTTCGAGCGCCGCGGTCAACCCGACGACCGTCGGGCTACAGGTGCTTCAAAGGCCGATGCCGAGAATCGCAGCGTCGCCGCCGGCCGCGATCGCCGCGCGCATCTCCTTGTCGTCGGCCCACGTCTCCTTCGGTCTGATGGTGCGGACATCGACCGCCGGCAAGTGCTCAGTGAACCACTGCTGCAGCTGATTCATGAACACATCTGAATTGTCGAAGAGGCAGTCGACGAGATAGACCGTCTTGTCGTCCAGCGTCGAGAGCCGGGGCGCGAGCCGCTTGCCAACGACCTTCGGCGGATAGCCGCGAGGATCGTGCACCGTGATCCGTTGTGTCATAGAGTCATCATCCCCGCCATGTGCCGTCTCTCACATATCGATCGGCGCCCACCGCTGCGGTCGCGCCGTCGCCCGCGGCCGACGCTGCCCGTCCCGGCGAACCCGATCGTACGGTTCCTGCCGCGAAGAGACCTGGCAGGCTGCTGCGCATGACGTCATCGACCGCGATCCGCCCGGACGCATCGAGCGCGAGCACCTTCTCGAGTATTTGCGTCGCGGGGGCCAGTCCCACATAGACGAACAAACCGGCCAATTCGAGATCCTCGGTCTTGCCCTCACTCGCGGTTCGAGTGCGTACCCCGGTCACGCCACCGTTGCCGATCACCTCTTCGACGATGGTGCCGAATCTCACTTCGATTTTCGAATGCTGCGTCACGCGCTCGCGATACGCCGTCTGCGCAGAGAACGCAGTACCGCGATGCAGAATGATCACGCGAGACACGTGCTGCGCCAGCGTGAGCGCTTCCTGCAGGGCGGAGTCGCCGCCGCCGACGACGCCGACGACCTTTCCACGGAGAAGAGGAGCATCGCAGCTTGCACAGTGGCTCACGCCCTTGCCCCGCAGGCGCTCTTCCCCGGGGACTCCGAGCGTCTTCAATGTCGTGCCGCTGGCGATCACGACCGCACGTGCCCGCACCTCGCCCTCGCGTGTGGCCAGGCGCCACTGTCCCTCGTCTTCGCGCAGAGCGGTCGCTTCGGTCGCAGCGAACTCAGCTCCGGCCGCGACTGCCTGCTCCTGAATGATCGGGCACAAGTCGTAGCCGGGAACACCGTCGGGAAAACCGGGATAGCCGTCGATCCGTTCGATGCTCAAGAGGTGGCCACCGAGCGCTGTACCGGTGAGGACGCGGGTCTTCCGCCCGGCACGGGCTGATGTCAGACCTGCGGTCAGACCTGCGACACCACCGCCAACAATCACGACGTCGTACTCGTGTTCTGACATCCGAATCGATCCTACGCGGTCGCGAGCCTCTCCGTCGCCTCGAGGTCCTGGCGGACGGTGCGGCTGCTGAGCAGGTAGTGCACCGCGGCCCACACGTTGACGATGCCGATGGCGACAAGGGCGTAGCGAAGCGAGTTCTGCTGGACTGACGGAGCGAGGCGATCACTGATCAGCCCGGTCATGGACGGTCCGAGGCCGTTGCCGATGAGCGTCTGGATGAAGAGCAGCAGCGACGTGGCGACCGAGCGCATACGCAGAGTGGCGAGCGCCTGCGTCATCGCGAACGATGGGCCGAAGAACACGGCCGCCATGAACATGAGCCCCACGAACGAGGGCAGCATGACCGCGCGATCGGGCGACATATACGCGGCGAACTGAAACGGCACGCAGAGCAGCGTCGCGATGCCTGGCACCCAGAGATACCACCGCCGATCGTTGAATCGCATGCTCAGTCGATCCGCCGCGAAGCCACCGAGGAAGGTACCGAGGCCGCCGATGCCCGATAGCACCCCGATCCAAACGCCCGCTTCGGCGACCGACATGTGATGTGAACGCTGCAGGAAGGCGTTGTTGAACGCACTGCTCGCGTACCAGACCACGGAGTGGAGCGCAGCGGCGAGCGTCAGGTGGCGAAACGATCGCCGCTGCCACAGCGCGTGCAGCACTTCGAACATGCCCGGCACGGGCGCCCGGTCGGCGACGGCGCGTGACACGCCGTCCGACAGTCCGCGCGGTGGTTCCTTCACCGTCAGAAACAGGATGAGCGCCATGACAACGCCCGGCACACCGGCGAGGATGAACGTCATGCGCCAACCAATGTTCTGGTTGCCCCAGCCACCGAACACGGCACCGACCAAAGAGCCGAGCGGCACGCCAAGGGCATAGATCGAGAACGCCGTGCCGCGTCGCCTCTTCGGAAAGTAGTCGGAGATCAGCGAGTGCGAGGGCGGGCTGCCTCCGGCTTCACCAACCGCCGTGCCGACGCGCGCTACGAACAACATCGCGTAATTCACGGCCATGCCGAAGACGGCAGTCATGACACTCCAGCTCGCCACGGCGATCGCCAGGACGTTGCGCCGGCTCCCGCGGTCGGCCCACGCCGCGATCGGGATGCCCATGACCGAATAGAACAGTGCGAACGGGATGCCGGTCAGCACGCCCATCTGGAAGTCGCTGGCGGCGAACTCCTTCTTGATCGCCTGCAGCGATGCCGCGAGGATCTGCGAGCGATCGACCGTGTTGAGCACGTAGCACAGCGTGAGCACGACGAGCACGTAGTTCGCGTACCACGTCCTGGTCAGGACACGCGGGTGAGCAGCAAGCGCCGGTTCTGCAGTCTGCAACATCTCCTCCCTAATGCGTCAACGCATACAGCACGATGTCGGTCGCCAACGCGTAACCCTCGGGTGAGAACTCCGCGAAGTACTGCGGATCGTCTCCCTCCCGCTCCATCGAGTCGCCGATGTCGGTATTGTGGGTCATTGCCACCATGATGCGGCCGTGACGATCGGCGATGGCGCGGAAATCTGCATGGGGACTGTCGTCCAACCGCTCCCGCGGGTCGCTGCCGGGACCGCCCCAGGAGAAGATGCTGGGCACCTGCTTGACCTCGGTGATGTTGAACAGTGTGTGTCGAATGGGATCGGCCGGCGCCACGTCGACGATACGGAACTCCGGCAGCACACGCGCCATCAGCGCGCTCCACTGATTCCATGCGGGTGTGCCCCAGAAGTCGTCCACCCAGAGGAACCCGCCCTTCAGCAGGTACTCCCGCAAGCGCTGCACCTCCGTATCCGACAGCGCCGCGGTGCCGACGTCCGACCCAATCAGCATCGGACAGTCGAACAACTGATCGTCTGTGAGCTGCACGACCCAGTAGTTCACAGCGCCGCCGTGCCGGCTGACGTGAATCCTGGTCAGTTCCGAGAGTCGCGTGAGAAGGTTGATTTCGCCAAACGGGTAGTCGGTGCTCCACCCGATCCCGCCGGCTTCCGGCCGATTGCTGCGAAACATCCACTTGCAGATGGTGAATCCACCGTCGTTGAAGTCCTTTGGCGGAACCCGAATGCCCGCGCCGGCGCCTTCGAACACACCAAACCGCTGCGCGAGCGATATCGCTCCGCTGACGACGACGAGTGCAAGCACGACGGCAATGCCAGCACGCAGACGCGGCATGGATGAATCGTAGTGTACGTCGATGGCACGAGATCGCGGCC
>DATFRP010000143.1:0-5167 GCA_035263125.1 Vicinamibacterales bacterium
GCCGAACGAACTTCTCGATCTGCTCCCTGACTTCAGGTGAGTACGCTTTGAGGTCGACCGAAGTGACATCAGGGCCGAAGACCAGGAGATCGACAAGCGCACCACGCGGCGTCTGAGCTGAACTGGCGACGGCGATGGCAATCCCGACGAAACTCAGGAGAACAAGACGCTGTATTGGACGTCGCTGAGATACCGGCACCAAGTCTCCCGCCTCTACTTGGCCGGCATCCGCGGGATCTTTTCATCCTGCATCGCCGCCTGCCATGCGAACGTCGCGATGAAAATGGCCGACTGCTTCAGGTCGTCCTCGCTCATGCGCTCAGGATAATCGGCGTTGGTGTGGCGCGTGCGCTCGTCGTACGCGCTGAAGTCCTTGATGACGTTGAAGCCTGGCAATCCAACTTCATTGAAGGGCACGTGGTCGGTGGAGCCGATGCCCTCAATGATGTTTCGCGTCGCACCGAGATCCCGCAGCGGCGCGAGCCATCGATCGAAGATCGCCTTCGCCTCTCTGTTCCCTTCCATGTAGAAGCCGAGCGTCTTGCCGCTTCCAGGATCGTCGTTCAAATAGACGACAAGCTGATCTCGCGAGACCGGCGTGTTGAAGTGCTGCGAGAGATAGGCGCGGGCGCCGAGCAATCCCTGCTCTTCCCCGCTCCACAGCGCCGCGCGGATGGTGCGCCGCGGCCCGGTGCCAAGCGCACGGACGATGCGCATCGCTTCCATGACGGCCACGGCCCCATCCGCGTTGTCCGTGGCTCCGCTCGCCGTATGCCATGAGTCGAGGTGCGCGCCGATCAGTACGACCTGATCGCGCAGCATCGGATCCTGTCCCGGAATCTCGGCGACTACGTTGTAGCTGTTACGGTCCTCCTCGAAGTATCTCGTCCGCAGCTCCACGCGCAGCGACGCCGGACGTCCCTGGACAGCCAGACGCGCGAGCACGTTGTACTGTTCGCCGGCGATAACAATCGCGGGCACGGCATCGGACGGAGTGGCGCGATTGCCGGTCACACCAACCGTACCATCGCGGTACGCGCTCGGCCGGATCGCCGCTGACGCGCCCGCTTTCCCGAGCAGGGCCATCAGTTCGTTCGCCGGCGTCGTGCTCCGTGGCTGCGGCAGTGACGGGTTGCCCGTGGCCACCGGACGTTCGTCGAGACCGGGTTGTGGTCGATCGTGATCCACGAACTCCGTCAGCGGAAGGTGGGTCAACACGATGGCACCGCGCAGTTGCGCGGACATTGCCTGGATCTGCGAGGCGGTCTTGTCGCCGACGTAGACAACCCGTCCGCTTACAACGCCCTTCGTTGACGGCGACCATGCCTCGGCGTACGCGATGAGCGGAACGTAACGCGGTCCGGTCATCTCCACTGACACGTGTTCGAGCTGCCAGCCGCGACCGAACTCGTACGGCTCGAGACGCGGGTTAGCGAGGCCCCATTCCTTGAACCGATCGACTGCCCAGCGGGCCGCCTGCATGTGCGCGGGCGATCCGGTCAGTCGCGCGCCGATGTCGTCTGTGAGCGTGCGATACAAGGTGAGCGCGCGAGAGCGCTGGAGACCCTCGGTTCTGATGCGAGCCAGAATGTCACCGGGATCGCTCGTCTGCCCAGAGGAAAGCGCAGCAGCAAGCACCAGCACTGAAGCGAGAGCGACCGAGAGGCGCATCTTCGATCTCCTGCAGGTCCGGTTAAAGCCGGACACTACGTCTGACAAAAATCTCAGACCGCGGGAGCAGGCTCGCGCAGATCGTTGACGATGTTGTAGAGCGTGTCGCGTTCGTACGGCTCGCGACCGGCGGCGCGTACCAATCGTCCGAGCGAAGCGGTCGTCATGCCCTCGGGCGTCTGCGATCCGGCCATATGGTAGATCTTCTCTTCCTGCACGGTGCCATCGAGATCGTCGACGCCAAACCAGAGCGCAGTCTGCGCGAGCTCGATCCCGGTCGCAATCCAGAACGCTTTGATGTGGGGAATGTTGTCGCAGACGAGACGCGCGACGGCATGCACGCGAAGCGTGTCGGTGCCGCTCGGCGCCGGCAGCTTGCGCATCTGATTGTTGTCAGGATGGAACGCGAGCGGGATGAACGCCTGGAATCCGCCGGTCTCGTCCTGCAGCGCGCGCGCCCGCAACATGTGATCGACGCGCTCCTCCATCGTCTCGATGTGGCCGTAGAGCATCGTCACGTTCGAGCGCATCCCCATGCGATGCGCGGTGCGATGGATGTCGAGATAGCGATCGGCGCCGCATTTGTCGTGGCAGATCTTCCGGCGCACACGCTCGGCGAAAATCTCGGCGCCGCCGCCCGGGAGCGAGTCGAGTCCCGCGTCCATCAGCTCGCGTAACACCTGCGCATCGGTCATCGTGTAGAGATCGGCGAAGAACGCGATCTCGACGGCGGTGAAGCATTTGAGATGAATGCCGGGACGGATCCGCTTGAAGCCGCGAAGCAGGTCCGTGTAGTAGCTGAAGGGCAGGTCTGGATTGAGGCCGTTGACGATGTGCAGTTCAGTCAGCGGCTGATTGGCGCGCTGGCGCAGCTTGTCCCACGCCTCTTCGAGCGACATGGTGTACGCCTCTGGCATGCCGGGCTTGAGGCGCGCGAACGAGCAGAACAGGCAACTTGCTTCGCAGACGTTGGTCGGCTCGAGACGCAGGTTGTAGTTGAAGTACGTTCTCGCGCCGTGACGCTTCTCGCGCTCGCGATTGGCCAGCCATCCGACAGCAAGCAGATCCGGCGCGTCGAACAGCCGCACGCCGTCCTCGAGCGTCAGGCGCTCTCCCGCCTGAAGCTTGTCGTCGATCTCGGCCAGACCGGCCGCCCGGATCCGTGTTTTCACGCGAAAACCCCACCGATCTTAGCGTGCTATGATTGCGTTCAACAACCGACACTGCCCGGGTGACGGGGGAAGTGGGTGCAAAGCCCACACGGTCCCGCCACTGTAAGCTCGCCGGAGCCCCGCAAGGGCGAAGGCGGCGAGTCAGAACACCTGCCCCGGCGCTCTGTCCCTTCAGGCTCGTCGAGGGTCCGGCTAAAGCCGGACACTACGTACGAACCCCGGCGCGATGGACGCTGGAAGGAGACTGTGAAACCCCGCGCTGCCATTTCTTGGAGCGGTGGCAAGGACAGCTACCTTGCCCTGCACCGCAGTCACTCAGCATTCGAGGTCGTCGCCGCGATCACGATGTTCGACGAACAGGGTGCTCGCAGCCGCTCGCACGGGCTTCGCCCCGATGTGGTCGCGGCCCAGGCGAGTCGACTTGGGCTCGCTGCCGTACACGGTCGCGGTTCGTGGGCAAGCTACGAAGACGGATATCGTCGCGCGCTGCGCGAGCTGCGCGCCATGGGCATCACGCACGTGATCTTCGGCGACATCATGTACGAGTCGAATCGCGAATTCCCCGAGCGCGTGTGCGCCGCGGAAGAACTCGTCGCCGTCGAGCCGCTCTGGGGCGAATCGACGGACGCGCTCTATCGCGAGTTCGTGGCCACCGCCGCCGATGCGCGCATCGTGACGATACGTGACGGAGTCCTGACTCCGGACTGGCTGGGGCGACGCTTGACGCTGGCGCTGCTGAGCGACCTCATCGCTGCGGGCGTCGATCCGTGTGGCGAGCATGGCGAGTACCACACCCTTGTCCTCGATGCGCCGCTCTTCTCGAAGCCGCTTCCGTTCGCGACCGGCGAGTACGTGTGTCACAACGGATGCTGGGCCATCGATGTCGAGATCGCTCAGGACCAGGTTGCCACGGACGCATGCGATGCTGCGGGGCAGTGATCTCTCCTACGGATATGCGAACGACCGCGGCGACGGTCGGTCGTTCTCGCTGCGCGAGGTCAGCGTCGATGTGCCTCGCGGTTCGCTGACAGGTCTGCTCGGGCCCAACGGCTGCGGCAAGACGACTTTGCTTCGACTGCTCGCCGGGATGCTGACGCCGGGCCACGGCAGCGTCGATCTGAACAGCCGGCCGCTTGCGAGCCTCTCGCGGCGCGAGATCGCGAGACACGTCGCCGTCGTCCCTCAGGAGACCCATCCCGCGTTCGACTACACCGTCATGGAGATGGTGCTCATGGGCCGCCACCCGCATCTCGGCCCCCTGCAACTCGAGGGTCCTGCGGACCTGGCGCTCGCCCGCGAGGCGCTCTCGGCCACGGGCACCGAGCATCTGGCGGCGAGCGCGTACATGACGCTGAGCGGCGGCGAGAAACAACGCGTCATCATCGCGAGCGCCCTCACGCAAGCCTCGGACGTGCTGCTGCTCGACGAGCCGACGGCGTCGCTCGATCTCGGCTATCAACTCGAAGTCGCCGCGCTGCTGACTCGGCTGAACCGTGAACGCAGCGTCACCATGCTGCTGGCGACTCACGACCTCAATCTGGCAGCCGCGCTCTGCGATCGCCTCGTGCTCATGCGCGAGGGACGAGTACTCGCGCAGGGAGCGACGAACGACGTGCTGACGGCGCCGATGGTGCGACAGCTGTACGGCGTCGTCGCCGACGTTCGATACCACGAGGAAGCCGGGCATCTGACGGTGATACCGGTATCGAGAGCGAGATGAGCACGCTTGATTCGACCGTCGCCGTCGGCGCAGCTCACACGCGACCCATTCGTGCGAGGCTGGCGCTCGCGATCGCCGGGTTCGGGGCATTGACGGTGGCGACATGTCTCTTCGCGCCGCTCGTCGGCAGCACCACCATCAGTCTTGGCCGCGTGTTCGATCGGTCGGTGCCTTTCGCGGACAACGTCGACGCGCAGATCTTCTTCATCGCGCGAATGCCGCGCGTGCTCGCCGGCGCGGTCACCGGCGCCACCCTGGCCGCGGCGGGCGTGGTGTTTCAGGCGATGCTGCGCAACCCGCTCGCGACCCCCTTCACACTCGGCGTGTCGGCGGGCGCTTCGCTCGGTGCGATGACGGCGATCATCTTTGGCACTGCCATCACCGTTGGCCCGTTCTCGATCGTGCCGCTGGCGAGCCTGGTGGGAGCAGCTGTCGCGGCCGGCATCGTCTACTGGCTTGCCACCCTGCGCGATCGCGCCATGTCGACAACAGTGCTGCTGCTCGCTGGGGTCACGCTCAACGCGTTCTTCTCGGCACTCATTCTGTTCCTGCAGTATCTGACCAACTTCGCCGACGTCTACCGCGCGATGCGCTGGATCATGGG
>DATFRP010000144.1:0-5737 GCA_035263125.1 Vicinamibacterales bacterium
TCGAATCATTGCCCTGAGTCGAGCGAGCTACCGCAAGATGATTCAGAACCTCTGGTGGGCAGCGGGCTACAACATTTTCGCCATCCCGCTCGCGGCGGGCGTTCTGGCTCGTCAGGGGATTCTCCTCGCTCCCGCATTTGCTGCGGTGTTGATGTCCGCGAGTACCGTCATCGTGGCGGTCAACGCGCAGTTCCTGAGACGGGTCAGGGCGTAACGCAAGAGGCACTCTGCCTTCGTACACAGGCACCCGCAGCGCGTTCGCGATCCGGCGGAGGGCGTCGTTTGCTGCGCGCAGAGTCCTGAAACTCATCCGGCGTCTCCCGCGCAAGTACCCCGCCCGTATCGTCGTTCGCGCGAACTGCGACACCAGATGAACGTTTCCTGACGAAAGTGTCATCAACTCTTAAGCGGGCGGGGCGAGGCCGGCACCTAGGATCGCAAGAGGCTTTATCTCGGGAGCGATCATGGTGATTCGGAAAGCGACCGTCCTTCTTGCGCTCGCCTTCATCGCAAACGCACACGCAGCACACGCACAAGTGTTCGGAACCGTGCGCGTCGACGTGCGCGACGCGCAGGACCTTGCCGTCCCGTCGGCTGAGGTCGTCGTCCAGGCCGAAGCGTCGACCTGGAATCAGAAAGCGATGACCAACACACAAGGCGAGGCAGTGTTCGTCACGATTCCGATCGGTCACTATTCCGTCATCGTCACGTCTCCCGGTTTCGTCAAGAGCTCACGCGACATCCAGGTGACGGCGAACTCGGTCGTTCCACTCCGGTTCGCACTGAAGGTCGAGGGCGTCACGGAAGAAGTGAAGGTCCAGGGTGTGGGCGACACGATCAATCCCGAGTCGGTGCGCACCGAAACCCTGACGCACCGCGTCGATATCGAGCGGCAGCCCGATGCGGATCGATCGGGCAGTCTCGCCATGATCACCAACAACGTTCCCGGGGCATTCGTGATGCACGACCACCTGCATTCGCGCGGTGGCCACGGCGTCACGTTTCAGATCGACGGCGTGCCGGTTCCGAACAGCAACCTTGCGTCGGTCGGTTCGCAGTTCGACCCGAAGGACATGAACTACCTGCAGTCGGAGCGGGGAGGGCTCGCGGCGAACTACGGCGACCGGGCATACGGCGTCTTCAATCTCGTCCCGCGCAGCGGCTTCGAGGGCGACAAGTTCGGCGACATGACGGCGAACGTCGGCAACTACAACCAGGCGAGTCTGTATACGAGCTTCGGCGACCACGCCGACAACCAGCGCTTTGCGTACTTTGCGAGCGGATCGGCCAACCGGACGGATCGCGGCCTCGAGCGCGTCGATGTTCCCGTCATTCACGACGAGGCGTCGAGCTATTCGGGGTTCACGTCCTTGCTGTTTCTTCCGAGCACGCGAAATCAGTATCGCGTCGTCGGGTCGGCGCGTCAGGACAACTACCAGGTTCCGAACACGGTGGCGCAGGATGTGATCGGCATCGACGACCACGAGAAAGCGAGCGACGCGTTCGGAGCCGGCACGTGGGTGCGCACCGCGGATTCCGGCATGCTGATGACGGTATCGCCGTACTACCACTATCACCGCGAGCAGTACATGGGCGGCACGAGCGATCCGCTGGTCACCAACGACGACCGCATCTCGCACTACGTCGGCGGGTACGTCAACGTCGCGCTGAATTCGGGGAAGCACAGCGTGCATGCGGGGAGCGACTCGTTTGCCGAGCACGACGACTCGACGTTCGGCCTGAAAGCCAACGACGCGACGCAACTGGCGCTCACGCAGAGCGAAGTGCTCTGGGCCAGCGTCGTGTCGGCGTTTGCCGACGACACCTATCGCGCGACCGGATGGCTCACGGTGACCGGCGGTCTCCGCTGGGAGCGCTTCCAAGGATCCCTGACTGAGTACGGCACCAGTCCTCGCGTCGGAACTGCGATCACGATTCCGCGTGTTGGCGTGTTGCGCGCGTCGTACGGGCACTTCTATCAGCACCCACAGACGTCGACGATCTCGGGTCCGCTGCTCGGATTCGCGCTGCAGACCGGTTTCGGATACCTGCCGGTTCCCGGCGAACGCGACAACATCGTCGAAGTCGGCCTCGGCATCCCGGTTCGCGGCTGGGCGATCGACGTCAACACGTTCTACAACAAGACCAGGAATCTCGTCGATCACGAGGTGCTGGGGAATTCGAACCTGCTCTTCCCGCTGACGATCGACAACGGTCGCGTACGTGCGTTCGAATCGACACTCCGTTCCCCGCTGATTGCGAACCGTCTTCGCGTGCACTACGCGCTGTCGTGGATGGCGGCACAAGGACGGGGCGCGGTGACCGGCGGCCTGACCAACTTCAAGCCGCCCCCGAACGCGTACTTCTATCTCGACCACGACCAGCGCCTCACGTTCACGCCGGGGTTCGAGCTCGATTTGCCTCGTGAGATCTGGATCACGGGCACGGTGATCTACGGGTCGGGGTTCCTTCGCGGCGATGGACCAGCTCACCTGGCACCGCACACCTCGGGCGACATCTCGGTCGGAAAGGATTTCAACAAGAACCTTGCAGTGCGCGTGACCGCGCTGAACGTCACCGACGAGTTGTATCTGACCGGCCTGGACAATTCATTCGCCGGTACACACTACGCGAACCCGCGCGAGGTGACCGCGCAGGTGCGGTGGAAGTTCCATTACTAGACGGCTAATCGGGGATGGGACCACCCGGAAGAAACGGGAAGAAGCGGCGGAAACCGGAAGGTCGTTTGATCTCCGTTTCCCTATCCTTCGAATGCGCGGTGTGGGCTGGCCTCGTCAGCGCGCTGCCCGCGTTGTGAGCGCTGACCGGGCGGCCAGTTGCCGGCGGAGCGGCCGCACCGACATCGAAGTGCACGGTATTGACCACACCCTCGCGTTGGAACTGCACCCACGTGCGGTAGACCATTGGACGAGGAAAAGTCACTTCGAACTCTACCACCGAGCCGTCGTCCAGCCGATACGGGTGCTCGTGCATCAGATCGATCAGGTCGTTGCTCGCGGCGAGCATGTGCCCCCACGCGCCGAGATACTTCTCGAGGCCGGTACCGGGCTCGATTCTGAAACGCAGTTGTGTGCGCTCGCCGGCGATCGGTTGCTCGGGAATGGTCACGAGCGACACGTGCATGTTCTCACCGGACTTGGCCGAGTAGTCACGCACGAGCGTCACCGGCGGCGGCGCGTTGCCGGTCACGAAGACTGTCTGCACGTTGAGCTGCGGCGTCGCGCCCGACGGATAGAAATCGCCGAGCACGCGAAACATCCCGGGCTGTGGAAAGACAATAGGCAGTTGAAAGAGGCCGTCACCCACGACCATCGGATGGCTGTGCGCGAAGAACTGGAGATCCTCACTGACCACGAACGCGTGAAACAGGCGTTCGTGAACGAGGTTGTAGGTGGTGACGGGGCGATTCTTCCAGGGATCGTGGACGAGGAATTGAAGCACCGCGGGCTGTCCGGGTGTTGCGCGCTGGGGGACGACGGCGACGTCGAGATGGAATTCAACAGGATCAGGAATGCCCGCCTGCAGCGTCATGCCGCATCGTCGGCAGCTGCCTGGCGACTGCGAACGCACCTCGGGATCCATCGGGCAGATGTAGACGGGGTCCTTCGACGGATCGATCGGCGCCGCCTGAACCGTCACCGGGGCGAGCGGCAGATCGACAGGCCCGAGGACGTCGGAGCGCGACGACACGCACAGCGCGCCCAGCCCGACGATCGCCGCAACCGTGCCCGGTCGCATATATTCTGTTTGTAACATGAGAGCCACTGTTCTTGCAGGCGGATTCGTGATGATCGCGTGTGTCGTCGTGCTCGCTCACGACAAAGGGACGACGCCGATTACATGGAATCGCGAGATCTCGCGCCTCGTGTACGAACGTTGCGCATCCTGTCACCGGCCGGGCGGCACCGCGTTTTCGATGATGATGTACAGCGATGTGCAGCCACGCGCAGTAGCGATTCGCGATGCGGTGCTCTCGCGACGCATGCCGCCCTGGGGCGCCGTCAAGGGGTTCGGCAACTTCCGAAACGATCAGGCGCTCACGCAGGAGCAGATCGAGCTGGTGAACAGCTGGATCGCAGGCGACCTTCCGCGTGGCAACAACCGCCGCGCCTTGCCGAAGGAGCCCACGTTCACCGATCCGCCCTCGATTGCCGTACCGGCGAACGCGATTCGGATCAGCGGAACGACGACGCTCGATCGACCGCTCGCTCTCGACGGGCTCCTGCCCGAGCACGTCACGCCTGATCAGTCCTTCCGGGTCGTAGCTGTTCTACCGGACGGTCGGACGCAACCGCTGGTCTGGCTGCACGGCTACGACCAGCGTGCCCCTCACGTGTTCCTGCTCCGGGACACCCTCCGCCTTCCCGCAAAGACGGTGATTCAAGGGGTTCCGAGCGGTGTCGTGCTGACGCTGATTCCTGTGACGAAATGACGAACTTCTGAAGAATTCTTCAGGAACTCTTCAGATGCGAGGCCTTCTCCGTCCTGATACAAAAGCGTGACCTGCGCAGCCATGGTCGCGTTGTGGAAAGGAAGGCCGAATGAGACGGTCGTTGAACGTTGTCGGTGGAGGTGTCGCGAGGGCGGTTCTCGCGATCGGGTTCTTGTGCTGGAGTGTCGCGGCTTCCGCGCAGGATCCGCAAGCGGCGTCGAAGATGCCGCAGATGAACCACGACGATCATCGCGGCGCGCTGCAGGGCACGGTGCGCGACGGTGCGGGGGCAGGCGTCGCGAATGCGACCGTCGAGGCGGTGAGCCAGGACAACGGCGCGATGTTCAGTGCGACGACCGACGCGCAGGGCAACTACGCGTTCGGCGCGCTGCCGGTCGCGAAATACCAGATCTCGATCGCGAAGAGCGGGGTGACGGTCTACAGGAAGCGTGACGTCGACGTGGCGATGGACGCGAAGGCGCAGCTCGACATCACGCTCGACGCCGCGGCCGCGGCGTCGGCAGCGGACTTCGAGCGGCAGGATCTACTCGAGAAGATTGCCACGCTCGAAAAGCGCGTCGCCGATCTGGAATCGAGCACCGTCCTCTCGGAGCCGGAAACGAGAGTCCGACGCGTCGAGGTGTTCGTCGACGAGAACGGCAACGAGCACGACGACCAGGTGCCCGGCTCGAAGCCGGCGGTTACCTACCGGCGTGAGCGCACGTACCGACGTCAGACGATCAGCGAGAAGATTGATGCCGCGCTCGAAGACGCCGCCAAGCGCAGGGTGACCGTCGGCGTCGACGCGGCGATGGCGACGCAGTTCGCCGCGCGCAGACAGGGTGACCAGGATCCCAATAGCGCTGCGTACGCGCTGGCTTCCGCGGATTTGTTCTTCACCGCCGGCATCGCCCAGAACACGCTCTTCTTCGCCGACATCGTCGGCCTGAGCGGGGCGCCGCCGGACAGCCAGATCCCGACCCTGACCCTGGTCAACGGATACACCGCACGCCTGGTCGAGCAGAACTCGTTGAACCTGCGCGAGGCGTGGCTGCGCACCGAGGTCTTCAAGAATCGCCTGGGTATCGTCGCTGGCCGGCTCGACCTGACCAACTATTTCGACGCCAACGCGTTCGCCAACGACGAGAGCACGCAGTTCCTCAGCGACGCGCTGGTCAACAACCAGATGCTTGGTCTCGCGGTCAACGGCGTCGGTGCGGCGCTCGATCTCGACGCCAAGAACGGATTCAAACTGAAGTTCGGGTTCCAGCAGAGCAGCCCGGA
>DATFRP010000145.1:0-8470 GCA_035263125.1 Vicinamibacterales bacterium
TCTTGCCGGCTTTTTGCCTATCCGGGCGGCCATTCTCTGAGACAATCTCGCAACCTCGACACTCGTCACCAGTCACTGGAGGAGCATCATGCGTGCACATGGCGCCTGGTTCGTCGTTGCGTTGTTCCTGGTCGCTCCTACCTGCGTATTCGCGCAGGCGTCCCTCACCGGAACGGTTCGGGATTCATCCGGTGCCGTGTTGCCCGGCGTGACTGTGGAGGCGTCAAGCGCTGCCCTGATCGAAAAGGTGCGGTCCGCCACGACCGATGGCAATGGCCAATACCGCATCGTCGACCTGCGGGCGGGCGAGTACACGGTCAGCTTTACCCTGGCGGGATTCAGCACAGTCAAACGCGAGGGCGTCTCGCTGGAAGGGTCGTTCACCGCAACGATCAACATCGACATGCGCGTTGGCGAGCTCACCGAGACCATCACCGTCTCCGGCGAATCCCCGATCGTCGACGTGCAGAGCGTGCGCCGTCAGACCGTGCTCGACAACGACATCATCAGCGCGATTCCCTCCTCGCGCTCGTACAACAACCTGATTCAACTGATTCCGAACAGCGTCAATCAGGCTGGAGCGCCGACCGATGTTCAGGTCGTGCCGGGCATGGTGGTGTTCGGTGGATTCGGTGGGCGATCGAACGAGGGGCGCGTCAACGTCGACGGCATCAGTGTCGGATCGGCCTTCAACGGCGCGGGCGTGTCGTCGTACATCGCCGATGTCGCGAATGCGCGCGAGATCGCGATGATTACCACGGGTGGTCTCGGCGAAGTGGAAGGCGGCGGCCCGGCGCTCAATGTGCTGCCGAAAGAGGGCGGCAACTCGCTGCGAGGCACGTTCTTCTCCTCCGGGGCCAGCGGCGGCATGATCGGCAGCAACTTCACGCAGGAACTGAAGGATCGCGGCTTGACCACACCTGGTGCGATCAGGAAAGTGTGGGACTTCAACCTCGGCATCGGTGGACCGATCGCGAAGGACCGCGTGTGGTACTACCTGAACCTGCGCGAGGAGGGGAGCGAGCGCACTGTCCCGGGTATGTTCGCGAACGCGAACGCCGGTGACCCCTCGAAGTGGACGTACGTAGCTGACACCAGCCGTCCAGCGGTGCTCGCCGCGTCGTATCGCATCACCGCACTCAGGCTTACTTCGCAGGCGACGCCGCGAAACAAGCTCACGGTGTTCTGGGACCAGCAGCGCCCGTGCGAGGGCGGCGCCGCGCCGGGTTTCTCGGGCAGCGCCTGCCGCCAGTCGGGTGACAACGAAATCTTCGCGGGATCGACGGCTGCTCCTACACCGTCCGCCTCCGCCATCGCCTCGCCCGAGACGGCGGCGTATCGCGATTACGGCAACCACGTGACCCAGGCGAAGTGGACGTCGCCTGTGAGCAATCGGCTGCTGCTCGAAGGCGGGTTCGGCATGTATTTCAGCCGGTACGGTGGTGGACAGCTCCCAGGTCTCGCGACGGAAGATCTGATTCGCGTCGTCGAGCAATGCGGGAGCGGGTGTGTCGACAACGGCAACATCCCCGGCCTGAACTACCGGGCGCTCAACTGGTTCTCGAACATCAACTGGAACAACCAGTGGAACGCCGCCGCAACGTTCGTCACCGGCCGTCACAGCATCAAGGTCGGCTATCAGGGCGCGCTGCTGATCGATCAGCGGAAGAACTTCGGGAACACCCAGTTTCTCCAGTACCGCTTCAGCAACGGCATTCCGGATCAGATCACTGAGAACATCAATCGGTATCTGATCCTGCAGTCTGTCCGCAGCGATGCGTTCTACGCGCAGGAGCAGTTGACGCTCGGGCGGATGACGGTGCAAGGTGCGGTGCGCTACGACCACGCGTGGAGCTATTTCCCGGAGCAGACTGTCGGACCGGTTCGCTTCTTTCCCACGGCTGTGACATACCCGCGGACGACGGGCGTTGAAGGCTACAACGATCTGTGGCCGCGCGGCGGTGTCGCCTACGATCTGTTTGGCACCGGCAAGACGTCGCTCAAGGTCAACTTCGGACGGTATCTCGAGGCGGCGCAGAACGGCGGAACATTCATCCAGCTCAATCCGACCGGGCGCCTCTCGACGACAACGACGCGGACGTGGACCGACGCGAACGGCAACTTCGCCGCCGACTGCGACCTGCTGAACCCCAACAATCAGGATCTGCGCGCAAGTGGCGGCGATCTGTGCGGACCGAACGCCAACCTGAATTTCGGGACGCAGGTCTTCGATTCGACGCTCGACCCGGGACTCCTCTCGGGTTGGGGCGTGCGCACCGGTGACTGGCAATGGGGCGCATCGGTGCAGCACGAAGTGCTGCGCCGTGTCGCGGTCGAACTCGGATATCAACGCCGATGGCTCGTCAACTCCACGGTGATCGACAACCGCGCCCGCTCGGCGGCCGACCACACCATCTTCGGCGTCACGATTCCCACCGACTCACGGCTCCCCGGCGGAGGTGGTGGAGTGCTGCAGGGTTTGTACAACGTCACGGCCGAGGCAGCGACGCGCCTGAACGACAACTACCAGACGCTGTCATCGGGCTACGGCGGCTGGTCGCAGGTGGCAAACTCACTGTTCCTGAACGTCACGGCGCGTCCGCGCAGCGGCCTGGTGCTGCAAGGCGGGTTCAACACCGGCAAGCAGGACAACGACTATTGCGACGTAAGGAGTGCGATTCCGGAGTGGACGGTCATCCTCGCGCAGTCGCCCACCAACCCATGGTGCGACACGTCATCGGGATGGGTCACGCGCGTGACGGCGCTCGGTTCCTACACCGTGCCGAAGATCGACGTTCAAGTGGCCGGTACGTTGCGCAGCGATCAGGGCACTCAACTCGCCGCGAACTGGACCGCGCCGAACTCCGCGACTGTCGGCTTGAACCGGCCATTTGCCGGTCTTGGCAGCCAGACCATCACCGTGAACCTGATCGAGCCGGGAACGCTCTATGGCGACCGCGTCAACCAGATCGACATGCGGTTTGCAAAGGTTCTGAGGTTCGGGCGCACGCGATCCACGGTGGGCATCGACATCTACAACATCACCAATTCCAACGCGGTCCTGACCTACAACCAGACCTTCGCCCCGACGACGACGACGTGGCTGCGGCCGACGAGTGTGCTGCAGGCGCGATTCGTCAAGTTCAGCGCGCAGGTCGACTTTTGACTTCGTGTCGAATACAGCGAAGTCAATCGCGCCGTAGCGCGAAGCGCGAAGGCGGACACACCGAGGCACAGAGGCACCGAGCTTCTGTGCCTCTTTTCTTGACCCTCGCAGAAATTGTTGTAGGATCCGCACCGCGATTTTCACGCTGCTCTGATCGTCTCCCTCGGGCCGCCCTCATTCAGCCTCAAGGAGCAGCGTATGTGGAAACATTCCATCAGCGTAATCGTCTGTCTGCTTCTCGGGACCCCTGGTTTCGCTCAGACCCTCGGCACGATCACTGGTGAGGTGAAAGACGCTTCGGGCGGGGTGCTCCCCGGCGCTACTGTGACGGCGCAGAACGTCGCAACCAACGCGAGTCGCACGCAGCCGGCCAACGGGCTCGGAGCGTACACGTTTGCGGCGATGCCCCCCGGTGCCTACGTGGTCAAAGCCGAGATGCAGGGCTTTCGAACCGCGCAGAACACGGTGGAACTTCACGTCGAGGAGATGCTCCGCGTTGGTCTCACGCTCGAGATCAGCGCCATCACCGAGACAACCGAGGTGACCGCCGTCACGTCGCTCATCTCGACGGAGAATGCGACGGTCGGCACCGTCATCGAGAACCGGCGCATCGTCGAATTGCCGCTCAATGGCCGCAACTACCTCAGCCTCATCGCGTTGAGCCCGAACGTGAGCGCGCAGTTCGCCGGCCCGGGCCAGGCTGGCGACCGGCAGGGCGGGTCGCGCGCGAACCAGCAGATTTCCATTGCGGGGCAGCGGCGGGAATTCAACTACTACACGCTCGATGGCGTCGACAACACCGACGTCAACTTCAACACTTACATCTTCCTGCCCTCGGTTGACGCCTTGGAGGAATTCAAGGTGCAGACCGGCGTCTACTCAGCGGAGTTCGGACGCGCCGCGGGCCAGGTGAACGTCGTGACCAAGTCCGGATCGAACGCCTTCCACGGCACCGTCTTCGAATTCCACCGCAACGACAAATTCGACGCCCGTCCGTACGCCTTCACGGCGGCACAGGCCGCCGCGCCCAAACCACCGTTCAAGTGGCATCAGTTCGGCTACACGGCCACCGGCCCGATCGCTACCAACCGGCTGTTCTTCATGTCGAACTGGGAGGGCTACAAGGACAACAAGACGTTCCTGAACAATTTCACGCTGCCGTCCGCGGCCATGCGTTCGGGCGATTTCTCGGCGCTCGCGACGCCGCTTCTCGATCCGGCGACGTGCACTGTCGCCGGCGCTGCCCGGACGTGTCAGCCGTTCCAGGGCAACCGCATTCCGGCGAATCGGATCGATCCGATCTCACAGAAACTGCTCGAGTTCTATCCGGTGCCGAACGCGGCGGGGACGGAGAACAATTACGTCTCGCGACAGGATCGTGTCATCGACCGGAAGCAGTACACGCAGCGCATCGACTTCGTCCAGAGCACCAGGTCCAATTGGATGAGCCGGTACAGCTACAGCCACGACGACGAAGTGACGCCGGCGTTGATGTTGAACGGCTCGAAGCTGCTCAACTCGATCCATCAGCTCATGATTGGTGACACGTACGTCCTGTCGCCCACCGTCCTCAACGAGTTCCGCTTCGGGTTCAACTCCTTCTTCAATACCTTTGGACGCGAGCTCGCCTTCACCCGAGATGTGGTGTCCGAGCTCGGTATTCCCGGGGTATCGCCCGGCACGCCGGAATCGTGGGGGATTCCGGCCATCGGAGTCTCCGGCTATAGCGGTTTCGGGGACAGCACCGAAGGCCCGTACACCAACCGGAACAAGGTGTTCGAGTTCACCGACAACCTGTCCTGGACCCGCGGTGTGCACTCGTTCAAGCTCGGCACCAGCATCCGCTTCGATCAGTACAACCAGGTGGGCAACCAGTTTTCCCGCGGCTCGTTTACCTTCGACGGACGAGGCACGGGATCGGCGACGGGTGCTGCGACTCCGGGCGCTGCGGCATTCGCCGACTTCCTGCTTGGTTATATGCGCACCTCCGAATCGGCGGTTGCGCTCGCGACAACAGAGTTCCGCTCGACGAGCCAGGCGTACTACTTCACCGATACGTGGCGCGTGCGCCAAGACATGACGCTCGATCTCGGGATCCGGTACGAATACGTTCCACCATGGCTCGACAAGGGCGGCACGCTGATCAACGCGTATCTGCCGGCTCGCGACACGGGCGCGCCAGTGGCCGATCTGTCTCGTCATCCAGTGCTCGTGCGGATCGGCGACGGCAACTTTTACGAGGACTCTCCAATCCGGTTCGCGCCCAACATCCAGGTCGCGCGCGACGGCACGCTCGGTGGCCGCCTGGTCGACGACGACAAGTTGAACTTCGCTCCACGGGCAGGGTGGGCGTGGACGCCGAGCGAGAACTGGTCGCTCCGTGCCGGCGCGGGCATCTTCTACATGCAGGACACCGGGAATCCGCGGTTCGACATGGCTCGCAACGCGGCGGGCCGCCGGCAGGACACCGCCGACCCGCTCCTGCTCAATCTGAACTGGAGCGCACCATTCCTGGGGGCAGGTACCAACGCCTGCGGCGTGCAGCCACCGCTGGTGTGCGTGTCGAATCACTATGTCCTTGGCAACATGTACGACCGCAAGACGCCGTACATGATTCAGTACGTCTTCAACGTTCAGCGACAGCTCGATCGAGCCACGGCGGTGGAAGTCGGTTATCTCGGCTCGCGCAGCAAACGGCTCGAACGGATGTTCGACGCGAACGAGGTGACACCGGGCCCCGGCAGCCTTCAGAGCCGGCGGCCCTATCCGGAGTTCACCAAGGTGCAGGAGATCGGCAACGTCGCCGAGGCCAGGTACAACTCGCTGGCCACGAAGGTCACACGGCGTCTCAATCGCGGACTCTCGATCCTGGTCGGCTATACGCTGGCGAAGTCCGAAGACAACGGCAGCGGCATTCGCGTGCTCAACGGCGACGCGCTGTTCCCGCAGAACAGCAACTGCTTCGAATGCGAATGGGGGCTGTCGATCTTCGACGTCCGGCACCGGTTTGTCACATCGCTGCTCTACGAGCTGCCGTTCGGGCCGGGCAAGCCGCTCGCACAGACAGGCGTTCCGGGCGCGATCCTTGGCGGATGGCAGATCAGTGCGATCGTGAACAAGTCCAGCGGCTTCCCGAGAGACCCGACGGTTGGTACCGATATCCCCAACACGGGCGCACAAACGTACCGTCCGAATCTCGTGAGCGGGCAGGATCCGAACGATGGGCCGAAGACAGTGCAGCAGTGGTTCAACACCGCAGCGTTCGTACGCAACGATCCCTTCACCTATGGGAACGCTGGGCGCAACATCGTCATCGGACCAGGCATCTTCACCACGGACATGTCGCTCATTCGCAACTTCCGAATGAGTGGGGCCAGGTCGTTCCAGTTCCGACTGGAAGCCTTCAACGCGTTCAACCAGCCGGTGTGGGGCGATCCCAACATGTCGATGGCAAGTCCGCTGTACGGGACGATCAACACGACGAGAACCCCGATGCGTGAGCTGCAGCTCGGCGTGAAGTTCTCGTTTTGATTCATGGTTTGAGTTGAACCTTCAGCACGCGCCAGTTGTTCATGTCGGCGACGACGAGCGTATCGGGCGACGGGCACGCGAGGCCGTGAATCCAGTTGAATTGCCTCGCGTCCCGTCCCGACTCGCCGAACATGCCGACGATCGTGCCGTCGAGGGTCAGCTTGTAGATGCGACCGGGCTCCGAGTCGGACGTGAAGAGATACTGCGTCGGCGTGTTCGTGATGCAGATCGTCCACGGTTGCGTCTCGTCCGGCGGGTTCGCCGGCATGTTGCCGAGGACTGGATGCCGCTTCTTGTCGTAGGCGGCAGTCAGATGGATGAACCGCTGGAAGCGGCCGTCGCGATCGAAGACCTGGATGCGCCGATTGTTCCGGTCCGCCACGTAGATGTTGTTCTGACGATCGATGCCAATGTTGTGCGGCGTGTTGAACTGCGAAGGGTTCTCGTCGGCGTGCGTGCCGCCGCTGCCGCGTGTGCCCCATGACGTGATCCAGGCGCCGTGCCTGTCGAACTTCGCGATGCGGGAGTTCGTGTAGCCGTCACTCACATAGATGTTGTCGTCCGAGTCCCACGCGACGTCGGTCGGCTGTCTGAATGAGCCATCGACATGGACCGGAGGCTGTCCGTTCGGTCCGCGCCCACCGCGATAATACGATTCGGCCGGATCGTCGGGTCCTTCGGGCCGGCGTCCAAGATTCATCGTCACGTAGCCGGCGGGATTGAAGCGCATCACCGTGTTGGTGCCCTTGTCGACGACCCAGAGGTTGTCGTACTTGTCGAACCGCACGCTGTGTGAGTAGCCGAGCCCATACACGCCACGCCCGATTTCCCTGACGAACTTCCCGTTCGCATCGAATTCGAGGAGCTGGGTCGACGCGTTGCCGTAGAGCGGGCCGGATGTCGCACTGCCAGGATGGTTCAACACGACGACGTTGCCCTTCGAGTTGACCGCGACGCCGAGCACCTCTCCGAAGTTCATGTCGGCAGAGTTCTTCAGGAAATTGGCGGCGACGTCGTACTTCAGGATAGGCACATCGCTGCGTGGCGCAGGCGCCGGCTTCGTGGCGGCGGGTGCCTGCGCGTCGGCTGGCAACACCGCTCCGTTCCGAATCGCGACCCATGCGACGGCGGCGCCGAGGATGGCCACGGCGACAATGCTTCGCATCGAACGAAATGACTGCCTCACGGCGAACCTCCTTACGCTTGACGGAACGATTGATTCGACGTGGCAGAGTTTGGGGCATAGTGCGCCACCAAGACAACTTCCACCCACGCTGTTCCTCGCGGCGGGCTTTTCGTCCTCGCATCCGGAGTGCTAGGGATGACCCGTCGAGCCGATCTGCTATGGCCGCCTGTGGGATAATCAGGGTCGCTCTCAGCGATCGGATTCCTGTGAGGCCATGCCTCCTGAATCCTGATTCCCGCGATGTTCGTGATGTCGGGGCGTAGCGCAGCCTGGTAGCGCACCTGCCTTGGGCGCAGGGGGTCGCTGGTTCGAATCCAGTCGCCCCGACCACTAGAATCAGGAATTTCGGCCGAATTCTTTCAGGAGTTCGGCCATTGTTGTTTCTTCGGACGTTGCCAGAGATGGCCGCTGTTGGGTGTTGGTGGCCGTCGATAAACAGGATTTGAGCAGGAATCGGCGGCAGCTCGACGCAGTTCACGCCCGCCCGTTTGCCTGTCAGATTGGCTGCCAGAATCTTCCCCCTGCACGCCCGCGTCGGCACCGGGGGATCTCGATTGGGCTCGGCGGTCAAAGCTTCGGCCATACGG
>DATFRP010000146.1:0-12715 GCA_035263125.1 Vicinamibacterales bacterium
CGCTCTTTCGAGGTAGCGGACTCCAAGCGCGCGGACATCGTCGAGGGCCTGCTTCAAGGCCGGATCTTTGGTCGACTGATTTGGACGAGTGAGGATGCCGCCGACGCGGGCGAGCAGTTGCGCGTCGGTCGTCGCCTCGAGTTTATCTCTCACCTGCTTCGCGTACGGCGCGTTCACCTTGTCCAGATGCGTTCGGAGGTCGTTATAGGTGCCCCAGGCGCTTTCGGATCCGCGAAGGGCAGCGGCGTAGAGAGACGACAGTTGTACCGGCCACTGATACCCGCCGACGTCAGGTGGCATCCGTGCCTTCAGAGCCGCTGAGTCCGGGTCCATTGTCATGCCGCGCAGAATCAACTGCTCTGCGTAAGGTTTGTCATGCGGTGCGAAGAAGCTCGCGGCTCTGAACACGAGGAAGGGAGAAACGTCGGGCCGAGCCAGGTGGGACTCCCACAGTTTCTTCGCGGCGGCGAAGCCTTCCGGGTCGAACTGCGGCGACAGCGCCGGCGCCTGGACGTCGTGTTCGGGATGATGCTCGATCAGCCACAACGCGTGGCGTCGAAGGCCCGGCACCTTCTTGTCCCAGGCCACCTTCGAGCTCGTGCGGTAGTACGTGACGAGCTGCCGCCGCGCCTCGAAGTCCTCAGGGTTCGCATCGATGCGCTGCTCCAATACGTCGGCCTGCTCCTGCGTCATGTCGCGGGCGGCTTCGAACCGTTTCCTTTCCTCCTCCTGGTTCACGAGCCTTTTCGCCAGTTCGGGATCCTCGCGGAGCGGCGTGGCGGAAATCTGCTGGCGGCATGCAATGACCGTCGCGATGGCGAGGACACAGCCAATCCAGGCGCCCACTTTCTTCACGCGCGACGCGCTGGCGAACGCATCGCCCCTGAGCAGGCGATCGATACGACTGTCGAGAAGACCGGCACCGTTCACGCCGACCGCTTGCCATGTGAGGCGCCCGCGGTTGCGGCGTACGACGTCCGCCATTTCCACCAGAATCTCGGCGTAACGGTCCGGCGCAGCTATCGCGCGGGCGGCGGCTTCATCGCAGGCGTATTCCGCCGTCACCGCGAGTTTCCGCTCCAGCCACCAGGCCAGCGGATGGAACCAAAACATCGCACGGTTCAGATGTGCAGCGAAGGCGATCGATGCATCGTGCCGACGCACGTGTGCCAGCTCGTGCGCGATGATCGCGGCCAGCGTCTCCGAATCCCAGGCTCTCCAGGCACTCGGCAGGATGATGACGGGACGCATCACGCCGACGGTCATCGGGACGGTCACTTCGGATGATTCGTACACGTCCCGTCCGACGCTGGTGAGAACGGGACCGCGGCGCATCGCGCGCCGGACCACGCCCGATGCCACGAGCCAGCCGTACCACAATCGCGCGACAAACAGAAAGACCCCAGCAACGTACACGGCGAGCAACACGAGCGAGAGCCACCATCGCGGAGCGTGGGCCAAGGTATCGGACGCAGCGACTCGGTCACTGAATTGGGCTGAGCTCGACACCTGGGGAGATGGAACCGCGTTGGTGACAGTTGGAGACTGCGTCGAGTGTCGAACAACGGCCGGCGATGGTTCTTCCGTTCCGGACGTAGCGGCGAAAAAGTCGTCGGCAGCAACGGGTACCGGGACAGGCAGAGCCGGGACGATGGATGGAAGGATCGGCATCAGGAGCATCGCGAAGAGCACCGCGCTCCAAGCCGAGTGAAGCACCGCGGCGGCACGCACGCGCAACAGGCGCAGAACAAGAGCGACCGATAGCGCGGCGGCAAGCGCACGGAGCGAGGTATCCAGCACAAACCAAGCGGCACCGACAATGTCAAACGTCATGTGCGTGCTCCTACGCGTCTGTCTTCTTGCGCTTTGTTGCGAGGCTGATCTTGCGGGCCAGACGTGCGATCTCGGCCGGCGTCAGGATCTTCTCGTCTACCATTCCGGTCAGGAACTGTTCGACCGAGCCTGACCAGAACCGGTCGATCATTTGCCGCACGCTGTGCGCCGCCACCCGCTTTGGCGCGATCGTCGCCTCGTAGACGAATGTCTTGCGCTCGAGCCGGTGCGACACGTACCCGCGCATCTCGAGTCGCCGGAGGAGGGTACGCACACTCGAATCCTTCAACCGATGTGCGGGCAACAGAGCTTCGCGAATCTGGTCCGCCGTCGCAGGACCCCTAGACCAGAGCTGGTCGAGGATGGCCTGTTGCAGCTCCGTCAGCGGACGGCGGTGAGTGTTACGATGTGTCACGCGACACACTGTAACATATGCGGCGATGCAGCCGTCAACTCCAGAATCATCGGGCTGAGATTCCGGGACTCTTGGTTCGCCGGCTCGACTAGCGCGTAATGGATCGCCGCGCCTGATGGTAGACCCGCACGATCAGCAATTCGTCGGGGTTGCGCTGATAGTAGATCCGAAACGGCGGAACGCCCCAACTCCGCACGACAGCACCGGACCGAAGGTTTGAGACCGGTCCGCCGAACTCACGATCGGCCAAACGTTCGATGCATCGCGTGATGTCCGCGTCGAGTTTCGCGGCGGCTGTTGGATTGCGTTCGTTGAGATAGGCGATCGCCTGGACGATGTCAGCGACAGCCTCTTCGGTGTAGGTGACCTTCAACGACCGAGGGCTGCGTCGATGATCTCCCGAGCGCGCTTGGCGTCGACAACGCGACCCTGGCGGTACGATTCGAGCGCGGCTTCGATGCCGGCTTCTTCCTCGGGCGTCAGCGCCGGCGCTTCATCTTCGACGGCCTCGACGACGTACCTGCCCGCAGGGAGTTCGCGGAGCTCCGGAGGAACGTCTTTGCCGTTCCAGGTCACGACTCGGGCGCGACGTGGCATGAGCTAATTCTACCAGCGACTTGATACCGCCGGTTGCCGTTTCCGTGGGAGCGCCTCACGGACGTCCGAACGAGCGACCAGGCTGCTTCAGTCGGTGTAGTACGCAATCGTCCGCCGCTCGATGTTATTGAGATCGATCATCGCGATCTAAGGTCACTTGGATACTGTTGCCGCGACGTTCTGATTGCCCCTGAAGAAGTTATCCGGGTCGTACTTCGCCTTAACGGCGACGAGGCGGTCGAAGTTGGCCCCGTAAGCGACGCGAATGCGTTCGGCGTCGTCGTCACCGAGGTTGTTCACGTAGACCGCAGCCTCCAGCCAAGGATGCAGTGCGGCGTACAATTCTCGCGTCCAACGAATGTTGTGCTCGTCGTCGGTGGGATCGTCCCATTGCGCCAGCATCAGACAGTCCCACTGGTCGTGACGATGCGCGAACGCCGTTTCCGTCGGGGACACCCGCGCCGCCTGCCCGTGCATCTGCTGGAGACCGACCTGTGTGTACGGCGAGGGGCAAGTTGCCGCAAACTCGACCAGCACGTCGATCGCGCCCTGCTCGAGGCGGCGGAGGAAGCTCGCCTTCCAGTAATGCCGGCGGCCGCGTGGAAACGCGGCATCACCGCCCCTCTGCAGATCGACGAAGCTCATGGGAGCGATGCCGTCAGCGACGGGGTTGTCAAGTGACCGCAGCGGCTTGAGCAGCCGCTCGCCGGCGTCTAGCGGACCGATCCACGCGACGTTTACGCCGACAAGCTTGGTACCGTCGTCCGCGGTGAAGAACCCGGCGTTGAGGCTCAACTCGTCCGGGCAGGCGCGCGCGAACGTGTCGTAGAACGGCAGCACGTGCTTGGCGCGCCTAAGCGGCCATGCCACCCCGCCACCAAGCACGGGTCCAATCTCGTGCAGCCGATACTCGAAAGAAGTGACCACGCCGAGATTGGCGCCGCCGCCGCGTACCGCCCAGAAGAGGTCGGGATGCTCGGTGCGGGTGGCGACCAGCAGGCGGCCATCGGCGGTCACGATGTCGACAGATTCGAGGTTGTCGCACGACAAGCCGTGCCTGCCGCCGAGCCACCCGATGCCGCCGCCCAGGGTCAGACCGGCGATCCCGGTCGACGAGACAATGCCCATGGGCGTGGCTAGGCCGAAAGACTGGCAGTCGCGGTCAAGCTCCGCCAGGGTAAGTCCCGCGTCAGCGCGGGCCTGCCGCCTCCGGGGATCGACGCGGCAGCCCTTCATCCGCGCGAGATCGATCATCAGCCCGTTGTCGCACACCGCCTTGCCGGACACGTTGTGCCCACCGCCCCGTACGGAGATCTCGAGCGCCTCCGCTCGCGCGAATCCGATGCAGGCGATCACATCGGCCGCGCTTGCACATTGAGCGATCAGGGCGGGCCGCCGGTCGATCATGGCGTTGAAAATCCGCCGGGTGGCATCGTATTTGGCGTCGTGGGGCACCAAGACGTCACCACGAAGCGTGGCGCGGAAGTCGTCGAGCGCGCGTTCCTTGATCATTTCTGTTTTCCTTTGAGAATCTCCTACGAGAGAGCGCCCGTGCTGAAGCGGCTCCGGTAGCCTCGGGCTGACGCCCAGTACACGCCGAAAGGACACGCGCATCGTTTCTGGTTCCCGAACCCGCACGTGATCGCGACGTCTGGGACGCCGCGCGATGTCTCCTCGAGAAGCCGCCGCGCCGCCTCGAGGCCCGCCGTGGCGCCGGCAGATGTGTAGACCCCCATCCCGAACGTAGATGGGATCCTGCCGAGGGATATCCAACTACCGGAATTTGAAGACTCCACGAACAGGCCACGTCTTGCCGCCTGAGAAACGGGCTTCATTCGTTAGGATCAAACCTTGGAAGATGCCTAAGTCATCGTCGTCGTCGGACCGGTCGGAACTCGTTCCGTAGGATGTAGCGGCCGATGGCGTAGCCGGCGGCCTTCCCGTCCTCGCGCGAGAACCGGTAGTGGAAGCCACCCCAGGTGCGCGAGGCGGAGGCCTCCTCGACCTGGTGATCGAAGCTACGGTAGGTGCGAGTCGAGCCGGCCGGGTTGGCGGTCGAGGTCGTGATCGTGAAACCAGTGCGAGAGCCATAGACGGCAGTCAGCCCGACCGAGCCGGCGGCCGACAGCTCGCAGTGGGCACAGGGGTACTCTGGGTGCCCCGGGGTGGCGTTCAGCGGCAGCCATATCGAATCGAGCGGAGTGGCCGCGTCGCCGTCGTCGACGCTGCCGCCATCGGGGCCGCGGATGGCGGTGTAGGGACGCCAGAAGCTGAAGTAGTACTTGGCGTCCCAGGTCGCGATCGAAGCCTCCATGATGCCGACATTGACCAGCGCGAACGCGCGGGCAGTGTCCCAAAGGCCCTTGTCGTTGGCGGTCGCGACGGTGCGGGCGATGGTGTTGGTGGCGAACTGCGGGTTCTCGATCCAGAAGTTGGCGGCGTGGGTCTGATCGGCGGTGCGCACGTTGCTGTCTATCCGGCCCAACTCCCTGACCTCGTTGTAGTCGCGGGCCCAGGTCCTCGTGGATAGGATGACCGGACCAGCCTGGCGGAACTGACTGCCGGACGTCATGACGAAGGGGGTGACGCGCGGCCAGTGCGGGAAGGCGACGTTGGTGCCGGCCGGAGGGACCGGCTGGTAGACGCCCGGCTCGATCGGGCCGAAAGTGTAGGTCACCATCGCGTTCGAGCCGTCGTTGGCGCGGCGCGCGAGGATCGCATTGGCGGCGGCCGCGCCGACCGTGAGCGAGCGGTCGCGCGCGTCCGCGTCGGTGACCCTGGCGAGGTCGTTCTGGAACATGGCGTCGATCTCGACGACCCTGGCCGGCTTCAGCGCGACGAGCGCGTCGTGCGCGGCCGCGGCGGCTGCGAGCGCCGGGTCGGCGCGGCGATCCCTCGCGATGCGTGAGTACGTCTCGTAGTGCCTATCGACGGCGTTCGCGGCATCGTGCATCGCGATGTGCACGATCGCGAGCTCGCGCATCATCGGCAGCGCAGGGCCGTTCGCGATGGTCACGGCGTTCTGGTTCCAGCGGACGATCGTCTCGCCGCTCACCGACCAGCCGGCATACTGCTCCTCCTCGAGACTGACCTCGTCGGCCACGATCGCACCGCCAACGTCCCCCAGCGCGAGCGCAGCGACCATCAACAGACGCTTGACATCCGTCATACTCGTTCTCCCTTCTGGGCGTGCTCACCGCGGTCCGATTGACCCGCGCCGTGTTCTTCCACAGTGCGGCGTGGGGCCGAGCGAGAAAGAAGTCTCGAGGGTCCACGGTCTCATTCGTGACGCACCGCTTTCGTCCGCACCATGGCGTTCAGTGTTCATGGTCCAGGCGGAGCGGACAAGTTCAGAAATCGAACTGGACCGGCGTCGACGGTGTGGAGCAAGCTGTGAACATGCGTACCTACGGGCAGTACTGCCCCATCGCTCGAGCGTCGGAGCTGCTCCACGAACGCTGGACCGTCATCATCCTGCGGAACATCGTTCTGCTCGGGTGCCGATCCTTCAACGAGATCGCAGAGGGAGCGCCGGGGCTCTCCCGCGGCCTGCTCTCAACGCGCTTGAAGGATCTCGAGTACGCCGGTGTCATCGAGATCCGCCGCAGGTCGGATCGCCCTGGCCACACTTATGAACCGACCGAGGCCGGACGCGAACTGTCGGAAGTCATGCTGGCGCTCCAGCGATGGGGAACGAAGTGGGTCGAGCTGAAGCCCGAGCAGGCGCATCCCGGCGTCGTTCTGTGGGCATGGGCGACGCTTTACCTGGTCCGTGAACGCTTGCCTCGATGTCGGGTGCTCGTTCGCTTCGACTACCCCACGCTCTCGGCGCCCGGCAATCAGGGCTGGCTCTTGATCGAGAAGGGCGACGCAGAGATCTGCGAGAAGTACCCCGGTGGCGAGGAGGACCTCATCGTCGTGGTCAACGATCCCGTGGCGTTCGCGCGCTGGCACTTGGGAGAGATCGAGTGGGGCGCCGCACTGCGCTCCGAAGCGATCGAGATCACCGGACCGCAAACGCTCGCGCGCGCGCTTCCGACATGGAGCAACTCGCCTGAGAAGAACCGAATGCCGGCAAGGTTGAATGACGACGACCGAAAGGCGGCGTTCGCGATACGCTCTCACTGATGAGACCCGCGCAGCGCTGGATGGTGATCGCATGGATGGATCGTGCGGGGTGGGTGTCGTTGCGGCCTGTGATGGTGGGCCGGGCGCTGGTGCCAGCGCTCGACGGAGGCAACGATGGCCGCCGCCGCGAGATGCATGCGCTTTAACTGCTCGAGCAGCATCATGAGCGTGATCGTCTCCGGCACGAACAAAGACGGCTTGACGAGAGCGTTCAGATCGACGCTTGTCCAGGATGTCAACAGGGTGCGAGGATGGACCGGCGCATGCCGCGGTATGTGCAAATGCCGCCGAACGCGTTGTGCTCGCAAGTGAAGAGCGCGATTGTGATAGGACTGACCACGACGCGCAGAGAGCGTCGATATCCCCAGCGAACCCATCTATCGCATCAGCTAAACCACACGACTGAAGTTGGGGCGCTATTTCAGATGATGTGGGACCGTGACCTGCGCGCCCCGCGTCGACGTATTCCCTGCGCGATCCTGCGCGGCCACAACGATGACGTACCGTCGCCCGTCGCGATCGTCGTCGCGCCGCGAGGCTTCGAGCAGCACACTGACGCTGAACCTTCCCAAACCGTCGAGTCGCAACGTGCCCGCAGGCTGCAACCGGTCGTACTCGTCGGTCACTGCAAACGTGGCAGTCGCCACAAACGAGTCCACGTCCTCGATGATCCCGCTCACTGTCACCGGAACGAGCGCGCCGTTCGGTGGCCACAGCACCGTTGTCGAAACCGCTCCAAGAACCGACCGCTGTCTAGTCGACGCGCAGCTCCATATCAGCGGGCCAGCACTGTTCGAATGTCACATCGAACCGGGCATCGTTCTCCGGAAAGGTATTGTTGAAGAAGTATTCGCGCCGCGGGATGAACGCCTCCATCAACTCCGGCCACCCGATGCCTTCGTCACCGCCGATCCCATGCTGGCTGCCGTGGGTCTCGATCTGCAGCACGGGTGAGCGGCCACTCTCGCGATATTTCATCCTCGAACCGCTTCATGAGATCGAGGAAACGGGCGCGCGTCTCGACGCGATGAAGCTGCTTCGATCTTTTTCATGGAGGCAGAGCTGCCGCCAGGCACGAGCGCAACGAAACTGTTCGAGGACAAGACGCTGAACGCGATCATCCTGAATCGCATCCGGACGCTCTTGACGCCCATCAGCGACAGGAACGCGCACTCGCGGAGCAGGCCGCCTCATGGCCCGGCACCAAGCGGCATTACTCTCAGGAGCTGTACGAGGAATTCTAACGGCCGCGACCGACGATCTTGAGAGATTCATCGCGTGAGACTGAATCGCGGTATGATACTGTATTGACTACAGGATTGCCCAAATGCCTGTTCGCCTCAACATCACGATTGACGAGGACGTTCACGAGCGTCTGAAGCAGGAACTGCCAGCAAAGGGAATTAGCCGGTTCATCAACGACGCCATCAGGGCGCGACTCCGGCCTTCGCGCGACGCCCTCAACGAAGCGTACAAGGCCGCGGCCCGCGAACGATGGCGGAAGGCGGAAGCCGGCGACTGGAGCGTCACAGACGTCGAGGACTGGCCAGCGTGACGCGCTCGCCGAAGCGCGGCGACGTGTACTGGGTGAGCCTCGATCCAGTTGTCGGAACCGAGATTCGCAAGACACGCCCTGCGGTCGTCGTCTCGAACGACTCGTGCAATCGTTACGGTACCAGGGTCGTCGTGCTGCCGATCACCAGCAACACCGAATCACTGTATCCGGGCGAGGCAATGGTAGAGATCAAGGGAAAGTCGGGCCGCGCACTCGGGGACCAAATTCGTTCGATTGACAAGACCCGGCTGAAGGCGCGCGTCGGCAGGTTGACCGCCGACGAGATGTCGCGTGTAGACGAGGCTTTGGCCGTAACCCTTGGTCTTCCAATGTAATCGACTGGTTTAACGGGCTCCCGCTCGCTCAGACGCGCGGCGATGCATACGGCATCCACAGCCATCACATCTTCCCCCAATCCCTGCTCTATAAGAATGGATTCAAGGTCGAGGACTTTCCGTGCGATCGCCTCACGGGCGTCCGAACGAGCGACCAGGCTGCTTCAGTCGGTGTAGTACGCAATCGTCCGCCGCTCGATGTTCGAGGGCCGCTCGTCTGCGTTCGGCTCCAGTCGCTGCGAGACAATGCGCTCCGTCCAGTTACCATGGGCGTCGTACTGATATTCGAACCTGACGTGCTGAACGTGAGATGGCTTTTCCTCGGTCTTCACCACTCCATCGTCCATCCTCATCTCGCGGCTCACATCTGACCTGACCTCTTCCACCGGGTTGTCGAAGTCGTCGTAGCGAACAGTCACGCGCTCTTCGGACAACTTCCCCATTCGCCGAATGGTCTCAATGCGGCGGCCCTTCTCGTCGTACGCGTATGTCGCAACAGAGAACGCCTGGTCATCGAACACCGTCTTGAGCAGCTCTATCATTGATGCTCGCTCGTCGGCAGGCACGTTGGCGTCGAACGAGGGGCCGAGCAGTCCCGCAGGGCCAGCGAACTCCATTCGTTCGCTCAGCACACGTCCATCTTGGTCCCTCGAAAACTCGACACGGCTGACAAGAGCATTGTTCGCATCGCAAAAGGACGCTTCCGACGGACGCTCGTGTTCATCGTAGATCGTGGTGCTGGTCGTCGCGCCAGGCGCCGAGTACGCGACGTCGGTGCCCTCCACGCCATACATCGTTCCACACGAACCCGTTGAACACGTTGCACCGCTGGTCTCTGGAACCGGAAGGAAGACCACCTTCGTCTTGCGCCCGTTCTCATCGTATTGAGAGCGTTCGGTTGCGTGCTTCGTGCCGTCTAAATCGACCGTCACGGCTAAGGCGGATCGACCGCCGACGTCATACGTGTGGACGACGCGCCTCGTCAGGACGTCGTTTGACCACCACTGATCCTCGGTCAGCTGACCGGCCTCGTCGTATCGGCGAACTTCGCGGGGAAGCGATCCGTCCGGATTGTGATGTTCGATCTCGCTCAGTTGGCCGTCGGTGCGGAACGTCGCGACCAACCGATTCTTGAGCGGCCACCAGTCTCCGGCCTCAGGATTCCACTCGGCAAATTGGGTTTGGAGCGTTCGGACTGGGCCGCGCAACTCCCATCGGGCCAAGTCACTCATCGTTCGACGCCTCCTTAAGCCAATGCCGAAGCCTTCGAACTCCTTGACGACCGCCGCTTCGATCTCGTCTACGTGTGCAACCACCTCGACGCGGATGACATCGACTGTGGCCTACATCGGGCGACTCCATGTGTCGCATCTCACGCGTCGAAATCGACCTGCATCAGCTTCCGTGCCTGCGTCAGCGCGACCGACGGTGGCGTCATTCGCAAGGCGGCGTCGCGTAGCCAGGCGGCAACAGGGTTCCGCAATTGGGCGACGGCGCCCAGGCGACGAGAGCCCAACACCATCCAATTCGCGCGTGCAACGCGGCGCTGCTCGTAAGCGCGAAGCGCTCCTTCCAATGCCACATGTGCTGACAGACAGTGGTCGAGAACGATCGCGTCCTCGATCGCCTGTCCCGCCCCTTGTCCAAGGTTCGGCGTCATCGGATGCGCAGCATCACCGAGCAGGACGACGTGGCCCTCGTGCCAGCGCCGAATCGGGTCACGATCGCTGATGTCGGTCCGCAGGATCCGATCGGCAGGAGTGGCCTCGATGATCTCGGCGATCGGCGCATGCCACCCAGCGAAACGGTCAAGCAATTCTTCTTTGACGTGAGAGTCTTGGCCGCTCGCAGGCGCATCGGCCACCGCAAACCAGTAGATCTCGCCGAAGCCGATGTTCACGATGCCGAAGCGCTCGCCGCGGCCCCAGCTCTCGCTCAGCCGGACGGGAGGCGCGACCGATCCCGGCGGCGTCACGCCGCGCCAACTCGTGTATCCGGCGTAACGCGGTGCGCCGTCGCCGACCATCTGCGCGCGCAGGGTCGAGTGCAGACCGTCCGCGGCCACGAGCAGGTCACCAGCGACAGAGGCCCCGTCCTGGCACGTGGCCTCGACGCCGTCGGACCGCATGTCGTATCGAATCACACGAGTGTTGGTCCGAACCTGGTCGCGGCCCACGGCGTCGAGGAGGACGTCGTGTAATCGTGTGCGATGCAGCGCCACGATCCCATGACCGAGTTCCCTCGAGAGATCCGCGACATCGACCTCGAAGCCCAGCGGTCGACCGCCGGCATCGAGAATGACGCTGCGTTCGATCGCAACGCCGGCTGCGGCAGCCGGCTGCGCGAGGCCGATGCGCGCCAACGCCATCATCGCATTCGGTCCGAGCGCCAGCCCCGCGCCCACGGGCCGCAGTTCAGCTGCGCGTTCGAGCACCGTGACGTGTACGCCTCGGCGCCGCAGCGCAGCAGCGAGGGTGAGCCCACCAATACCGCCGCCGGCGATGACGACGCGAGAAATCATCTACGCGTGTAGCGTAAAGCAGGTGGGACTCGAGGACTTGACGGCTGCCACAAATTGTATCAGTATACCCATACACTTGAACTTCGCCGAACAGTAGATCTTGTTCGATGGACATCACCATCAACGTGACCGACGGCGTGCCGATCTATCGGCAGATCGTCAACCAGGTCAAATATCTGGTGGCCTCAGGCCTGCTGAGGCCCGGCGAAGAGCTTCCAGCCATCCGGACGCTGGCGCTGCAGTTGAAGGTGACGCCAAACACGATCGTGAAGGCGTACCACGAATTGGAGATCTCGGGAGTCGTTCACAAGCGACAAGGCTCGGGCACGTTCGTATCAGAAGGGCGTCTGAAGCTGGCGCTCCGCGAGCGGCGCCGCGTCATCGAGCAGCGTATCGACGCTCTGCTCGCAGAGACGCACCAGTTGAACTTCACCGCGGAAGACATCCTTCGGATGATTCGCGAACGCAAAGCGGCGATGGACTCCGCCGAACCGGCGGACGTGGAGAAATAGCATGGGACAGATCGTCGACGTCAACGACCTCTCGCGATCGTTCGGCAGCAAGACCGCCCTCGATCGAGTGTCATTCCACGCGGACGCTGGCCAGGTCTACGGTCTCGTCGGCGCCAACGGCGCCGGCAAGACGACGCTCCTCAAGCATCTGCTCGGGCTGCTGCGCGCCCACACCGGATCGGTCCGCGTCTTTGGACGCGATCCAGTTCGCGATCCGGTCGGCGTCTTGAGCCGCGTCGGCTACCTTTCCGAAGAACGCGAGTTGCCGGAGTGGATGCGCGTCGACGAGCTGATGCGCTACACCCAGGCGTTTCATCCAACGTGGGATGAATCGTACGCGCGCGAGCTGCTCGACTCGTTCGCGCTGGACCCGGCCAAGAAGGTCAAAGAGCTTTCGAAAGGTATGCGCGCCCAGGCCGGCCTGATCGCGGCCGTGGCCCATCGTCCCGAGCTGCTGATTCTCGACGAGCCCTCCTCTGGCCTCGACGCCATGGTGCGCCGCGACATCCTCGATGCGATCGTCCGCGCCGTGGCCGATGACGGTCGCACGGTGATCTTCTCGTCACACCTGCTCGACGAGGTGGAACGGATGTCGGACTACGTGACGCTGATGCACCACGGTCGCGTCACCGTGAGCGGCGCGCTCGACGACGTGCGCCGCGGCTACCAGCGAAGCCGCGTGCGATTCGTCGAGCACTTCGATCAACCGCCGTCACTCGAGACCGCGCTGGCCATGGAAGGTGGAGGCCGCACGTGGAGCGTCGTCCACAGCGGATCGATCGAGCAGTTTCATCGCTCGGTCCTTGCGCTCGGCGGCGA
>DATFRP010000147.1:0-7350 GCA_035263125.1 Vicinamibacterales bacterium
CGTGCGATGACAGCCTCAAGCGTCTGGCCACCGACTACATCGATCTCTATCAACTGCATCAGCCCGATCAGACAGTTCCCATTGCCGACACGCTCGGAGCGATGAACGAGCTGGTGCAGTCGGGCAAGGTGAAAGAGATCGGCTGCTCGAATTTCTCCGCCGAGCAGCTGGACGAAGCAACTCGCGGGACGAAGTCGGGTGCGGCACGATTCGTCAGCGTGCAGAACGAGTACAGCCTGTTGCATCGCGAGCCCGAGAAGAGCGTCCTGCCCGAATGCGATCGTCTCGACCTCGCGTTCCTGCCCTACTTCCCGCTGGCGAGCGGGTTGCTGACCGGGAAGTACGAAGCTGGGAAAGGAGCCCCCAAGGACAGCCGCCTGTCGCTGCCATGGACATCCCGCTTCACCAGTGACAAGAACGTCCGCATCGCTGAAGCGCTGAAGGCGTTCGCAGCGGCGCGGACGCATACGCTCCTCGAGCTCGCGTTCTCGTGGCTCGCCTCACACCCGCAGGTCGCCTCGGTGATCGCGGGCGCCACCTCGCCTGAGCAGGTGCGCGCAAATGCCGCAGCCGTGAACTGGTCTCTTTCTCGCGAAGAGCTCGCCGAAATCGATCACCTCGCCCCGCAGGTGTAAATGTCCGCCTTCACTGTATCGCCACTCGGCCTTAGGCGGGCCCTCTGTTCCATGTCAGAATCGGCGCATTCGACGTTTCGAGGTGGCGATGAAGTACGTAGCATCCAGTGCGATCGTTCTTCTGTTGGCGTATACGGTCGCTGTTTCCGCGCAGTGGGGCAAGTTCCAGGACGCTGCTGTGCCGCGCGATGCGAAGGGCGCCGTTCGCATGGACGCACCCGGGCCGCGAACAGCCGACGGAAAGCCTGACCTCTCCGGCAACTGGCTGAGAGCCGATCGCGAGCCGCTGCCCTCGGAGCTGGCCGGGCTCTTCACGCAACGCAATCGCGACGCCGGCGCTGACGTCGTCGTCGAGCCGCCCGTGACGGCGTTCCCTCTTGATCCGAATTCGCCGCCGCTGGGAGCGTTCTGGGACATCGCCACGAACATCTCCGGCGGCCTGCCGATGACGCCGTGGGCCGCAGATATCAAGAAGAAGCGGATGGCGAGCGACATGAAAGACAACCCCGATGCCAACTGCATGCCGATGGGGATCACGCAGTTCCACATGCAGCCGCAGCCGCGGAAGATCGTCCAGACGCCGAAGCTGATCGTGATCCTGTACGAGTCGAACTACGGGCTGCGTTACATCTACATCGACGGACGCAAGCTGCCGCCGCAAGGCGAGCCGCAGCCGTTCTGGTACGGCTACTCCGTCGGACGATGGGAGAGCGACACGCTGGTGGTGGAGACCAACAACCTGCGCGGCGCCGAAGAGAGCGTGTACGACGGTTGGCTCGATGTACGCGGCACGCCGTTCAGCGGTCAGGCGAAGTTCACCGAACGCTTCCGTCGTCCGATGTTCGGGAAGCTGGAAATCGACGTGACCGTCGAGGATGCGAAAGCGTTCACCAAGCCGTGGACCGTTCGCATCAACCAGCGCGTGATGGCCGACGAGGAGCCAATTGAGTTCGTCTGCAACGAGAACCAGCAGTTCCGACGGAGAGTGAAGATCGACTGACTCGCATTGCCCCTCCGACCAGAAGCCCCGGCCCGTCGTCTGATTGACTGCCGACCTTCCGCGGAGGGACTGCGATGTCGAAGTACGCCCTCAGTAGCGCCCTCATGCTCTCGCTGGTGCTGCCATCGATCGCGGCTGCCCAGTCAGCTCAGTCACTCAACGTCGACGCGATTCGACTCGCGTACGTCAGCCCGCAGCGTGCGTTCTTTGAATCGAACGACGGGAAGGCCGCACGAGCAAAGCTCGACTCGCTCCAGTCCGAGAAGTCACGCGAAGCGGAAGCCCGTAACGCCAGGCTGAAGGCGCTTCAGCAGGAGCTGGCCCAGCGTTCGTCCGTGCTGGCCGAGAGCGCCAGGCGTGAGCGCGAGCAGGAGATCGATCGGTTTCAACTGAATCTGCAGCGGTTCATGGAAGACGCGCAAGCTGAATTCCTGGGCGTGCGGCGGGATCTGGAGAACGCGTTCCTCGCCAAGTTCGGACCGGCCGTCGACTCCGTCGCCAGGAAACGCGGACTGTTCTTCGTCATGAATCAGGACTCGGGCATGCTCGCCTGGGCCGACCCGAGCCTCGACATCACACCCGACGTCGTCGCCCTCGTGAATCAACCGAAGCCTTGACCATGCGCGCGATCGCATTCGCTCTGATCGTTGGCGTGCTCGCGACGGCGCCGTCGTTCGCCGGTGCGCAATCGAACGCGACGTGGATCCTGTGGGAGAAGTACTACACGAAGAAGGGCACGACCGAGACTACGACGTGGGAACCGCAGGATGGGTTCGAGCAGCTCGCTGATTGTCGCAAGGCCGCACAGCAGCTGCTGCAGGGTGCCCTCGACTACATGAAGAGCATGGGAGGAAAACCGCTCGGGCCGGTGCAACTGGACGGACGCGCGGCCATGTTCACCGTCACCGAATCAGGCGTCGAGAAGATGTTCGACGTCAGATACCTGTGCTTTCCAGGTCCGCTCGATCCGCGGCCTCGCACGTAGCCACGGTCCGCCGACCAGGATCAATCGCACTGACCTGGATCACGATCGCACCGACATGGATCGTGATCGCACCGACTACGTGGTCCGGCTGAAGCCGGCTTCGCAGATCCAGTCTGGGTTGAGGCGGACGAGGATGTGAACAGTAGCACTGATTCCGCCCACTGAGGCTCGCCTGCTGCCTTCACACGTGGCGCTTCGGCCACCTCGTCAGCCAGAGTTCACGCATGTTGGATGGCGACCGCGTTAGCAAGGTCGACGCGAGCGCGACACATATCTCAGGGAGCAGGAACGCGGCCGGAGCGATTCATCGCGTCGACTTCCGTCACCGCGTTCGAGTTGACGTGAGTCAGCTCGGATACTTTGAGCCGCGTGACAGATCGGCAACGATTCAGCCGCTAGTCGACGCGTCAGCGTAAGGGTATCAGCGGAGGCCGCGTTCCCGGCCGCAGCAGCGCGCGGCCGCCAGCCAACATGTGTGAACTCTGGGTGCGGAGCCGTGACAAAGAACATGTCCGGGAGCGCCGTCCACACGAGAGTCCGCCAAAGGCGGACGTCTACAGCGCGGCCTAAAGCCGGACACTACAGCATCAACGTCAGCGTGCCGGTCACAATCAGTGCGGCCGACCAGATCAGATCGAGGTTGAACCACGCGCGTCGCAGGATGCCGACGCCCACCTTCTCGAACACCAGGACGGCGACGAACGCAGTCACCACCAGATAGCCCACCGCGTGCAGGCCAGTGGCGAAGAACGCAGCGCCCGCACTGATGCCGGCCGCTTGCATGTGATGGAGGTGATGTGCGTGCTCCTCTGCTCCCGCCATCGACATGCCCATGAAAACCGGCACCACCATGAGGCCGGCACCGTGTGCAGTCGCCATCAGGAACGACCACACAGTCAGCCCGGGCATGCTCACCCGCATGCCTCCCCATCGCGGATGGCCATGACGGAACAGGCGCCGCACGCCGAGCGCGACAAGCACAACGGCGATCGGCCAGCGCAACCAGCCGAGCGGGATCACGAACCCGATCCCGAGCGCCACACCGACCGCGCCCGCGACCGCGAGCGCATGCCCTGCACCGAGCGGCACGAGCGCACGCAGCACCGCACGGCGACGCTGTTCCTGCATGCCAAGGGCCACCGCAAACAGCCAGCCCATTCCAGGGTTGATGCCATGGAAGGCACCTAATGCGATCAACGTTGCCCACGGGAACATCATCTCGGTCGACATGACACAGATCCTTCCCATGCAAGAAGGCCTCAGGGCCCAGGCCTCAGGCCTCAGGGCTGGGCAAGGAATCAGGTCTCGGGCCGGGACCAGCCCTGGGCCCTGAGGCCTGAGCCCTGGGGCCTACGAGAAGCAGTAGGAATCCGAACTGGCGTCTCCCCCTTCGAGATGCACCTGGTGCGGACGCATGCCGTCGAACTCGACGAAGCCGGCGGGATCGAGCTCGATGCCGCCGCTCGCGCGGACGTCGATCTTCGCGAGCCAGCCCTTGATGCCGTCGGGATAGAACTGCGCGTCCCACGTGCGATAGAGCGAGTTGGTGAGGTAGACGCGTTTGCCATCGCGGCTGATCTCCACCATCTGCGGCGCGCCGGTAAGCGGCTGCCCCGGACGCGCGGGATGCGGCTGACGACGGACAATGCCGCCGATCTTCACGGAGCCGGTCTCGACCGGGTTGAAGGGATCGGAGACATCGAACTGCTTCAGCTCGCCGGTGCCCCAGCACGAGACGTACAGGAATCGATCGTCGAGCGAGAGGTTGATGTCGGTGACGAGCGGCGGCACTGCGCCGAAACCCTTGAGGAGCGGTGGCAGATCGTCAGCGGCCGCCGGTTCCGCGGGGATCTCGATCACCTTGCGGATGCGCCACGACGCATGCTTGTTGTTGCCGTCGCGATACCACATCCAAATCGACGCAGAGAGATCCTTCAGGCTGGTGACGACACCGACGAAGCCGTAAGTCTCGTTCGGATCGTGTGCCGGGCGCAGCTCGAGCACCATCTGATACTCGGGGCCGAGCTCCAGCTTCTGCAGATGCACGCGTCGAGTCAGATCCCACACGTGCAGCGCGTTGCCGTACTTGCCGGCGAGCAGCAGCTCGGGATTCACGCCGTTCTCCACCATGTTCGGCGTGCCCCACTCGCTCGTGATCATCGTGTCGTGACCGAGATGCCACCAGAAGTCGTAGGCCAGCTGCTGCGGTCCACGATCCTTCTCCCAGCGCCCTTTGATCTCGAAGGTCTCCGGGTCGAGCACGAAGATGCCACCCGGGCCGTCGCCGTCGGCGTTGCCGAGCGCGTTGATGTAGATGCCATCCGGGCCGCAGTGCGCCGTATGCGGACGGCTGTAGCCGGTCTTGCGGATGACCTCGTCGGCCTCGATCACTTTCACGAGCGCCGGTCGTCGCGGATCGGACGCGGTGTCGACGACGTGAATGCGTGATGAACGCATGCCGGGGACGACGAGATAGCGCCGATGCATGTGCGGATGCGGCGAGTTCGGGCACAGGCACGAGCTGCAGGCGTTCCACCCGAAATGGTGGAGCTCATCGCCCGCCTGCGGCATGTCGACACGCGCGATCTGCGCGCCATGGGAAGGCGACGCGGGATTCACGTCGAGCACAGCCAGCGCGTCGCATCGCGTCGGGTCCGGGTTGAGCAGCGCGACATACGCCACCGTCTCTGCGGGCGCCTGCATGGCCATCGTCGGCGATGGATAAAACGTCTGATCTGGAAGCAGCTTCGGCATCGTCTTGCCCCTCTCTTGGGCGGTTCGTGACCGCGTTGATCGAGAGGCTAAGACCGGAGGGACGCCAGCGTCCTTTAGGAACGCTGGCGTATTTCTGAATAGTTTCTGAAATGCCTTAACCGGACTCTACTCGGTCTTGCTGGCGGCGTCGACCGCTGCCCAGAACTCTTTCCCCGTCTGCGGCATCGGAGACGTGTGCACGTTGATGTAGCGATCGAAGTCGAGATTGAGCTTCTTGACGATCGGCGCCAGCGCTTTCACGTGATCGTTGGCCGGCTGCCCGGGCGTCACCGTGAAGTCGCCCTGGAACAGGATCTTCTCCTTCGGGATGTAGGCGATCATCAGCCCGTTCGAGTGCGGCACCGGATTCACGGTGTACAACTCCACGGTGCGCGTGCCGTCCGAGTAGACCTTCTTCCCCATCACGCCTTCGACCTTCGCCTTCTTCGGGTTCTTGGCCAGCACGTCGTCGAGCAGCGTGCGCGGCGTGTTGAGCGCGCGATCGAAGAACACCTCGTTGTTCTTCGACGTGATGATCGTGGCGCCTTCGGCGACCAGCGCAGGCAGGCCGCCGGTGTGATCGGAGTGCGGGTGGGTGTTGAAGACGTAGCGAATCGGCTTGTTCGGGAACAGCTTCTTCGATTCGTCGACGTACAGCTGGCCACGCGCGATCGACTGGCCGGCCTCGAGCATCATCACGTAGTCCTTGAACTCGACCAGCAGCGAGTCGTAGCTGCCGGCGCCGGTCGTGAGTCGATAGAGTCCGTCGCCGAGCTTTTCCGTGGTGACGGTCAGTGCCGGGGGCGCACCGCCGCGGCCAGCGCCGCCCGCCGGTGCACCGCCGCCACCGGGGCCGCCACCGCGCGGCGGCGGTGCCGGAGCCAGCGCCGCGAGATCGGTCGGATTCGCCTTCGCCGCTGTCACGTCGACTTCGAAGAACGGCCACTCGCCGCGCGTCTGCACGATTTTCGTCGGGGCGATCGCGCCGCCGCCGAAGTCCTTCCACCCCGAGTAGGTGGCGAGGATGTGCATGTCGCCCATGATGTTTTCACCGAGCCAGGTCTCGACGCGCTCGATCTGATTCTTGTCGTTCACGTAGCCGTTGATCGTATAGGCCTTGCCGGAGGGCGCCTTCACGGTCGGACTCCACGTCAGCACCGTGTTCTTGCCCGCCTTCTTCGCGGTGGCGTTGTTCGCCTCCGCGCCCTTCAGAAAGCCCCACGGGGTGATGTAGAGCTCCACCGACTGTGCCCACGGCTGCGCCACATCCGCCTGCTGCGCCGTGACCTGTTGGAAGTACGTGCCAGGCGTGATCGTCGTCGAACCCCCGGCGCCGATGTTGTTGGTCGCACCGGTGGCGCGTGATGCCGGGGCCGTCAGGTCGATCACGCGGACGTAGCTGTCGATCGGCCGCATCGGATCGTGCGTGCCCTGGCAGTTCATCTGCGCCTTGTTGGCGCCACACTGCTGAAAGGCTACGTCCTTGGCCGATCCTGAATAGGTGATGGAGGTGACATCGCCCAACGCCTTCTTCGCGTTGGCGATGACGGTCTTCGCGTCCTGCGCCATCGCAGTCCCACCAAGGGACGCGAGGCAGATTGCGACTAACGCCACTTTCTTCAACACAGCGATTCCTCCTTGAGTGCAACGGTAAATGCAAAATTCAAAATGCAAAATGCAAAAGCAAAATGCAAAAGAACGGCGGTAAGCCGTTCGAGCGGAACCATCCTGTTTTGCATTTTGCATTTTGCATTTTGAATTCCAGCCCCTTCGACGTGCGGATTGTACTTCGACGCAGAGGATACGACAGTGGCCTCGTCCAGTGTTTCAGGGTTCGATCTCCCGAACGAGGGGCTAAAATCGAGCAAAAGTCTCCTGAAAGGGTTGCGTGACTGACACCGCGGTTCTCGGCAGCTATCGATTCGGGCCGTTCCACCTCGACGCTCGGGAGCGCCGGCTGACCCGCGGCACGGACG
>DATFRP010000148.1:0-3369 GCA_035263125.1 Vicinamibacterales bacterium
GCAGTCTGCTTCCCTCCGCCGAACAGACGCTTGAGCGCGCCGAGCAGCGCGACGGCACCGACGATGATGACCTTCTTGAACGCGAGGATGCCGACCCACAGCAGTTTGAAGAACCCGGCCTTCACCGCGGTGGCACCCACGAGGAGGCCTGCCAGTCCATACGCCGCCGCCTTGTCCTTGCCGGGGAGGAAGTCCGTGTAGCGGTGACCCTCGTTGAATTCGATGGCGGCCAGCACGTTCTTAGCCTCGCCACGAATTGCTGTGAGTTGATCCATCGACGCAACGGCATTGAGCACGAGCACGCCTCGACGCCCGAGGATCCGGATGCTGTAGTTGAGAGTGTGATCGGGCTCGTCACTGAAGACGAGATCCTTCGCCCAGTACATCTTGTGCGTGGCACTGTCGTACGAGGGCGGCTCGGCCCAGCCGACAAGACGGACGGTCTGGAAACCCTGCTTCCGTCGCGCCTCGTTCGATTCCGTCGCCTGCTCCTGCATCTGTTTCAGGAGCTTGCCGTAGTCCATCTTGGCGGCGTCGCTGTCGTTCACGTATCCGTCCTCGTCGAACGTGATGACGATGCCCCACCCGCCTTTCGAAAGCGGACTCGAAGCAGTGGGGATCAACATGCCGAGCACACCCTCTGCAGCTCCAGGCGGGTTGCCCCACGCCTCGGTCAGCAGACGACGGCTCCCTTCGGGTCCGATGAAACGAAAGGAAGCCGGAAGCTGGATCTTCGCCATGCCGCCGTTGAGCGTCACCGTGCCGGTCTGGTATCCAAGCTTGGCTTCGAACTCCTCGGCCGTCGAAGCCTGTGGACCCTGGGCATGGACACCGATCGCAGCAGCGAACACCAGGGTGGCTGCGACCATTGCGTTTCGTTTCATCGCATCCTCCAGACGCACGTGGACGAAGACCGGAAACTGGTGGGATCCACTGGGTTGTCGGCCATGCACCGGGAGACTTTACGAGACGCGCCTGCGTTACACCGTTTTGTGGTGTCGCGCAGGGCATCCGCGTGCACGCCACGAAGAACACCGAGAATTTGGCCACGGAGAACACAGAGATCACGAAGGCCGTCCTCCGTTGCTTGACTTGGTGTTCTTCGTGATCTCCGTGGCCCACAATCTCCGCTTCTCTTCGTGGCCAGTTGAAGAAACGCTCGCGCGGGCAGCGCCGGACAGCTGCTACGAAAGAGGCTGTGCCCCGAGGACATGGTGGAGCAGCGCACTCCAATCAGCAACGGTGAGATCGGGGTGATGAGACGTCTCGCGTCGAGCGCCGATGTTGAACCAGACTGCGGTCATGCCGGCAGCCTTGGCGCCGGCAACATCGGTGTCGAGTCGATCTCCGACGAACCAGATATCGGCCGGCTCGACACCGAGCCGCGCGGCGGCAACTTCATAGAGCAGCACGTTCGGCTTTCGGACGGCGTAGTCCGAGGAGACCATCACAAATGCCAGATGGTCCGTCAGCCCGTGCTTCCCGAGCTCGAATCGGATGACCTGCTCGCTGAAGCCGGTGTTGCTCACGACGCCCATGGGCATGCCGGCGCGCTGAAATTGCTCGAGCGCCGCGCGCGCTCCAGGCATCGGCTCGGTCCGCACCGTCGCCCTCCAGAATCCCAGTTCGAGCTCGGCCATCGGCGCGTCGAATCGAATGCCGACCGCGTCGTGAATCAGCCTGGTGAGCGACGTCCACGGCGTCTCGATGTGCGTGTCGTCACGCAGCGAGGCGACGTCTCGCGAGACCCGCGCGACCCGCGCAAGCACGTCATCGAGGGCGATGGATGCGGGCCGGTATGACGCACGCGAGAGCAGCCACTCGTTGCCGGCGCGCGGATCGACGCTGACTTCCTCGACCAGCGTGCCGCCGTAGTCGAACAGGAATCCCTTCGGGGGGGTCAACGTGCGCGTGTGAGAATCTCCGTCCATGCGGTGAAGTGGCCTTCCGCGTTCGTGCTGCTCGAGCCGTTGACCCGCAGGCCCTCGCCATTCGCGCGGTAGCTCGCTTCCACGAACCGGTTGCCCGATCTGAAGTAGTAGTGGCAGTAATCGTCGGACACATAGCCGTGGCCGAGCGCTGCGCCGGCGAGGTCAACGCGGAAGATGTTCGGCGCAACCCAGGTCATCGCAAACCGCGCGTCGACCACAGTGCCGTCGTCGAAGTCGTGCTTGAACGAGACCTCGAAGCCTTCTGCCGTAGTCACGTTCGTTTGCCGGATCGTGTACGTGCCGGACTTGGCCGCCGCATCGTGCCACGATCCGGTGCCCTCGTACGTCCCGACGAATCGTTCGATCGTGTTCACGTCACCCGCTCGAAAGCATCGAGAGCCGCCTTCGCAAGTGCGCGCACGTCGCGCCAGTGCACGCTCGCTCTGACGGCTTCGTCGGTCCACAAACCCGGATCGAATTCGGCGCCGTCACGTGAGATCGTGGCGAGCCGTTCGCCGAGCGCCGCAAGCGCGTCGAGTTGTGGTCGCGACAGGCTGCTCTCGTACTCGCTGAAAACCGCACGCGCATCGTCAAAGCGCGATGCCAGATCGTCGGCCCTGCTGATGGAGTCGGGAAAAAGCGCGAGCTGATCCGACGGCTCGCTCGCAAGCGCCTTCAGGCTCGCAGTGAGCTGCGTCAGACACGAGTCGCGCAGAGCGTCGTCAGACATGCGCCTGATTCCTTAGAACAATCCGACCGTCCGCCCTTCCGCATCGATATCGATGTTCATGAACGCCGGCGTCTTGCCGAGGCCGGGCATGCGCTGCATCTCGCCGCACAGGGCGACCACGAACTCGGCGCCGGCGCTCGGCACGAGACCGCGAACGGGCAGGATGAAGCCGGTCGGCCGGTTGCGCAGCAACGGATCGTGCGACAGCGAGAGGTGCGTCTTCGCCATGCACACGGGCGCGTGGCCGAGACCCAGTTTCTCGATGCGCTCGAGATCCTTGCGCGCCTGCGATTCGAGGTCGATCCCCGCGGCGCCGTAGAGCTTCGTCGCGATCGCTTCAATCTGCTGCACGAGTCCCGTGCCGCTCGGTGTCAGGAACGAGAACGTGTTTGGCTTGTCGCACGCCGCGGTCACCGCCTCGGCCAGCGCCACCGCACCCGCGCCGCCCTCGGAGAAGCCCGAATGCACGACCACCGTCTCGGCGCCGGCCTTGAGCGCGAGATCGCGCACGAGCGCGATCTCGCGCGCCGTGTCGGTCGGGAAGCTGTTGATCGCCACGACGCAGGGCAGGCCGTACTGCCGCACGATGTTCACGTGCGCGGCGAGGTTGTCGGCGCCCTTCTTCAACGCGTCGAGATCTTCGTTGGAGAGCACGTTGAACGGCTTGCCGCCGTGCGACTTGGTTGCGCGCACGGTGGTCACGAGCAC
>DATFRP010000149.1:0-13189 GCA_035263125.1 Vicinamibacterales bacterium
CAAGAATGCCGAGACCGTCGGCGCGCACATGATGGCAGGCGCGAAGGCGTTGATGGACAGGCATCGGATCGTCGGCGATGTCCGCGGCCGTGGTCTCATGATCGGCCTCGAGCTCGTGCGCGATCGTCAGACCAAGGAGCGTGCGACCCGCGAGCGTGATGCCGTCGTCCAGGACTGTTTCAGACGGGGACTGCTGGTGCTCGGGGCAGGTCAGAACGCGATTCGCCTGTGCCCGCCGCTGGTGCTGACGAAGGAACAGGCCGATACTGCGATCAAGATCCTCGATCAGGCGCTCACGAGTGTTGGGAAGTAGCGACAGTGCAGGCCGGGCCTGTCTTCCAGGCCCGGCGCGCGGGTTGGCCTCGAACGTGCGAAGACACGGGGCATGTCAGAAGATGCCCGGCACACACTCGGAAAACACGGGGAAGATCTCGCCTGCGCGGAACTGATTCGGCGGGGGTACTCAATTCTTGCGCGTCGCTACCGCACGCGGTTTGGAGAAATTGACATCATCGCGCGCGACACCGATGTCACGGTGTTCGTCGAGGTCAAGACGCGCAAGGGAGACGACTTCGGCGGCGGCGCCGAGGCGGTCACGGCGTGGAAGCAGCGCCGGCTTACACAAATGGCCGTCGACTTCCTCGCGCGGCACCAGTTGCACGACCGTCCTTGCCGCTTCGACGTGGTGGTCGTCGACATGACCGATCAGTCGGCGCACATTGAGGTGTATGCTCACGCTTTCGATGCGGCGTAACTGCTGCGCAACGCCGGTCCACTTGGAGCAGCCAGGACGGCGGGCCTAGAGAACAAGGCCCGCCCTACACTATCCATTGTCTGAGCTTAGAAAAGACCCGATTACTGGTCGATGGGTGATCATCTCCACCGACCGCGGCAAGCGTCTCTCGGATTTCCGAATCGAGCCGGTCACGATCCCATCCGATCCTGGCTGCCCCTTCTGTGAAGGCCACGAGCACATGACGCCGCGCGAGCTGCTGGCGCGACGTCGTGATGGCTCTGGCCCGAACGGTCCCGGATGGGACCTGCGCGTGGTGCCGAACCAGTTACCTGTGCTGCGTGTCGAAGGCATGCTCGATCGACAGGGCGAGGGTCTCTTCGACAAGATGAACGGCATCGGCGCGCACGAAGTCATCATCGAGACGCCGAAGCACGACGACACGCTGGCGACGATGAGCGATGCGGCGGTGGAGCAGGTGCTGTGGGCGTTCCGGGAGCGGATGCAGGATCTGAAGCGCGATCGCCGCTTCCGCTACATCATCGTCTTCAAGAATCACGGAAAGGCGGCGGGCTCGTCGCTCGATCATCCGCATTCGCAGCTCATCGCGCTGCCGATCATTCCGCGCGAGGTGCGCGACGAGATGGAAGGCGCCCGCGCCCACTTTGCGAGCAAGGAGCGCTGCGTCTTCTGCGACGTGCTGTCGCAGGAGGAGCGCGACGGCCGCCGCGTCATCGCCGACAACGGCGACATGATGGCGATCGCGCCCTATGCGCCGCGGTTTCCGTTCGAGACGTGGATTCTACCGAAGCGGCACCAGTCATTGTTCGAGGACGCGCCGCGCCACGAGTACGCGTCGCTGGCGCGCCTGCTGGGCGACCTGCTGCGGCGCATGAACAAGATGCTGCTGAACCCGCCCTACAACCTGCTCATTCACTCGGCACCGCTCAACGATGCGGCGAGTGACTTCTATCACTGGCACATGGAGATCATCCCGACGCTGACGAAGGTCGCGGGCTTCGAGTGGGCGACCGGCTTCTACGTGAACCCGACGTCGCCGGAAGAAGCCGCGCAGGTGTTGCGAGAGACGCGACTCTGAGTGCGCGCGATCACCAGGCGTGCGCGTCTATAACGCCAGCTTCCCGTTGAAGACCAGATCCTTCAACCTGAACTTCTTCTTGAAGGAGAACGCGCCCATCTTCACGTCGAACTCGACGTCGCCGTCGCTCAACGTGATCGGATCGGTCCTCGGGAAGCCGACGAGGAGGAGGGCACCGCCGCGCATCATCTGCGTGCCGCCCTGGGTCGCGGCGATCGCCTCCTTGCCCTCACGCCGCAGAAACGCCTGGATGGTGTTGTTGGGGCCCGGCCGTAAATACTGCGGCGGCAGACCTTGAATGCCGATCACATACTGATTCTCGCCGCGCTCGAGAGCGGCCTTGGCCTCATCGGTGATCGTTCCGCTCTTGCCGGCCTGCTGACGAACCGCGGCTTCCCTGAGCGGCAGCGCGCTGCGCCAGGAGATCGTCAGGCGCACACGCTGCGGACCTGGGCCGAACCCCTCTGCGCCACCGCGTCCGCCTCCGCCTCCGCCGCGTTCTCCACCGCCCGTATCGCCGGTGGGCACTGGTCCTCTGTTCGGCAGCGGCACAGCCATCAACACCGCCCACGGCGAGTCGGTGAGGACTTTCTCCACTTCCTTGTCGGACCATTCGGTGAACGGTTTCGACTCCCAGAATTCGGAAGCGGCCACTACGGCGCAGCCGACGACCGAGACACTGACGAGCGCGAGGAGCCGACGCACGAGACGTGAATTTTGGCGAGATAAGACCATGGCGAACAGGATTATAGACGCCGGCCTCAACCTTGCCTGCTCTGAGATCGCTGTGGTACGCTGTGATTTCGTCGCGAGCGGGAATAACTCAGTGGTAGAGTGCGACCTTGCCAAGGTCGAAGTCGCGGGTTCGAATCCCGTTTCCCGCTCCAGCCTTCGCTCGCCTGCGGCGAGCTTCGGCTAGGCCAGGCCTGCGGCCTGGCCTCGTTGTTAGCGAGCAACAGACACGCGACGGCGGACCATAGAGTCGTTGAATGGAGCACCAGCCTTCGATCGCGATCGTACGTAGAGGCCACCTTCTGGGGGCCTGTCGCTGTTGTCGCCGCAGCTAGACGCGGCCGGACTTCCCTCAACACGAGCACAGTTCCAGCCGGCGCCGTCGCCAAGTGGTAAGGCAGAGGTCTGCAAAACCTCCATCCCCGGTTCAAATCCGGGCGGCGCCTCCATCCTTCGCCCGACACGCGAGCGAGCTACGGATGGCAAGCCCTGTCCACGCGAGCGAGCTACGGATGGGAAGCCAACTGACCAGGCGAAGGATGCCGTCTACACTATCCCCGACTGCTGCGAAGTACGTCTCGGCTTCGCTACCAGAGTAGGTGGGACTCAGATGGACGCGCGTGCTTTGCTCGAAGACGTTGCCGCGACCTATCGAAGGTTGAGGAGCCTGAGCGTCGAGGCGCTCAGTAGGACGGAATCGGGTGACACCAACGCGGGCAGCGCGAATCACCACAAGGTGCAGTTCGTCTTCCATGCGCCGAACCGTTTTCGATCGCAGCGCCTCGGCGCACCTGGAGATCTGCAGGTAGGCGATGGCGAGCGACTGCACCAGACCTTCGGTGGCGGCTTTCCCGGTCACACACCGCGCTACGCAGCGAATCCGCTCCCTCAGTTGGTGCACCGGCCACACGTCTTCCGCTGGGATGTGCCATTTGGCAATGGCGAATCATTTCTGTTCCATTACATCGCTGAGCACGTCGACCGTGCAGAATTCGTGCGCGACGAAGATGGCTGCCACGTCATCTCCGTCGCCTACGAGCCACCTCCGTTTCCGCACGTCATGAGCGGCGGCCCAGTTCTGTTCTGGATCAGGAACGCTGACCAAATCGTCATGCGCCAGCGGGGCGAGGTCGGTCATCGCTTCCCGGCGAGCGACGAGGTACGCTGGCAGCGACACGACGTGACGGTTCAGCAGATCGAGGTGAACGGACCGATCGACAGCGAGATGTTCGTGTTCGCGCCACCTGCGGGAGCGTCTGAGCTGCCAGGCGGCGGAGGGCACATCACGATGGGTGGCGGTAGTGGCTTCATGCGCGAGGAGAAGGGCGCCACAGGTCGCATCGAACACCGCGATTCGCACGAGTGGGACGGCGATACGCTGGTGCAGCGATCGCGCTGGAGGATGCGGGGCCTCGATCTTGATTTCGAGCGACGCCTCACGTTCTCTCCTGACGAATCGGAGCTCCGCGTCGTCGAGCGTGTGCGCGGCCCCCATGAAGAGAAGGAGACCGCGACGACGATCCGCATGCGGTAGGCGGGCACGGCAACTCCACCACGTGCTTGGGCTCACCAGCGCTACGAATTTCCGCCATATTCACATCGGGCCAAACAACGACGGCGAGTTAACCAATACGACTACTGCCGATTGCGCTGAATTGCGCGTGAATTCGCGTGCGAAGACGGGCGGCTGGCGCTCGCGTGTTGGTGGGAGGGGCGGATTCCAGCGCGACGATCATCGACGCTGGTCCCTGATGCACGTTCCGCCGATACGTTAACGAGCCTTCTCTCAATCGCGCCCGAGACACCGACGGCGCGCGCCGACGCAGACAATGCAGGGTATCGCCTCGCCGTAGACTGCCTCGGTCACGAAAACGCACTTTGAGTTCAGTGAGAAGCAACTTTCTAGATGACTCCACGACCGTTGACTGAATTGACCAAGCTGCTGGTCGGATCCCGCGAGGGGGTTCTGCCGTCTGCACAGCTTTTCCCTCCGGTCGATCTCGAGCAGCTTGCGGCGGAGCTTCGCGTGGCGGAGCGTGGCGCCGAAGATGGCGTTGCGAATCTTCCATCCCAAGACGGTCGCAATGAAACCGCAGCGGAAGGCGACATCCGTACGGAGATACAGCGCCGAAGCGCGGCGGCACGACGCGATTACGAGCTTCAAATCGACCTGTATGAGGCCCGGATAAGGCGTGGCCTACTTGGAGCGGATTCGCGCGCTTCGATCGAGTCTGCGGCACAAACCGCCCTCGCGGATTTCAGGGTCCAGGTGACTGACGACATCGGCCACTTGGACGCTCTCCGTGAGGAGTTCGAAGAATACGAACGCGAGTACCGGGAGTTTCGGCGCGAACACGAACTGTCACGACCGCACCGAAACCCGAATCAACTTCTCAGATGGCTGTTCGTGGTGTTTGCCGTCACGGTCGAAACCGCTGCCAATGGATTCTTCTTCGCCAAGGGCAGCGCACTCGGGCTGATCGGTGGCGTTGGCCAGGCCCTCGTGTTCTCTGCCTTGAATGCCGGCCTCGCACTCTGGTCAGGCTTGATCGCACTGCCGCGCCTGATACACACAAAACCCCGAGTGAAGGTCCTTGGATGGACGGGTGCGTGCGCCTACTTGCTCCTCATGGTCGTTCTCAATCTCGCGATCGGTCAATTTCGAGACCTTTACATCGTGAATGAAGGGACCGTTCCCCTGGAGACGTGGAAAAGCAGGATGCTGGACGCACCCGTGGACCTCGCAGACGCGGAGTCGGTCATTCTGGTCGTTGTCGGTATGGCGTTGAGTCTGCTCGTTGCTGCAGACGCAAGGGGTTTACGGGACCCGTATCTCGGTTACGGAAAGATTGGCAGATTACGCGACGATGCCTGGGAACGGTATCGAGACCAGCGATCTGCCTATCTCGAACGACTGACAGCAAGGCGGGACCAGGCCTTGTCCGATATGTCCCGAGTCCTCGGCGACATGCGAGCGAAGGAACAGGACGTCGAACTTGCGTTGGCCGGCCGTGACCGCTTGCGCGAGCAGCACGAAGGCTTCCGTCAGCATCTCGGAGACGTGTTTCTCGGTTTACATCAGCGATACCGCGAGGCGAACCACAGGACCAGAACGCAACCGCCACCGTCGGGTTTCGCGACGCCTCCCGTATTGCCGGCTTTCGCGCCGATTCCGGGGTTCCTGGATGTTTCTGCCGACCGTCAATCGGTTCACCAAGTCATCGATCGAATGGAGCAATTCATTAGAGACCTCAATCGCGAATACGAATCTCAGGCAAAACGCTACTCCACGCCCGAGGCGACCAGTATCGGATCAGCATCCGGGGTGAGCGTTGCGTAATCGGCGATTCTGGCGGGTGAGGCAGGGCAGGCACGCCCGATCTGAGCGGGCCGCGGCAGTGATGCTAGCGGCTGCGATCACCGCGATCGTCGCTGGCGGCGTGTTGCTGTGGCGAGTAGCGAGAAGCGCAAACGTCCCCTTCGATGCGGACACGTTGTGTCCGATCGATGAACCTCCGCGAGAGATTGTCGCCTTGCTGTTGGACGTGTCCGATGAGTTCACCGAGGCGCAACAGCTCGCCATTTTCAATGGCCTGGCGGCGGTTCAGCAGACGGTTCCCCAATTCGGGCGCATAGACGTGTATGCGGTGAGCGGCTCGACCGCTGGCGTCATCAAGCCGGCCTTCGCGATATGCAACCCAGGTGACGGGGCGACGGCCAGCGCGCTCTATCAGAATCCTGCTCAAGTCCAAAGGCGGTGGAACGACTTCTCGTCTCGTCTCCATGCCGAGATTGTGTCACTCACTCTATCCAGCGGATCTCCTACTTCCCCGATAATGGAGGCCATTCGCGCTACAGCGTTACGAACCTTTGACGATGCCCAACTCCAATCGGTCCCCAAGCGACTCGTCATCGTCTCCGATCTTCTCCAGCACGTACCCGGAAAACTGAGCCAATACGAATCAAGCACTCCCTTCACAACGTTTCGGAAAACGGATTACTTCTCGCAGGTCAGAGCGAATCTTTCGAACGTCAGGGTGACGGTTCTGTACTTGGTCAGGAGCGGTGCTCCCCAGAAATGGCCGAATCACCGGCTCTTTTGGGAGGAGTACTTCGCCGCTCAGGGGGCGTCTCTGGATCAGATCGAACCCGTCTTCGGTGATAAATGACACACGAACCGAACCGCGTTGAGCGACAGTCCTCCCCCCTTGACGTTGGCGTCTTCGTCGCCGCCGTCCTTCTTGGCCTGGCTGTCTACTTCCTCTTTCGCGCTCTGTTCCACGAGCGTGCGCAGGTGCCGATCACGGCGACGCTCATTGCCGTCATGCTGTGCTACTCCATAGCCGTCGCGCGGATTCCGAGGGTGGGATTGCGACTGGACCAGGCTGGCGACAACGCCTACTACCTCGGATTGCTATTCACATTGACGAGCATGGCTTTCGCGTTGTGGGACTTCCGCCTGGCTACACAATCAACGGGAGCGGCTTCTGGAGTCCAGCAGATCATATCCAACTTCGGGATTGCGCTTGGCACCACAATCTGCGGCATCCTCCTGCGCGTCGCGCTGCATCAGATGCGCGTTGATCCAGCGGACTTCGAATCAATGACGCGGGTGGAACTCACCGAGGCGGCTGAACGACTGCGCGGGACCCTGGATACAACCACTTCCGACCTGGCTCGCTTTCACCTCGAGGTCCAACAGCGACAGACGGACGTGTTGCAGGAAATGGTGGTGCGGTTCGGCGAAGCAGCCTCTCAGGTACACAAGAGCCTGGCAGAGTCCAGTACCAAGATGGTGAAGCACACTGAGGACAGTTACAAAACGATGTTGGAAGGCACGCATCAACTGACTCTCAGCCTGAAGTCTCTTGCGATTGAAGCGACCGGGGCGATCGAAAGACTGATGGCGGTTCAGACGCCGCCCCTGGCTCTTTCGCGGAGACTCGAGAAATTTGGAGATCTGCTGGAGCGAGTCGCCAATGAATCCGAGAGGACGACGACAGGACTCCAAACAGTCGCGTCGGAGACATCGAAAGCAGTAGCCGCTGTGAAAGACACCGCGGAACTCCTGAAGTCGCTGACTGCCGACATTCGCGCCGAGCAGGCGGCGATTGCGACCGACGTGAGCAAAGCGGCCCAGAGCCTCACTCTCGGCCTGGAAGGCTTCAATAGTCGCCTTCGAGACATTCTCGCTGGCGTGACGCAATTGCAGGAACAGCTGAAGGAGACTGCAACGGGATCGGTCCGAGCGCAAGAAGCGGCCACCGATGTCATCACCGCCCTCACGTCGATCGTGCGCGAGATGACGACGGTGCTCAAGGAGCGTGGTCCCCATGCCCTGGCATGAGAACACACGTCTCGTCGCCGAGCAGCATGCCTCGTATCGACGAGGAGTGGTGCTGGGCCTGACGATGGCCGAGGCCGGAATCCTGATCATCTTCGTTCTGCTCCTGCTGATCGGATTCAATGAATGGGTCGAGGCGCGAGATCGTGAGCTCGCGTCAGGCAAGAGTCTCGTCGAACGAAGCAGGTTGGATCAGTTGCAGCTGAGGGAGCAGCAGTTGGCCGCCGTGTTCAACGCGCTGCACGCGCGGCCCACGGTTTCTGAAGAGGAAATTCAGGCGATGGTTCGAGCCGTCGTTGAAGCGGCAGACACGCCAAACGGCCAGTCCGCATTGACACAAGTGAAAGATGCGCTCTCGCAAATCGAACGTATCAAGCAGGAGCTTCGAGACAGCAACCATCCTGAGGCCCTGCTGACGACGCTCGAGAAGCAAGCCTTCACACTGACAAACCAGGAAGGCCAACTCAAATATTACGAGAAGAAGCTGCAAGAAGCTGGAGTGGGCAAAGGAGAGCGTCCGTGTTGGGTCGATCCCAATGGAACGATCGAGTTTCTGTTTGACGTGGTGCTTTCCAGTGAGGGAATCCGAATGCGAGAAGTCTCCCACCCCACCCGTGCAAGGGAGCGAGGAGGTCTACCGGTACCAAAGACGGACGAACACGAGATCCTGACACCTGCGGAATTCATGCACCGCACCGTACCACTATACGAGAGTAGCCTGGCCGCCAATTGCCGGTTCTTCGTGACGGTGTTCGACGCGACCGAACCAACTGAGAAGGATCTTTATAAGTCTCTCCTTCACACTGTCGAGGCGCATTTCTTCAAGCGACTGTCATCTAATGCCGCACCCTTCTGAGCGTATCGATGCGGACTTCGCTGAAGCACTATCTTTGCTGAGACTTGCCGGCCGCGATTTCATCGAGCGCCTGCGGAGGCCAAAGGCGAGTGCTGCGAGTGAGGTCGATGCCCGAGCGGATCAGTCGCGTTCCAGTTGGTGGGGCCTGCTGCGGAAGCGAATCCATCGGAAGACGACATCACGCAGCTGACGTAACCAAAACGAAAGGAAAGGAGAGTCGCATGGAATGGCGCATCATCGCGCTCAACTTCGTGTACGCCGTCCTTGGGGTTGTCCTGATGTTCCTGTCGTACCGTGTCATCGACTGGCTGACCCCGACGATCGACTTCGCCTCCGAGCTGCGGAAAGGAAATCTGGCAGTTGGGCTCTTTATCGCCGCTATATTCCTCGGCATAGCCATCATCATCGGCGGAGCCCTGAACTGACCGTGAAACGTCTGCTACGAATCGCGATCGCATTCATGCTCGTCGCGCTGGTCTCGGCGGTAGTGCCGCCGCGCGCGAGCGCGCAAGCGTCGTCCGAGAAGTACGACGCGATGTTCCGCAAGTACACGAAACGCTTCTTCGGCCCGGGGTTCGACTGGCGGCTGTTCAAGGCCCAGGGGATGGCCGAGAGCAATCTCAATCCGCAGGCCCGCAGCGGCGTCGGCGCGCGCGGCATCATGCAGCTGATGTCGAGCACCTACAAGGAAGTGCGGTCGCGAAACCCCGACCTCGGCAAGATCGACGATCCGGAATGGAACATCGCCGCGGGGATCTCGTACAACCGTCAGCTCTGGCGCCAGTGGCAGCCCGAGTCGGACGTGCGACACCTCTACGAGTTCATGTTCGGCAGCTACAACGCCGGGAGGAGCATCCTGCTCCGGGCGCAGCGCGTCGCCCGGGATCGGGCGCTCGATGACCGGCTGTGGCCGAGCATCGAGACAGTGGCATCGTCTGTGCCGCGATGGCGGTATACCGAGACGCTGGCCTACGTCGAACGCATCAAGGCGAATCTCGAGGGGATGGACGATAAAGGGCGCGTGAATCCGCGTCGGTGATCGTCTCCGGTGCCCGTCGCGCGAAACGGGTCATCGCGGCACTCTGTCCCCTTTTTGTCACCTGTCATGAGATCGAATCTCAGAGATGAAGCTTTCTGAGCCGTGGCGATACACTTTCGCGGCCAAGGAGTCATCGATGAGACAGCGATTCATTCTTCTTGCTCTCGTTCTCGTGTGCGGTCTTGCCCTCGGCGCATCGCTGCGCGCACAACAGCAGGCACCAGCGGGTCGCGCGGCTGCAGCGACGACCCCGCCCGATCTGAAAACGCTTGCCGCCGATGTGGAACGGCTCAAAGCGCTCGTGCCGTCCAACTCCCACATCATGATGGACGTGCAGTGGCACTGGACGAACCTCTGGTTTGCTGCGCAGGCGAAGAACTGGCCGCTCGCGACGTATCAGTTCAACGAGGCGCGTGGTCACATGCAGTGGCTGATCAAGAAATCGCCGATGATCCGATCATCGGGCCCGGACCGAGAACAGGTCGATGTCGAAGGCATCTTCGGAGGCATCGATACAGGCAGCCTGGCCGACGTGAAGGCCGCGATCGACGCAAAGGACGGCGCGAAATTCGCGGGAGCGTATCGGACGATGCTGGAGAATTGCTATTCGTGCCACAAGGCGGTGGGACGGCCCTACATCAGGCCAATGATCCCGAAGGCGCAGGCGCAGTCCATGATGAACGTTGACCCGAATGCCGACTGGCCGAAGTAGTTGGCGCGTCACTCAACGATGGTAGGGTGTCGTCTGATCTGGAGGTTTCGATGATCAAAACGATCGACGTTGGCAACGCGCGGCCGGACGGGATCGTTCTCGACCCGTCTGCGCGGGTCTACACCTTCAGTCACCCGACGAAGGACGCGGTCGCGATCGATGCGAACGACGGTACAGTCCTCGGCACGATCGATCTCGGCGGCACGCCCGAGCAGGGTGTCATTGACGGCAAAGGGATGCTCTACGTCGTCATGCAGGAGGCCGAGGGCAGCGTTACGGCGGTCGACACCAAAACGATGAAGGCGGTCGGGCACTATCCGTTCGGCGACAAGGGCGGGCGCTGCAACGGTCTCGCCCTCGACACGAAGAACGGCGTGCTGTTTGCGGCCTGCGGTGTGTCGGGGACGCCCGCGGATCGGACGAAGCCGGTGATGGTGATCCTCAGCGCGAAAGACGGCCATATCATCACCACACTCCCGCTTGCCGGTTCATCCGACGGTGCGGCGTTCAACTCGTCGACGATGGAGGCATTCAGCGCGCACGGCAACGGCACGATGACGGTGATCAAGGAAACGGGTCCGACGACGTTCGAGGTCGAACAGAACCTGGACACGATGAACGGCGCACGGACGCTGACTTTCGACAGCAAGACCAATCGCTTGCTGACGATGGCGCAGGAGTTCGAGGCCCCGGCGGTGGCTCCCGCCGGCCCGGCGGGCGGCCGTGGCCGCGGCGCAATCGTGCCCGGCTCGTTCACGATCCTGACGATCGGTCGGTGACAATCCGCTAATTGTTTCGGATATCCTTCTCATCACTCCGACTAGACGACATAGAGGAATGATCATGACCTTCCGAAGACATCGCATGTGGACAAGCGTCGCAGTGGCGGCCGCACTCGCCCTTGGAGTGCCGTCGATGGCGGGCGCGCAGGCGCCTGCGCAGGCGCAGGGGGCGGGACCGGCAGGGGCGCAAGCACCCGGCGGCGGTGGCCGGGCGGGAGGACGGGGCCGCGGGGCGCCGGCGTACACCCCCGCAGCCGGCGCCAAGGACCTCAAGGCGGTGATGTTCAACTGGGGCTGGTATATGGGGATGCTGCGGAGCAGTGAGGAATACGACCTGCTCATGTCGCTCGACTATCAGGGCAAGGGCACGATGCAGGTGGGCGGGCAGCCCTGCACCGTGACGATGTACCGAAGCGACATCAGCTATCAGACATCGGGTGAGCGGATCCGCGTCACCGGTACTCGACCCAACGGCCAGAGTTGTTCCACGATCGAAGTGCTCAGTGGCGCGTACGCCTGGAATGAAGACATTCAGGGCGCCGAGCTCGTCCCGGGCAAAGGCAAAGCCACTCCTATGCCGGCCACCGTCGAGGAGCGGATGATTCGCCTGTGGTCAGGCCCGCAGGGTGCGTTCAAGGCCGCATTCGCGGGGACTTCACCGGAGGCACCGCCAATGACCCCCAGGCCGCAGCGGCTGGCCGCCGACGTCATGACGATCGGCAAAACGTCGGTCGCATGGGTCAACAACAAGGCGGTGTTGACGTACCCGATTCCGGGCGTTCCCACTGCCACTGCGACAGCGACGCTCGACGCAAAATGGATGGCCGAGAGCGTGGTGGTGAAAAACGGCGCGACCACGTACGAGTTCACGTACAGCAACTACAAAGACTGGAACAATCCGCTCAATCCGGCCGAGGCGTTCTACGCGGGCAGGATGATCGAGAAGAAGAACGGTACCGTCGTCCGCGACATCACGACGACGGTCACGGAAACGGGGCAGATGTATGTGGTGATGCCGGTGCCGGCAAGCGTCAAGGCGGCGATCAAGCCAACGAATCAGCCTCCCAACTGGACGCTGCCAACCGCCCCAGCGCCGGCGACGCAGACGGCAGCCGTCACGCCGCGGCTGGCCAACGGGAAGCCGGACCTGACAGGAGTCTGGGGTGGCGGCTTCAATCCGATTACGGGTGGCGGCGCCCGCCGATGTGGTCCAACGCAGGTGGTGGGTGCTGGAATCAACCCCGAAGTCGGCTGCAAAGTCGCTCAAGACAACTTCTGGGTGGATTACGAATGGATCTCGCCCTCACGGTTTGGGATATACGGTCGCCCGATTTACAAACCCGAGTTCTGGGACAAGGTTCAGGAACTCGATCAGTGGACGAACAAGTACGATCCGATCATGACGTGCCAGCCGATGGGTCTTCCGCGGTCGCTCACGCCGCGCCGCATCTACCAGACGGACAAAGACATCACCATGCTGTATGCGACGAGCGATTACGGCGGCGGCAACAGGGAATTCCGCGTGATTCCCACCGACGACCGCAAGCACAACCCGCAGACGGCGATTGCAGCCACCTACATGGGATATACCGTGGGGCGCTGGGAGGGCGACACGCTGGTGCTCGACGCCATCTCGTTTGTCGACACGACGTGGCTCGGACGAGGCGGTCTCTTCCATTCTGCCAACATGCACATCGTGGAGAAATTCACGCGCAAGGGCGATGAAATCCTGTACGAAATCACCGTCGACGACCCCGATGTGTTCGTGGAACCGTGGGTGATGCCGGCGCGAACGCTACGGCTCAACCAAGGTGCCGATGCCGGGCTGGTGGCGGAGCGTTCGTATTGCGAGATCTATGAATCGGAGGCGATCACGAACCAGCTTCGACACT
>DATFRP010000150.1:0-4819 GCA_035263125.1 Vicinamibacterales bacterium
GCTCCTCTACGTCACCAATACCGACAACGATCTCTTTCTGCACAACGGCGAACGACAGTTCTACGTGCTCCTGTCGGGCCGATGGTTCCGCAGCCCTGCCCCCGAGGGACCCTGGAGCTACGCGGGTGCGAATCTCCCACCGGACTTCGCCAAGATTCCGGCCGCATCACCCAAGGCGCACGTGCTGGCGTCCGTCCCCGGCACGCAGCAGGCCGCCGACGCCGTGATGCTCGCGCAGATTCCGACGTCGGCCGTCGTCAACAAGGCGGAAGCGGAAGCGAAAGCCACTGTGCATTACGACGGCGATCCGCAGTTCAAACCGATTCAAACGACGTCCCTGCAGTACGCCACGAACACGCAGGAGAAAGTCATCAAGGACGGGGATCTCTATTACCTCTGCTTCCAGGGCGTCTGGTTCATGTCGACGAAGCCGAATGGTCCATGGAAAACGGCGGATGCGGTCCCGAAGGAGATCTACACCATTCCTCCGAGCTCGCCGGTCTACAACGTCACGTATGTGACGCAGACCAATGCGACGGCGACGACGGTCGAATCCAGCCACACCGGCGGGTACCTCGGTATGTTTGTCATCGGCGCGGCCGTGGGCGCGGCGATCGTGTACGGCACGGGGTATCACTATCCCCCGTACATCTACTACCCGCCCGGAATCGCGTACCCGATTTATCGTCCGTGGCCCACCACGTACGGCGCGGCGGCCGTGTACAACCCGAGGACGGGCGGCTATGCCGTCGGCCGCGCCGCCTATGGACCGTATGGTGCGGCCGGCACGTCGGCCTGGTACAACCCAGCGACCGGCCGGTATGGTCGTTCCGCGAGTGTGCAGACCCCCTATGGCGGGCGCTCCGCCGCGAGCAGCTACAACCCGTGGACCGGTTCGTACGCGCGCACGAATCAGGGGCACAACGCCTATTCACAGTGGGGCAGCTCGGTCGCCACGCGAGGCAACCAATGGGCGCAGACCGGACACGTGACCACGGCCGGCGGCACGACCGCCGGCTATCGCACGTCCACGGGTCAATCCGGCGTTGTGCACAGCGGGGCAAACGGAACCGTCGCCCGAACCAACAACGGCGTCTACGCCGGGCACGACGGCAACGTCTACAAGCGGAACGCAGGCGGGGGCTGGTCGCAGTACTCGGGCGGCGGGTGGAACAACGTCGATCGATCGACCGTCGAGTCGCAGGGCGTCGCCAGATCCGAGGCGTCGCGTCAACGCGGTGAGGCGGCGACGCGGCGTGCACAAACCGGCGGCGTGCGGCGGCGACGCTAGGCCGTCCGCACGAAATTGCGTATGGAGGAGGCACTGTGAACATCTTCAAGGGCATCGTGGGAATTGCGATCGTGGCGGGGTTCGCCGGATGCTCGGCATCACCATCGCCGCCGCCGGCATCCACGAGTGCCGTGTCATCAGCGGACGCGAAGAGCATCGCGCAGGACGGTTACGTGTTCGGGCTGCCGCTCGTGTACATCGCGCTGCAGGCCGACGTCCAGACCAACGTCTCCAAGCCCGAGGGCGGCCGGGCGCCGTTCAATCAGTTCGATCACCATCGTGATTTTCCCAACGCGAAGAACAACAAGATCGTCGGGATGAACCTCGATACGTTGTACTCGTTTGCGAATCTCGACCTCACGGCCGAGCCCATGGTCCTAGTCGTGCCGCCGATGGCAGGGACGCGCTGGTGGATCATGCAGATCATCGACGCCTGGAATGACGTGCCAGCCTCACCAGGCTCGCGCACGCACGGCGACAAGGGCGCCGCCTTTGCCATCGTCGGTCCCTCGTTCAAGGGCGAAGTTCCCGCAGGCCTCGAGACCCTCCGCTGCGACACGAGCATCTGCTTGCTCGGCGGTCGGACGTTCACGTCGGGTCCCTCCGACCTTGCCGCGGTGCACAAGATCCAGGACCAGTACCAGGTCATTCCGCTTTCGCAGTGGAAGGGACCGGGTACGCGCTATACACCGCCGGCGTCGGTGCCGGTCAAGCCGGGTGTCGACGCACTGACCCCCGTGCCGGCGCAGGTCTTCAAGCTGACGGCGGAACAGTATTTCAACCGCTTGTCCGAACTGCTCGTCGGGAATCCTGCGCGCGAGCCCGACGCGCCGATTATGGCGAGACTCGCGACACTCGGCATCAAGCCGGGCGCGACATTCAAGATGGACGCCTTCGATGCGGACACACGCAAAGCGATCGAAGACGGCATCGCGGCAGGCCAGCAGGCAGTCCGCGCCGAAGAATCGAAGATGGGCCAGATGGTGAATGGGTGGCAGGTGGCGCTCGATCTGGGTCGGTACGGGACCAAGTATCTCTATCGAGCGACGTGGACCTTCTTCGCGATCGGCGGGAATCTGGTCGAGGATGCGATCTATCCGTTCGGGCTCGTCGATGCCGACGGCCAGCGGTTCGACGGCGCGAACAAGTACGTGCTGCATTTCGCCAAGGACGAGATCCCGCCGGTGGACGCATTCTGGTCGATCACGATGTACGACAACGATTCCTACCTGGTCGACAATGCCATCAATCGTTATGCGCTCGGCGATCGCAGCAACATGACACGCGATCCGGACGGCTCGTTGACGATCTACATCCAGAGCGACTCGCCGGGCGACGACAAGGCGCGTAACTGGCTCCCCGCGCCCAAGTCCGGCACGTTCAAGCTCGCGCTGCGACTATACGTACCGAAGAAGCAGGTCGCCGACGGCAGCTGGAAGCCGCCGGCCGTGCAACGAGTCAAGTAATGGCGTCTGCGCAAGAGAGGCTTGCGATGAGACAGTTTTTCTTGATGGTGATCGCGATGACGACCGGTGTGCACATCCTCGGCGCTCAGGACGCCCAGCAGTCCGCCTTCGTCAAAGCACCTGATGCGTTTGCGCGGATGACCGACGCGCAGGCCCGCGAGACCGAGGCTTACACACTTGGCGTGCAGGCGGTCGTATGGGGCACGCAATGGGTGAAGGCGGGAGAGGCGTTCCGCATGTTCACCAGGCCGCTGGCCGCCGGCACGGAGCGCTCGCCGTACGATCCGCTGCCACATGGCGTCGATGTCTGGGGTCATGCCCGCAAACTGCTCAACGCGGATACTCGCCTGATCGAGACGCCGAACACCGAAACGCCCTACTCGATCGTTGTACTCGACCTGAAAGACGGACCTGTCGTCGTCGTACATCCAGACTTCGGCGATCGGTATTTCCGTTCGAGCATCTGGGACCTGCACAGCGACACGCACACGATCAGCCAGAAACAGGACGGCGGCCATCCGCCGCCCTATGCGCTGGTCCCGGTCGGCTGGAAGGGCACCCTGCCGGCGGGAATGAAGTCCTACGAGCTCCGCAGCCGCTACGTCCAGATCTCCCCGCACATTGCCAGCTATGGCGAGGCTGATCTCGCCAACGTGCACGTCCTGCAGGACGGATTGAAGGTCATCGCGCTGGCCGACTGGGGCAGGAACAACACGCCGCTGAGCGCGGCCGCGCCGATGCGGCCGATTCGTCGTGTCGAGTCGAAGACACCGGCGGAGTTGATGTTCTTCGAGGAGCTTGGCGAGACGCTGAAAGACATCACCGTCCGCGACGATGAGGTCGGCTTCGCGCGGCAGCTCGAAGCGATCGGCATCACGCTGAAGAACGGCTTTCAGTTCGAGAAGCTCGACGCCCCCACGGTGGCCGGGTTGAAGCGCGCGGTCGTCGATGGCCAGACGCTCGCGGCGCATCGTGCCCGCACCGTCTTTCCCCTGCAGCCGGGCGGTACGTGGACCGGGGGCGGCGATGCGACCAGTCTCGACAACTGGCTACAGCGAGCGGGCGTGGGGTTTGGCTACGTGTGGGGCGACCTGGCGAGCGAGGTGCTGTATCCCATGGTGCGAACAGACGTCGCCGGTCAGTTGCTGTCGGGCAAGAGCCGCTACGTCCTCCACTTCGCGCCAGGCCAGTTGCCGCCCGCGAAGTATTGGCGGATCAGCATGTATGACATGGAAGGCTTTTTCTTCAACAACCCGATCAACCGCTATGGCATCGGCAACATGGCGGAGAGGCTCCAACCGGACGCCGATGGCGGACTGACGATCCTCATTCAACACGACTCACCGGGCAAGGACAAGGAAGTCAACTGGCTGCCGTCACCCGTCGACGGCTTCTTCATGATCATGCGCCTGTATCAGCCCGAGGAGCGGATGTATCAGGGGAAGTACGTGGTGCCACCGGTCACAGCCGTGCGGTGAGACGACGCGAGCTCTAAGAGATGCAGTGAAGCGCGACAGCGAGGGAGGGGGTCATGATGACGACGAAGATGCGGATTCACGCCGGCGAGCTCATTGCGGTGCTGATGGTACTGACGGCTCCCGGCTACGCGGCGCAACCGCCGGTGACGAAGGCGCATGTCGCCGAGCTGATCGTGAAAGTCGAAAACGGCGTCGATGACTTTCGGAAATATCTCGACCAGCGCGGCGACAATGCCAAAGCGGCAGCCGAGAGCGCGCCGGCCGGCCGCCGCCGCGCACGAACCGCGACATCGTCGCAGAAGGCCAACGCCGAAGCCAAGAAGGATGACCTCGACGATGCGCTCGGCGCGCTGAATCGATCGACCAATCGGCTGCGCCGCAAGTTCGACGCGACGGACACCTGGCTGGAGACCAAGAGCGAAGTGCAGCGAGTGATGGATGATGGAAAGAAGATCAACCAGGTGATCGTGAAAGGCGCGTACGGGTCGGAGGCGGCCAGACTGTGGGCCGCGCTCCGCACCGGGATGAACGACCTCGCGCGCGTCTATGGCGTGACGCCACTAGCCGTCTGACCTGTGACGCTG
>DATFRP010000151.1:0-30589 GCA_035263125.1 Vicinamibacterales bacterium
GAGAGCACTTCCTTCTTCTTGCCCGCTGCCATCACGACGACGTCGCCGTCCTCGTCGCCGAGATAGACCTTTCCGTCAACGACGAACGGAGATGCCCAGACGGCCGCAAGCATGTCGTGCACCCAGTATTCCTGGCCGGTCTTCTGATCGAGGCAGTGCAGGTAGCCGCTGAAGTCGGAGATGTACACGAGGCCATCGGCGATCGCCGCGGTCGAGATCGAGCGGCGGATCTTGTCGAACTGCCATACCTTGCCGGTTTGTGTGATGTCGCCCCGTTTGGTGGCGTCGATCGCGTAGAAGTGGCCGACACCTTCACCGTGCTCGGGGTCCTGACCGTTCCCGATGTACACCTTGTCCTCGTAGATGACCGGCGTCGCGATGAGCTCATTTCGCGTCCGTGGCCACACTGAGTCCTTCGGGTTGGTGTCGAACTCCCAGAGCTTCTTGCCGGTCATTGCCTCATAGCCGCGGACCCAGCCGTCGCCTTGAGCCGAGACGACCTGGAGCACGCCGCCGATCGTGCCGACCGCCGGCGTCGACCACTGACCATGGAGGATGCGATCCTCGACCGAGTTGTCTTCCCACACGAGCTTTCCGGTGTTCTTGTTGAGCGCGATGATCGACGGCGCGCGTGGCGACGGGATGTGCACGTGGCTCTCGTCCTGACCGTTCGAGGTACTCAAGTAGACGAGGTCGCCGTTGATGACCGGCGATGAATTCGACATGTTGTGCGGATAGGAGCCGACCTCTTCGAGCATGTCGAAGCTCCAGATGATGTCGGCGTCGTTGGGCCCGGTGAGCTTCTCGTCCTTGAAGGGTCCGTTGTTCTCGTTGTCGCGGAAGCCTTCGGTGTCGAGACAGAAGACGACGCCGCGGTTGCTCACGTAGTAGAGCCGTTTGCCTTCGACGAGCGGCGAGCTTGCGACGCCTTGATAGGGCCAGTCGTTGGCGCGTCCGGCTTCGAGCTTGACGTGCGTCTGCTGCCACAGGAACTGCCCGTCGGATTCGCGGAAGGCCATCAGCACCCCGCGATCTCCCGGCTGCTTCGGGTCACGCGCCAGTTCGTTGTTCGTGCCGACGAACACCTTGCCGTCGGCGACAACCGGATTGCCGTAGCTCTGTGACCCGAGATCGGCCATCCACTTCACGTTCTTCTTCGACTTCACGTCCCAGTCGGTCGGCAGGTTCTTCATGTTCGAGACCTGGTTCCGATCTGGGGTGCCGCCCCACATGGGCCAATCACCGCTCCCCGGGTCCGACGCGCCAAGGCGCGTCTGCACGATCGCGGCTGCGACGATGACGATGAGTGCGAATGAGAGTCGGCGCATTTATTGGTTCCGGGTGAGAGAGAAGTTGTCCAGATACGCACCGAACGGCGCGTTGATGAAGAGGCCGGGTGCGCCTTGATGGTTGCCGAGGGGATCGGTTTTGTCGATCAGCCACGCGTCGGGCTCGGCGCCGTCCGCCGGCCAGGCCTTGCCGCGCGCGCGCACCTGACCATTCGGCAGGTTCTCGACGCGCAGCTTCAGTCGGTACCAGATGTTCGGCTTCCAGGCAAACGGCACCTTGACCGTGCGCTGCACCTCCGGTTCCCACGGTTCGAGCTTCAGCAGTTGATCAGTGCCGTACAGCACGAGCGAGTAGCGCTGCGCGGTGATGCCGATGTCGCCCATTTGACGACGCCTCTCGACGCCGCGCACGTCGGCCTGGAAGGTGTAGTTGGACCAGTTCGGCGGTCCGATGAAGGTGCGTCCGCGCTGGAAGATGGTGTCGAGCGGTTCTTTCTGGAGCACCTTCTGACCGTCGAGCGTCGCGACGACGAGCCGGCCCGGCACGGTGTTCGACCATCCGGGCGGAATCGAGCCGTCGGCATAGCTGTCGAAGTTCTCGGTCCACGGCAGCGGATGGGCAACTCTCGCACGCGCCTCGCCGCTCAGCGCGCCGACGGTCGCCTTGATCGTGCCGGCCTGCTGAATCGGCTTGTTCGCGATCGTCACCGTGCCATCGGTCGCGGTGCCTTCGAGGCCCTGCAGCGACCAGGTGGCGCTCGGCGCTTCACGCAGGAATCGTCCTGCGGCGTCATAGAGACGCGCGTGCAGCTTGATCGATTGTCCCGGCTCGAGATTCAACTCAGTGGGAGAGACGAGGACCGTCGTGGGCTCACCCGACCCCGCCTCGGCCGGCTCGTCGACGGCGAAGCCAGTGGGGGAGGTCGCCTTCTTCGGGCCGATCGCGTAAATCGCATCGCTCGACACGAAGAAGATGCGGCCGCGCGAGATCGCCGGGTTGCCGAGAATCTGCTCAGGCGTCCCTTCCGATCCACAGCAGCTCTTCACGCTGTTGGGCAGTTCCACCTTGCTCAGAATCTCACCGCGATCGGCAGATGGCTTGATGATGAAGAAGGCTCCGCCGTCAGTGCCGACATAGATCTTGCCATCGGCCAGGACGGGCGAGGCTTTCTGCGCTTCGCCGACGCTGAGATGCCACAGCTCTTTGCCGGTCGCGGTGTCGTAGGTGCGGAGAGTCGATCCGTTATCGAGCTGATACAGCTTGTTGCCGTCGACGATGGGCGCCGAGTAGCTGAACTCCGTGCCGCGGTCGGCCCATTTGGCCATCTTGATGTCGCCGCGCTGGCTGCCGTCGAGCGCGGCGATGAGGCCGAGCTCGACACCATCGAGGTTTTCATCGCCGTGCGAGATGAACACGGTGCTGCCGCTGACGGCGGCGCCGGTGTTGATCGATCGCTTCGACGCGACGTAGCTCCACGCCTTCTCACCGGTCTGCGGCTTGATCGCGTGAATACCGCCGTCACCGAGACCGGCGATCAGCAGCCGGACGCCATTGATCGTCGCGATGATCGGAGAGGCGTAGGCGGTGTCGTAGGGACGTCCGCCGGGATTCGAGACGTAGATGACGTCGCCTGTCCGTTTGTCGAGACCGATGAAGCGATGCGTGCGCGCCGCAGCCGATCCCCAGTTGGACATCGCCGCGCTGACGATCACGAGATCACCATCGACGACAGGGGACATCGTCCGGCCGCCGTGTGTGGTGAATGCCGCCCACTCTTCGCCGAGCGATCGCTCCCACAGCAGCTTGCCTTCCGGGCTGAGGGCGATCGCCTGTGCACCGCCGCTCAGCACAAAGACGTTGCCGGTCTCCGGATCGACGGCCGGTGACGCCCACGCGATGCGATGCGCGGGCACATCGCTCTGGAACATGTTGTACTTGTATTCCCAGATGACCTTGCCGGTGTCGACGTCGAGCGCCATCACGCGCTCCTGGAGATCCGTCCCGCGTCCGGACGGGTTCTGCACGTAGAGCCGGTTGCCCATCACCGCGGGCGTGGAGCGCCCGCCGTAAGGCACACGCCACAGGAAGTTTTCTCCGTTGAGCTTCCATGAACTGATCAGGCCAGTCTCGCGGGAGATCCCGTCACGATTGGGTCCACGCAGTTCTGGCCAATCGCCGACCTTGACGCGGCGGCCCGCGGCGGGGAGAGAGACCGAGAAACCGATCAGTACCGCGACGATCAGGCTGAAGCGCTTCATGAATGAATCCTTCGTTCCCCTTACTGAGGCATTACGCCTGCAAACACCGGCCAGTTTAGCGCGGTTCATCGTCATAACCGCGTGCATAATTAGCGGTCTATGACCTTACGCCTGACGTGTATCTCCGCTCTGGTTCCGGTGTTCGTCGCCGCTGTCATGCCGGTCTTCGCACGTGCGCAGGGGAGCCCGGTGCCATCGGGACAGTCGCCGGTGGTCTCATTTCAGCTGCCGGTGCTCGTGGTCACGGCGCAAAAGGAACCGGTTGAGGCGCAGTCGCTTCCAGTGAGCCTCACGGCCGTGCCGGAGACGACATTGCGTAACGCCGGTGTCGAGATCATCAGCGATGCGGGAAACCTGTCCCCGAACGCCCAGTTCACCGAGTTCACTGCGAGGAAGTTGAGCAACGTCCGGTTCCGCGGCATCGGCGCAAGCCCGGCGAACCCGTCGGTCTCGACGTACTACGACGGCGTTCCCCAGCTCAACGCGAACAGCGCAAGCATCGATCTCCTGGATGTGACGCAGATCGAGTTCGTCCGAGGTCCGCAGAGCGCGCTCTTCGGTCGGAACACATTGGGCGGGTTGATCAACGTGACGAGCACCAGGCCGTCGCTGGCCGGCTGGACCGGCAGCCTGTCGGTGCCGTTTGCCAATGCGTCCTCACGTGATGTGCGCGGCAGCATCGCGGGCCCGGTGGTGAACGACAAGGTCGCGGTGGCGGGATCGATGCAGTACGGTCGCCGCGACGGATACACCGTCAACGATGTCACCGGCAACGACATCGACTCGCGGTCGGCGTTCTCGGGCAAAGGACAGGTCCTCTGGACGCCGAACCGCACATGGGAGACGCGGGTGATCGTCAGCGGTGAACGCGCGCGCGATGGCGACTACGCGTTGAGCGACCTCGGCGGCCTGCGGCTCAATCCATTTCACGCGGCGCATGATTTCGAGGGCTTCACGAACCGCGACATCTTCGCCACGACCATCCTGAACCGGCGCGAGGGATCGAAGGTATCGTTCTCATCCACGACCGGCTTCCTGAAATGGAAGACCGAGGATTCGACCGACCTCGATTACACGCCGCTGCCGCTGCTTCGCCGCGACAACGCCGAGGAGAGCTTCCAGTTCACGGAAGAATTGCGAGTCGCGTCAGCGGCGAAGGCGCCGGTCCAGCTGTCCAAGAGCGTGCCGCTCAAGTGGCAGGCCGGCGTGTTCGTGTTCACCCAGAACTACGACCAGAATGCGGTGAACTCGTTCTCGCCGTTCGTTCTGTCGCCGTTCGTGGCGTTCCCCGTGAATCAGACGTCGCCGCAGGCCGCGCTCGACGACGTGGGTCTGGGTCTGTACGGCCAGGGGACCGCGACCCTAGGGAGCCGGCTGGATCTGACAGCAGGGGTGCGGTTCGACACCGAGCAGAGAGACGCGGATCTCAGTACGTTCTTCACGCCTGCCATCGCGCCGCCGGTCAACGTGGTCACCGACAAGCGATTCTCGGACGTGTCGCCGCAGTTTGCCGCCAGCTATCGCGTGCAACCGACCACGATGGTGTATGCATCGCTCGCGCGCGGCTTCAAAGCGGGCGGCTTCAACCCCACGTCGCCCGTCGGCAGCGAGGCGTTCGGTGAGGAGCACACCTGGAACCTCGAAGGTGGTGTGAAGACGACGTGGTCGGGAGGACGCGTGACGACCAACGCGTCGGTCTTCCGGATCGACTGGGCCGACCTGCAGCTCAACCTGCCCGATCCGAGCGTGCCCGGACAGTTCTACATTGCCAACATCGGCAACGCCACGAGCTCCGGCGTCGAGTTCGAAGTGAACGCGCGCGTGCACTCGAGCGTCGACGTCTTCACCGCGGTCGGATATACGCATGCCCGCTTCGACGAGGGCAGCCTCTCGAGCGGTGTTGCGGTCGGCGGCAACATGATCCCCAACACGCCCGATTACACCGCGACCATCGGTGCCCAGCTCACGCATCCCTTGCGGCCAGGTATCTCCCTGTACGCGCGTGGCGAAGCCACGTTCTACGGGGCGTTCAAGTACGACGACATGAATCTGGAAGGCCAGGACGCATACTCGGTCGCCAACTTCCGCAGTGGCGCCCGAGGGCGGTATCTCTTTGCAGAGGCGTGGATCAGGAACGCCTTCGACACGAAGTACATCCCGGTCGCATTCGCCTACGGCTCGCTCGCGCCTTCGGGTTTCATCGGCGAGATGGGGCGTCCTCGCACGTTCGGTGTGAATGCCGGGGTTTCTTTCTAGGGTCTGGAGGGAACGGAGGGTTGCGGAGGAAGCGGATTAACAGGAGAAACGAAGAAGCGGAGGACAAACGGAGTCAGGCCATCCAATCTCCGTTATTCCGTTTCTCCTGTTAATCCGCTTCCTCCGTAACCTCCGTTAACTCGAGGTAGTGATCATGGGCACTTCACGGCTTCTCTCAATCGCGTGTGCCGTCAGTGTTGCGGCAGTGTCGCTGCGCGCGCAGACGACGTCGTTCGACTGGCCGCAGTGGCGTGGGCCGGATCGTAATGGCGTGTCGAAGGAGACCGGCCTCCTCAAGCAGTGGCCGCGGTCCGGGCCGCCGGTCGCATGGTCGGCGTCGATGCTTGGTGCCGGGTACGGATCGGTCGCCGTGAAGGGCGATCGCATCTGGGTGCAGGGGATGCGCAACCGGCAAAGCGTCGTCACGAGCCTCAATCGTGCCGACGGCAAGGTCGCGTGGGTGACGATTATCGGAGCGGCGGGCGAGAACGACCGGGGCTCGGGGCCGCGAAGCACGCCCTCGGTCGATGGCGATCGGTTGTACGCGATGACGGAGAACGGCGACCTCGCCTCGCTTCGTGTCGCCGATGGAGCGATCGTCTGGCAGAAGAACGTGATCAAGGAGTACGGCGGCCGCAACATCAATTGGCTGCTCAGCGAGTCGCCTCTCGTCGACGGCAGCCTGGTGATCGTTACACCAGGCGGACGAGGGGCCGGCATGGTGGCGCTCGACAAGATGACCGGCAAGACGGTGTGGGTCAGCAAGGAGCTGAGCGACGAAGCGGGCTACGCATCATCGGTCGTCGCCGATGTGCAGGGCGTGCGCACGGTGATGACATTGACGTCGGAAGCCGCCGTCGGCGTGCGCGAATCGGACGGGAAGTTGATGTGGCGCTACACGCCGGTGGCCAACGGCACGGCGAACATCTCGACACCGGTCTACTCGGACAACAAGGTCTTCTTCACCTCGGCGTACGGCACTGGCGGTGCGTTGCTCGGTCTGAAGGCGACGGGTCAGGAAGTGAAGGCGCAGGAGATCTACTTCACCCGCGACATGCAGAACCATCACGGCGGTGTCGTCCTGGTGAACGGCTACTTGTACGGCTTCAACAACGCGATCCTGACCTGCCTCGAGTTCGCCAGCGGGAAGATGATGTGGCGCGATCGCAGCGTCGGAAAGGGGTCCATCGTCTACGCCGACGGCAATCTGTATCTGTTCAGCGAAGACAACGTCGTCGGTCTGGCCGAGGCGACCCCTGCGGGATACCGCGAGAAAGGCCGGTTCTCGATTGCGGATCAGGGCTGGCCAAGCTGGTCTCATCCGGTGGTAAGCGGCGGCCGGCTCTATATCCGTAATCAGGGTACGCTGGCCAGTTATGATGTCCGGCAACCGTAGGGCCGGCGCTTCGCGCCGGGTGGGGCGCGCCTTTGGCGCGTGGGGTCGATGGGGCCGGCGCTCCGCGCCGGTAGGGCGCGCCTTCGGCGCGCAGGGTGGATGGGGCTGGTAGGGGAGGAGATCATGATGCGTGCGTCGATTGCCGTTCTTCTGCTCGCGATAACGGTCGGAACGCTTCAGGCCCAGCGGCCGTCGAACGACTGGCCGCAGTGGCGCGGGCCGAATCGAGACGGGGTCGCGCCGGCTCCTACCGACGCGAAAGCGTGGCCCGACCAGCTCACCCAGAAGTGGAAGGTCGATGTGGGGCTCGGCTACTCGACGCCGCTCATCATCGGCAACCGCATCTATCAGTTCTCGCGTCAGGGCGAACGTGAGGTCATGAGCGCGATCGATGCCGACTCGGGCAAGGTGCTGTGGCAGACCGGCACCCCGGCGCCGTTCACGATGCACAGTGCCGCCGCGACGCACGGCCCGGGCCCGAAGTCGACGCCGGCGTTCTCGAACGGGCGCCTCTACTCGATCGGCATGACCGGCATCGTCACCGCCTACGACGCCGCATCGGGCAAGCAGTTGTGGCAGAAGCCGGGGTCGACGGTCGTCCCGATGTACACGACGCACTCGTTCTCGCCGATCGTCGACCGCGGTCTCGTGATCTTCCACCTCGGTGGTCACAACGAAGGCGCGCTGACCGCACTCGATGCGAACACGGGTGACGTGAAGTGGACGTGGAAGGGAGACGGGCCCGGATACGGATCGCCGATCATCGCCGACATTGCCGGCACACGTCAGGTCATCACCATCACACAGGGCAAGCTCGTTGGCGTCGATGCGGCGAACGGCATGCTGCTGTGGGAGCGGCCGTTTGCGATTGCCAACTTCACGAACTCGGTGACGCCGGTGATGTACGGTCAGACGTTGATCGTGTCCGGCAACGGCGGTCCGACGACGGCGCTGTCGATCACCAAGAAGGGCAACGAATGGGTGACGGAGACGGTGTGGGAGAACGCCGATATCCCGCTTCGCATGAGCGACGCGGTGATCGCAGGCGACGTGCTCTTTGGCATGACGACGAGGAATTCGGGACAGTACTTCGCGGTCGATGCCAAGACGGGCAAGACGTTGTGGACATCAGACGGGCGCCAGGGCAACCACGCCGCCATCGCCCGGGCGGGTGATTTGTTCCTCAGCCTCCAGGACGATGGTCAGCTCGTGGTGGCGCGCAACAGCAAGACCGGGTTCGAGCCCTTGCATAAATACAAGGTCGCCGACAGTGCCACGTGGACGCAGGCGGCCTACTCGGGCAACCGCATCTTCGTGAAGGACGTCTCGAGTCTGGCGCTCTGGACGACGAATTGAAGCTCACCGCTGTTCTCCTCGCGATCGGCGCTCTCGCGATCGCGCCGCGCGGGCTGAAGCCGGCGCTCTACGATGGTCGCGATGAGCGTAGAGCGGGGGCTTCAGCTCCCGCGCCGACGACGATTGGCATCGCTGATCGCATCAATCAGCACGTTTCGATCGGTAGCGCCGGTGACGTTGTCGCCGTCGTCTGGGCCGCATCGAAGGCGGGGAGTGGCACCGGTATCTACGCCGCGATCAGCCGCGACGAAGGGCGTTCATTCTCGGGGCCGGTCCGTGTCAACGGCAGCATGTCTGCTGATGTCGGCGGGGAGCAGCCGCCGCAGGTCGCGGTCACGCGTGCGGGCGGCGCGCCCACGGTGATCGTGGTGTGGACGTCGAAGGGCGACGCTGGCACGCGGCTGATGACGGCGCGCTCGTCAGACGGAGGGAAGGCGTTTGGTGTCCCCTCCGTCGTGCCTGGCAGCGATGCGCCGGGAAATAGAGGATGGGAATCGATCACGGTCGACGCGCGTGGACGTGTCGTCGCGCTCTGGCTGGATCACCGTGAAATGGCGCGAGGCAGTGGGGGAGCCGCGCATCATCACGGGGCTGAGGGAAGCGCGTCCGCATCGCCGCCCGCAATCTCAGACGGTGCCGCGCGCGCGCAAGCGTCCCAACTGTACTTCGGTTCACTCGGCGGGAACGCAAGCGCCCGCGGCATCGCACGAGGTGTCTGTTACTGCTGCAAGACGGCGCTTGTTACCGGCTCAGGCGACACAGTGTCGGCGGCATGGCGTCACGTCTATCCCGGCAACGTTCGCGACATGGCATTCGCGGCCTCGCGCGACGGCGGCCGGACGTTCAGCGCGCCGGTGCGAGTAAGCGAAGACGGCTGGCAAATCGACGGATGTCCGGAGAACGGTCCCGCGCTGGCGGTCGATCGCGATCAGCGCACGCACGTCGTCTGGCCGACTGTCGTGCGCGACAAAGGGCAATCGACGCTCGCGCTCTTTCACGCCTCGACAAAGGATGGCCGTGCCTTCACGGCGCGATCGCCGTTGCCCGTGTCGGGGCCGGCCTATCACCCGAGGCTGGTGACGATGGCGGACGGCTCGCTGCTCGCCGCGTGGGATGAGGTCGTCAACGGCGCGCGCCGTATCCGCCTCGCGCGAGGACGTCCCGACGCAGAAGGCCTTGTCGCCTTCACCTCGCTCGATCGCGCGCGACCGATTCAGGCGCAGTATCCGGCACTGGCTGCGACGTCGTCCGGGGCAGCTCTTGCCTGGTCGACAGGTGCGGTCGTCGGATCGCGCATATCGGTTGAGCGAATCGCACCGAGGTAGGGCCAACCGTCGTCTGAGGATGCGCTTCTACTTGGTTGCTATCGCAGGGACTCGCTTCAGGGATTGCTGATACCGCAGCACGCCGTCGAACAGCGCCTCCGCGATCTGCTGTCGGTACTTGTCCGTTTTGAGCAGCGTCGCATCTTGTCTGTTCGTGATGAACGAGACTTCAGCGAGGATGCTCGGCATCGTCGCGCCGATCAGGACCATGAAGGGCGCCTGCTTCACGCCGAGGTCTCGCAGCTCCTTGTTCGATTTGCGCATCTGCGTGGACATGGAGTTCTGCACCATCGATGCGAAATCGCGGGACTCGTCGATCTTGTTGTTGAGTGCGATCGCGCGCACGATGTCAGGCAGGCTCTTCATCGTCCGCGACCCGCCGGCATTCTCTCGCGCGGCGATCGCTTCGGCCTCGGGGTTGGGCGCGAAGTTCAGGAAGTAGGTTTCGATCCCGCGGACGTCCGCGCTCGAACTGGCGTTGGAATGAATCGAGAGGAAGAGATCCGCGCCGACACGATTGGCGATCGCGGTCCGCTCCTCGAGCGAGACGAACGTGTTGGTTCGTCGCGTGAGGACGACCTCGAAGGCACTTTCCTTGGCCAGCAGCTTCTCGAGCCGCAGGGCGATGTCGAGGGTGAGCTCGGCTTCGGTCAGACCTCGCGCTTGTGCGCCGGGATCGTGGCCGCCGTGCCCGGCGTCGATGACGATTTTCGAGATGCCGAGACCGAGCTGCCGCGAGAGCGAGTAGTTCCCATTCCTGTTCGCTGTTGCAGGCAGCGGCGCGGGAGGCGTCGTCGCCGTTTCGAGGATGGGAGTCGGGCCGGACTCGGCAACGAGGGTTGCGGGTGTCGATGCGGTGAGGGTGTCAGGCATCGGTGCCACGGCACTGGCCGGGGTCGGTGCGGGTCTGACTTCGCCGGTCGGTGCGACCTCGCTGTCGCGTGTCGGTGCGGGCTTGGCTGCGGCGGTCGATGCGGTATTTGCGTCGCCCGCCTTTGCAACCGTCGTCAGGGGCTTTGTCGTGCCGCCTGCTCGGACCGGCGGGGCGCCGCGGCCGGTGCCTCTCGCGACAACGGCGTCGGTCGTGGACGGTTTACGCTCGAAGTCGACGATGATGCGATACGGATCGTAGAGCGTGTAGATGCTGTATCGCCCCGCGTCGCGAAGATCGAGGACGACGCGCGTGCGGGCATCCGCCTGGCGACCGATGCGGATCTGCTTCACCATATCGTCGGTGAACGGGATGGTGGCGTCCTTCAAGTCATCAACGGCGCTCGTGTTGCGCAGGTCGAGGAACACACGCGGGGGGCCATCGAGCCGCTCGTCGCTGAACGTGACTTCGCGTGCGAGTTCGAGCGTGATGCGAAGCACTTCGGGCAGCACCTGACGGCGGATCGCTATGAGTGAGGTCGGCCCTGATGGAGGCGTTCGTGTAGCTGTGGCCGTCGCAGCGGGCGCGGGTGACTGTGATGATGAGGGCGGGTCGGTCTTGGTGGGTGCCACCTGTGATGCCGGAGGGCCGGGAGGCGACTGTGAAGCCGGACGAGCGAGCGCGCCCTGCGATGCCGGGCGGGGGAGCGGGGCCTGCGATGCCGGCCGAGCCGCGGCCTGTGAAGCAGGTGGAGTGAGTGCAACCTGCGCCGCACGCAGGCGCTTCGTGTGCTCAGGCACTTGTTTCGCGAATGAGCTCGTGGGATAGCGCGACGTCAGCGCGGTAAAGAGACGGAGTGCCGTCGCGCGATCCATCGCCTCGCCGAATTGCCAGAACGCATCCGCGGACAGACGGGCGCCCTGCCAGAGCGCGTCATCGCTGAGCGGGCTGCTCGGAAACAGCTTGGCCATGTCCTCGTAGGCCCCGACGAGCGCGCGCACGCGCGGCAGCATCGCCGGTGAAGCGGCCGACGCCCCCATGGCCTTGCGGAGCACGCTCTCGCGCTCCATCGCGTCGGAGTACAACCGCTGCGACTGCGACGACTGCGCCAGCAGCGCCGGCATCGCCGAACCAAGTACGAGCGCCGCCGCGACACACCTACCGAAGCTGCGCATCGACTTCCTCGAAGTACGAACGATCGACCAGCACCTCGCGCGGTTTGCCACCCGCGCCGGGCGAGACGAGTCCTTCGGCCTCCATCATGTCGACCAGACGAGCCGCGCGGCTGAATCCGATGCGCAGCTTCCGCTGCAGGTACGAGATCGACACCTGGCCGCTGCTGACGACGATCCGTGCGGCCTCGTCGTAGAGATCGTCCTTCTCGAATTCCACCCCGCCGGGGCCGCCGGCCTTCTCGTCCTCTTGAGTGATCGTGTCGTCGAACACCGGTTTCCCCTGCTTGCGGAGAAAGCTGGCCAACCGCGCGCTCTCCTGCTCGGAGATGTAGGGCCCGTGCAGACGGATCGCGCGCGAGGATGCGGGCGGAAGGAAGAGCATGTCGCCTTTGCCGAGCAGCTGCTCGGCACCGTTGCTGTCGAGAATCGTCCGCGAATCGATCTTCGACGACACGCGGAACGAGATGCGTGACGGCAGGTTGGCCTTGATGAGGCCCGTGATCACGTCGACTGAGGGGCGCTGGGTGGCGAGGATGAGATGAATGCCCACCGCACGCGCCATCTGTGCCAGACGGGCGATCGATTCCTCGACCTCGTTGCTCGCTACCATCATCAGGTCCGCGAGCTCGTCGATCACGACGACGATGAAGGGCAGGGGCTTTGGCGCATCGTCGTTGTCGGAGCCGCGTTCGGCAAGCAGGTTGCGGATGTTGCGGTTGTACTGCTCGATGTTCCGCACGCCCTCGGCGGCCAGCGTCTTGTAGCGTTCCTCCATCTCGCGCACGGCCCAGCGCAGCGCGTTCGATGCCTTCTTCGGGTCGACGACGACCGGGCTCAACAGATGCGGGATCTCTTCGTACATCCCGAGTTCGAGGCGCTTGGGATCGATCATGATGAAGCGCACGTCGTCGGGCGTGGCGCGATAGAGAAGGCTGGTGAGCATCGCATTCAACCCGACGGACTTGCCGGTGCCGGTCGATCCTGCGATCAGGAGATGCGGCATCGTCGCGAGATCGGTGACGTAGGACTCACCGTGAATGGTCTTGCCGAGCGCCAGCGTCAGCTTCGATTGCGACCTCGTGTAGGCGTCGGACTCGAGCAGATCTCGCAGCGAGATCGCCTCCCGGTTCGGGTTCGGGATCTGAATGCCGACGGTCGACTTGCCGGGAATGCGATCGATGAGCACCGATTCGGCCTGCATGGCCAGGCAGAGATCGTCGGCAAGGCCCGTGACCTTGCTGTACTTCACGCCGGCCTCGGGCTTGAATTCGAACGTCGTCACGACCGGTCCGGGGTGAATCTGCGCGACCTGTCCTTCGACCGAGAACTCACGACACTTTTCCTCGAGCAGCCGAGCGGCGTCCATCAGCTCACGCTCGTCGATCTTGCGTTCGACCTTGGGGGCGTCCAGCAGCGAGAGCGGGGGCAGCGTGAACGCGCCGCGTCTCTTCGGCGGCGCGGCCTTCGTCTCCTCAGCCAGCGGCAGGGTCGCGGGCACCTCGGGTTTCTTGGGTGCGACAACTCGCGGCTGCCGTGCACCGGATTGATCGCCTCCGTCGGCGACCGCGGGCCTGATCGGGGGCCGCGGGCGTTCGGGTGCGTCGGCCTCGCTCGACTGGCGTGCCGGCTTGGCGACGACAGGTGGTGTCTTGGTCGTGCTCCTCTTGATCGCGGCGCGCCGAGCGCGTTCCTTGCGGCGACGGTCGAGCCATCCGTGCAGCCATCCCATGCCGCGAGCGGAGAGGTCGTGCGACCCTGCTGACGCGTTTGCGAACATGCGGCCGAACGACACCTGCGTCGAGAGAATCACCGACAGGATGATGAAGGTGAGCAGCACGATGAGCGAGCCGGTCCGATTGAGGTACTCGGAGAGCTCCTGCCCGAGCCACGATCCGATCGAGCCGCCGGCGAAGAACGTCCTGCCGGCGACGTCGGTCTCGCCGAACACGAGGCTGAGAAACGCGCTCGAGCACGAGAGGAGTAGCGTGATGCCGGTCAGCTTCGTGTACGCGGCGTTCGGCGCCTGGCACCAGAAGTAGTGCCAGCCGGCGACCGCGATGACGGCTGGAATGAGATACGCCGCGTAGCCAAACAACTGCAACGAGAGCTCCGAGATGAACGCGCCGACACGCCCGGCGAAGTTGGCAGGGGCGTTCGTGCCGCCGGTCGTAAAGAACCAGACCGGATCGCTCGGTTCGTGTGTGACGAGAGAGATCAGCCAGATGAGCGCCAGCGCGAAGAGCGCGACGCCCATGAACTCGCTGATGCGCCTCGACAAAGTGGACTCGGCCATTCAGTCGTTCGCTTCCATTGAGAGTGCGCGGGTTACCGCCACTAAATCTCCATCAGAACCGGGAGCACCAACGGGCGCCGTCCGGTCCTCTTCTTGAAAAACCGGCGTAGACCGACGCGAAGCTTCTCGGTCATCAGCCCCTGATCGGTCCGCTCCTCGATGCTCGATTCGTCGATGCAGTCGGCGATCACACCTTCGGCATCTCCAAAAAGCGACTCCGCCTGACCAGACTCGACCACAAAGCCCCGGGCGACGATCTCGGGGGCGCCCGCGAGCTTACCTGTATGACGACTAATCGCTACGACGGCCACAATGATGCCGTCGGCCGCGAGGTGCCGGCGATCGCGGAGGACTTCATCGCCGACCTCGCCCACGCGTGTGACATCGATTAAGACTCGGCCGGTCGGCGCCTTGTCTGCAATGCGCGCGCCGTTGTCATCGAACTGAATGACGTCCCCATCCTGAGCGAGCAGCACTTGTACTTTGCGATCCGTACCGTTCATGACACGGGTCGCCACCCGCGCGTGTTGCGAAAGCTGTCGGTACTCGCCGTGGATCGGGACGAAATAGCGTGGGCGCACGAGCGAAAGGACGAGCTTCAGCTCTTCCGCAGAACCATGGCCCGACACGTGAACGTGCTTCATATCCGCGGTGACCACGTCCGCACCGCGACGCGACACATGGCTCATTGCCCGCGCGATCGCTTTTTCATTGCCTGGGATGACCCGGGCCGACAGCACCACCGTGTCGTCGGGACCGAGCTTGACGTAGCGATGATCGTCGATCGCGATGCGCGAGAGCGCCGCCTGCGGTTCGCCCTGCGAGCCGGTGACCACGCACAGCACGTCTTGAGAGGCGAAGCTCCCGACATCGGAATCGCGGATCTGAACGCCGACAGGCACGCGAAGAAAACCGAGCCGCTGCGCGATCTCCGAGTTCTGAACGACGCTTCGTCCGACGAAAGCCACTTTGCGGTCGAACTGTGTCGCGAGGTCGACCAGAATCTGCATCCGATAGATGCTCGACGAGAACGCCGCAACCACCAGTTTGCCCTGTGTGCCGGTGAAGAGCTCTTCGAACGAATCGATGACGTCGATCTCCGAACCGGTGAACCCTTTCCGATCGATGTTCGTGCTGTCGGCAAAGAGCGCCAGTACGCCCTCGGCGCCGAGCTCGGCGAAGCGGTGGAGGTCGAAGTGCTCGCCATCGATCGGCGTCTGATCGATCTTGAAGTCGCCGGTGTGGACGATGGTGCCTGCCGGAGTCGAGATGGCCAGCGCCACGCAATCCGGCATGCTGTGCGTGACGCGAATGAACTCGATCGTGAAGGGACCGATCGTAATGCGGTCGCGCGGGCTCACACGACGCAGCCGATCGCCAGCCTCGATCTCGTGCTCCTCGAGCTTCGGCTCGACAAAGGCGAGCGTCAGCGCGGTGCCGTAGACCGGCCCGTCGAACAGCGGCATGACGTGCGGGACGGCGCCGATGTGATCCTCGTGCGCGTGAGTGAGGACGAGCGCCTTGACCTTTTCGCGCCGCGCCTCGACGAACGTCAGATCGGGAATGATGAGGTCGACCCCGAGCTGATCGGGGTCGGGAAACATGACTCCGGCGTCGATGAGGATCGTGGTGTCCTCCCACGACACTGCCATCATGTTCATGCCGAACTCGCCGAGGCCTCCAAGAGGAACAACCTCGAGCGTCGACGGCGACACGTCTGGTACGGCCGACTGATTCATCAGAACCGAGCGCCAGCAACGAGCATGTTGTGTCCGCAGCCTCGGCTCGACCCTGGAGGGCCCGAGCTCGGCAGCGTACCGACGTCGCTCGATGCAACATCAGACTCGTCAGGCGGCTGGGAGCGCCTGAATCCCTTGGCGACTATCAGGGCATCCCTGAGGCCGCGCGAAAGGGGAAAACCGGGCAGGCTCAATAACTTCGGGGGAAAATCATAGCACAGCCCGTGCGAGCCGCGCCAAGTCGTGGAGGGTCAGCGTTTCGGGCCGACGGCTGGGCTCGATTCCCGCACGTTCGAGCAGCGTCGGGGATGATCGGTCCAACGAGTCGGCCACTGGCCGCAGGGCATTGAGCACCGTCTTGCGGCGGTGAAGGAACAACCCTCGCACCAGGCGTTCGAAAATGGCGGGGTCGCCAACCTCGACCGACGGCGGACGAAACGTCAGACGGACGACTGCCGACCGAACCTTCGGCGGCGGCCGGAATGCCCCGGGAGGCAGTGCAAGCAGCCGCTCGACGTCGGCGACGAGCGCGACCTGAATGGCGAGCGCTCCGTAGTCCCCGGTGCCGGGTCTGGCAACGAGGCGGTCGGCCACTTCCTTCTGCAGCATCAACGTGGCATCGCGCAGCGTCGCGCCGTGCCCGGATGCGTCGAGCAGTTTGAACAGAATGGGGGAGGAGACGTTGTAGGGGAGATTGCCGACCACGCGAACGGCACTCTCCGAATCGAGCAGGTTGGCGAGATCGACGTCGAGGAAGTCGCCCTGGATGATCGTCACGTTGGGCGGCACGACGCCACGAAGAGTTGCCGCGAGATCGCGGTCGATCTCTACGGCCACGAGCCGCTCGACCCGCGTGGCCAGCGGACGCGTCAGCGCCCCGCGTCCGGGACCAATCTCGAGAAAGACATCCGTCGCGGAAGTGCCCAGGGCATCGATCACCTTGTCGACCCAGACCGGCTCGAGGAAGTGCTGCCCGTATCGCTTCCTGGCGCGCGTCACTCCTCGTCCTCGGGAAGCGTCTCTCCCCGCCAATAGCGTTCCTCGATCTCCTCGATTTCCTCTTCGCTCAAACCGAAGTAGTGCCCCACTTCGTGAATCAACGTTTCGCCGATGACGGCGCAGATGTCGTCTTCGTCTTCGCAGTCCTCTTCGATCGGCTTCTGAAACAGCGTGATTCGATCGGGCAGGTGGTTGCCGTACGGCCAGGACCGCTCGGGGAGCGGTGTGCCTTGATACAGGCCGTACAACGAGTCGGGAGGTTCGATCTCCATCTCCTCGAGCAGCTCGGCGCTCGGCTCGTCCTCGACGACGATCGCGAGGTTCTTCATCTCGACGCGGAAGCGTTTCGGGATGAGCAGGATCGCTTCAGCGACGAGACGTTCGAAGGCGTCGCGCGTCATCCTTCGTCCTCTCATCCTTGGCAACGACATGCGCGTAGTAATCGCAGTCTGCCGTCACCAGGCATCGATCGCAGAGCGGTTTCGGCCGGCAGATCCGTCGCCCGTGCAGAATCTGCACGTCGGAGGCGAGGGTCCACATTGCGGGCGGGAGCGCGTCGCAGAGTTGCGATTCCACCTTCACCGGATCATCACCTTCGGCGATTCCGATTCGGTTGGACACGCGCAGGACGTGACGATCGACCGGTAGGCCAGGGACCCCGAGCGCGTGACCGAGCACGACGTTCGCCGTCTTGCGGCCGACGCCCGGCAGCTTCGTCAGCAGGTCCATGTCGGCGGGAACCTGACCGCCATGCTCCTCCACGAGGATCTTTGCCATGCCGAGGAGCGCTTTCGATTTCTGGCGAAAGAACCCGGTCGACTGGATTTGGCGTTCGAGCGATGACTGACGCGCCTTGGCGAGCGCCGCGGCGTCAGGGTACTTCTTGAACAGCGCCGGCGTCACCATGTTGACGCGCGCATCGGTCGACTGCGCCGAGAGGATCGTCGCGACCAGCAGCTCGAACGGCGTGCGGTAATTGAGCTCGGTGTCAGCGTTGGGGTGTTGTTCCGACAGCGTCTCGATGATCCGCCGCGTGGCGTGAGCAGACTTCAGTGAATCGGTCCCTTCGACCACCCAGCGTTCGAATACGTCTCCGAGAACACCCGCATGTGCTCCTGCAGTGCGGTGATCAGGTTGGGCACGAACTGGACGGGCACGACGATTCGGGCACGCACCGGTGCCCGCACCACGTGATCGCTTTCGGCCTCCTTGACCTCTTTCTCGGAGAGCGGCATGACTTCACAGAACGTGAGCGTGAAGTCGAACGGAGTGTGCGCGATGGCGCAGAAGTTCGAGTAGGTACGCGGGCCCGCCGTCTCTTCGGGCACGATCGTGAAATTGATTTGCTTGCGCTCGGTATCGTTCATTGAGGGTCCGCTAGTATTTTCGCATCACCCCGACGACGACGCCCTGGACCTGCACCTGATCGAGGTCGAACAGCATGGGCTGCATCGCGGGATTGGCCGGCTGGAGTCGAATGCGGCCGTTCTCCCGGTAGAACTTCTTGAGCGTGACGTCGAGACCGCCAACCAGCGCGATCACCATCTCGCCATTGTCCGCCGATTTGCGATCCTCGACGATGACGAAGTCGCCGTCGCGGATCTGTTCGTCGATCATCGAATCGCCCTTGACGCGCAGCACATAGCTGTCGCGTTTTCCGGCGAGCGTATCGGGGACGGCGATCGTCTCGCTGCCCGGTACCGCCTCGATCGGCGCGCCCGCGGCGACGAAGCCGAGGAGCGGCAGCTCCATCGCTCGCCCCGCTCCGCGCGCCGGGATCAGTTCGACCGACCGGCTCCTGTTCCAGGCGCGTCGAATGAACCCTTTCTCCTGCAGATTACTCAGATGCTTGTGGACGGTCGCGAGTGACGACAGGTTGAACCGCCGGCCGATTTCTTCGAGGCTCGGGGCATACCCGTGTTGCTGGATGAACTCGTTCAGGTAATCCAGGATCTCGCGCTGACGTTTGGTGAGCGGGAGCACGGCATCCTCCTATCGGGGCCCGACGCGCAAGCCTGCGCGGGGGGCGGGAATTACGCTTGCCGAGGTAGCGCGACTATATGCGAACATAAAGCGAAGATCAAGCCCGAAACGATGTTACACTCGACGCTAGCCAGCCCCGTGATCGCACCGCCTGCGAGCGTGTGCCGCTAAGAGGACGCGTATGTGCAATCGAACAGTTGCCCTCAGCGCAGTGACGTGTCTCGCGTCCATCGCGCTCGGTTTCGGAGTCGCGATCGTGGCCGCCGCCAACAGAGTGACCCCGCAGCAGGCGGATTCGTTCTCGCGCAAGCTCGCCATCATTTCAGCGCAGTCGACGATGACCACGCGAGCTGCGGCGGTACGACGGACACCGGTCTCGGAAGACGAAGTCAATTCGTGGTTCGCGTATCGCGCGCAGTCGCTTCTCCCGCAGGGGATGACGGAGCCGCAGGTCACCATCATCGGCAACGGCAAGGTCTCCGCGACGGCGACGGTCGATCTCGACACGGTGGCCAGGCAGAAGCGAAATGGTGCCGTCCTCAACCCGTGGAACCTCGTTGGTGGACGCGTGCCGGTGACGGTCTCGGGCGTCCTGAGCACGGGGAACGGCCGCGGTCAGTTCGACCTCGAGGAAGCCACGTTGTCGGGCATCCCGGTGCCGAGGTCGCTGCTGCAGGAACTGGTGTCGTACTACTCGCGCAGCGACACGCAGCCTCAGGGCATCCGCATCGACGATCCCTTCGCGCTTCCCGCGAACATCCGCCAGATCGAAGTGGGGCAGGGTCAGGCGATCGTGATTCAGTAGACATGCTCAGTGCACGATGCCCGGTCGGGTCGTAGTGTCCGCCTTCAGGCGGACCAGTCACGGTCCGGCTGAAGCCGGACACTCCGTTCTGTGTGAGCGTCGATTTCTTCGCAACACCGCTGCAGTTCCTGAAAGGCGTCGGTCCGCGCAAAGCCGCCGATCTCACGCGCGCGGGGCTGGTGCTCGTCGAAGATCTGCTGTATCGCCTGCCGTTTCGCTATGAAGACCGCAGCCGGATGCAGCCGATTGCCACGCTGCGCGCCGGCGCCAAGGCCGCGGTACTCGGCGAGATCAAGTCCGCGAATCTGACGCTCACGCGGCGTCGCGGCTTCAAGATCTTTCACGCGATCGTCGGCGATCGGAGCGGAGCCATCCGCTGCACGTGGATGAATCAGGCGTTTCTCGCCGACATCCTCAAACCCCACTTGCAGGTCGTCATCTTCGGTGACGTGAAGCTCGATTCGACCGGGCTCCATTTCATGAATCCCGAGTACGAGCTCGTCTCGGACGATCTCTCGGCGGTGCACACCGGTCGCGTCGTGCCGTTCTACGAGAAGACCGGCATGGTGACGCCGAACATGCAGCGGCGTCTCGTGCGGCAGACGCTCGACCAGCTGCCGCCGGAGATCCCCGATGTGCTCCCGCCGGAACTGCGTGCCCGTCTCAGCCTCGTCTCGAGGCGACAGGCGGTGGAGGAGTCGCACTTTCCAGGCAACGACGCGTCGGTCGATCTGCTCAACGCCTTTCGGTCGCCGGCGCAGCGACGGCTGATCTTCGAAGAGTTCTTCCTCTTTCAGATCGGACACGCGTGGCGTCGACATGCCAGCAGCATCGAACTGAAGCCCTACGTCCCCGTCGTCGACGACCGCGTCCGCGCGTCGGCCGCGGCAGTCCTGCCGTTCAAGCTCACGCCTGGGCAGCGTCAGGCGACGAAAGAAATCGTCGACGACATGATCGCGCGCGAGCCGATGCATCGGCTGCTGCAGGGAGACGTCGGCGCCGGCAAGACGATCGTGGCGCTGCTGGCTGCGATCGTCGCGATCGAGAACGGCCTGCAGGTTGCGTTCATGGCGCCCACCGAGATTCTGGCGGGCCAGCATTACAACAACATCGCGCGCGTGTTGGCCCGATCGAGATTCCGCGTCGATCTGCTGACCGGCAGCACGCCGGGCCTTCAGAAGCACACGATCCTCGCGAGCATTGAACGTGGGAGCACGCATCTGATCGTCGGGACGCATGCGCTCGTGCAGGAGCAGGTGACGTTCCACAGGCTCGGTCTGGTCGTGATCGACGAGCAGCATCGCTTCGGCGTGGCGCAGCGCGCCGCCTTGCGGGCGAAGGGACTGCGCCCCGACGTGCTGCTGATGACCGCGACGCCGATTCCGCGGACGCTGGCGCTGACCGATTACAGCGAGCTCGACGTCTCGAAGATCACCGATCTGCCGCCCGGGCGCCACCCGGTGAAAACGCTGGTCAAACCCGAGTCGCGCCGCGACGAGATCTACGATCTCATTCGCCAGCAGCTCGACGCCGGTCGCCAGGCGTACATCATCTACCCGCTCGTCGAGGAGTCCGAGAAGATCGATCTCAGATCGGCCACCGAGATGGCCGATCACCTGCAGGCCGAAGTGTTTCCGGCGTACCGCGTCGCACTCCTGCATGGCCGGATGAAGCAGGACGCGAAGGACCACGTGATGCAGGCGTTCGCGGCGGGGCGCATCCATCTGCTCGTCTCGACCACGGTCGTTGAAGTCGGCGTGGACGTGCCAAACGCATCCGTGATGGTGGTCGAGCACGCGGAGCGTTTCGGGCTGTCGCAACTCCACCAGCTTCGCGGGCGCGTCGGTCGCGGACCGTGGGAGTCGTACTGCATCCTGCTCTATCAGGCTCCCTGGACCGACGACGCGCGCGAGCGGCTCAGGGCGATGTCGTCGACCACCGACGGCTTCGTGATCGCAGAGCGCGATCTCGAGCTGCGCGGTCCGGGGGATTTCTTCGGCACGCGGCAGTCGGGCGTACCGGTGCTCCGCACCGGCGATCTCATTCGCGATCGCGACATCATGGAGGAAGCCCACCGGGAAGCGCGGCGTATCGTCGACAACGGCGGGTTGACGCCCGAGCTCACGAGCTTCGTGAAGAGCAAGTGGCAGCAGCAGTTCGGGCTCATCGAGGTGGGGTAGCGATGCGCGTCATCGCCGGTCGCTACAAAGGCCGTCGCCTCAAAGCACCTGATTGGGAGGGACTGCGGCCGACTTCTGACAAGCTGCGTGAGACGCTGTTCAACGTCCTCGCCCCGCGCATCGAGGGGGCGCGCGTCATCGACGGCTATGCCGGGACCGGCGCGATCGGGATCGAGGCGCTCAGTCGCGGTGCCGCGCACGTGACGTTCATCGAACGCGATCCGCGCGCCCGGCGATTGATCGAGGAGAACCTCGCCGGATGCGGTGTGGAGGGGGACTATACTATCCGCGGCGGAGATGTTGCCGCCGTGCTGCCGTCGATGGGCACGGACAGCTGCGATTTGATCCTGCTCGATCCTCCGTACGACAGCGCGACGAACGTGGTGCTGGATCTCTCGGCGCGCACGCTGGCACCGGGAGGGCAGGTCGTATTGGAGCGCGCCACGCGGCGCGAGCCGGAAAGCCCGCCGACATTGGAACGCGTTCGCGACGTGAAGTCGGGCGACAGCACGCTGACGTTTTTCACGGTACGTACGTAGGGGCCGGCTTCCTTGTCCGCCGTCGCGCGAGGGCGCAGGCGGAAGCCGGCCCAAGGCAGATGTAGGCCCGGCTTTCTCGTCCGCCTTAGCGCGACGCGCGTAAGCGGCAGCCGGATCATCAGAGGATCGACATGCCCAGCACGCCGAACGGTCGCCTGGCAGTCTTCCCCGGCTCCTTCGATCCGCTGACCAACGGACACGTCGACATCATCCTGCGCTCGGCGCGTCTCTTCGAGCGTATCGTCGTCGCCGTGCTCGTGAACCAGGACAAGAAGGCGCTCTTCAGCAGCGAGGAGCGGGTGGCGATGGTCCGTGAGGTGTTCCGCGAGTATTCCAACGTCGAGGCCGAGAGCTTCGATGGGCTGCTCGTCGAGTACGCGCGGCGCCGGCGGGCGAGTGCGATCATCCGCGGGATACGGGCGGTCTCCGACTACGAGTACGAGTTTCAGATGGCGCTGATGAACCGCCATCTCGAGCCGATGCTCGAAACGGTGTTCATGATGCCGGCGGAGCAGTACACGTATCTCAGCTCGCGTCTGACGAAGGAAGTCTTCAGCCTGGGCGGCAATGTGACCGGCCTCGTGCCCCCGGCCGTCGAGGCGCGCATGAAGCAGAAGCAGAAGGCGGGGGTCGGGTAGGACACCGCTTGCGCATTTCAGCGGGCCGCCGCCTGTCGTAGGGCACGTCCTCTGGACGTGCCGAGTTGTCGTAAGGCACGTCCTCTGGACGTGCTGAGTTGTCGTAAGGCACGTCCTTTGGACGTGCCGTGGGATTCCATGTTTGCACAACGTCTCTCGCAGGTCTCCGTGTCGGCGACGCTGAAGGTTGCCGCCGAGGCCGATCGTCTGCGCCGCGCCGGCTACGACGTCGTCGACTTCAGCGCCGGGGAGCCGGACTTTCCGACCCCCGAGCACGTGAAGGAAGCCGGGAAGGCCGCGATCGATGCCAACTTCACGCGCTACACGGTCGCGCCAGGTATTCCCGAGCTGAGAGAGGCCATCTGCGCGCGCTACAAGCAGGACTACGGCATCGACTTCACCGCAGCGGAAGTGTTGATGACGGTCGGTGGCAAGCAGGCGCTCTTCAATGCGGCGCTCGCGCTGTTCGATCCGGGCGACGAGGTGATCACGCACGCACCGTATTGGCCGACGATCCCTGAGCAGGTCAAGCTGATGGGCGCTCGGCCCGTCATCGTGCAGACGCAGTCGGCAGATGGATTCGCGGTCGATCCCGACGCAATCGTGCGAGCGATCACCACAAAGACCAAGGCGATCGTGCTCAACTCGCCCTGCAACCCGACGGGCGCGTTGATCGACGAAGCGTCGGCGGCGGCAATTGCCGACGCCGCTGCAAAAAAGGGAATCTGGCTGATCGTCGACTTGTGCTACGAGCGGCTCATTTACGAGGATGTCCCGCACAACCTCCCGAAGGTGCTGTTCGATCGGCATCGTGATCGCACGGTCATCGCCGGCTCCGCGTCGAAGGCCTTCGCGATGACCGGGTGGCGGTGCGGGTGGACGATTGCACCCAAGGCGTTGACCGCAGCCTTCAACGTGATTCAGGGACAGTCGACGTCCAACATCTCGTCGATCACGCAGAAGGCCGCGCTCGCCGCCCTGTCCGGACCGCAGGATGCAATATCGGCGATGCTCGACGAGTACCGCCGTCGGCGCGACAACATTCACGCGTGGCTGACCGCGCATCCGCTCATTCGATGTGTCAGGCCGAAGGGGGCGTTCTATCTCTTTCCGGATGTCTCGGGATTGCTTTCGCCCGACGGGATCAGAACGTCGGCCGATTTCGCTCAGGGCCTGCTCGAGAACGAACACGTCGTCGTGACTCCGGGCGAAGGTTTCGATGCGCCCGGCTACATGCGGATCTCGTACGCCACCTCGATGGAGCAGCTCCGTGAGGGAGCGAATCGGATCTCGAGATTCGTCGAGTCGATCCAGCCGGCAAGGGCCAGTCTGTCGCAGTGAATCTTCCAGACAGCATCGTGTCGCGCCTGAAAGAGCATGTCGGCGCCGAGCACGTGCGCGCCGATGCGGCCTCACTCGCCGCCTATGCCGCTGACGCGCTCGGGCAGGGGCATCTGCCAGACGTCGTGGTCACGCCCTCCAATGCGAACGAGATTTCAGCGATCGCCCGCCTTTGCAACGAACATCGCGTTCCGCTCGTGGTGCGTGGGGCTGGCACGGGATACACAGGTGGGGCAGTGCCGACGTGCGGCGGTGTCGTGCTGTCGATGGAGCGGATGAATCGCATCCTCGAGATCGACGAGCTCAATCTGCTGGCAGTGGTTGAACCGAATGTCATCACCGGCGATCTGCAACGTGCCGTCGAGCGCGTCGGATTGTTCTACCCGCCTGATCCAGCAAGCCTGGCGACCTCGTCGATCGGCGGCAACGTGGCCGAGTGCGCTGGAGGTCCGCGCGCGTTCAAGTACGGCACGACGAAGCGATACGTCCTCGCGCTCGAGGCGGTGCTCCCAACCGGAGAAATCGTCCAGACCGGATCGAAGGCGGTCAAGAACGTCGTCGGCTACGACCTGACCCAGCTCCTGGTCGGGTCGGAAGGCACCCTGGCGATCATCACCCGCATCACGCTTCGTCTCATCCCCAAGCCGCCGGCGCGGGCCACGCTCTCCGCGTCGTTCGCAAGCGTCGAACAGGCGGTTCAGGCGGTCACGTCGCTCATCGATCGCCGGGTCGTGCCGGCCGCAATCGAGCTCGTTGATGCAGATTCGATTCGGGCCGTCGAGGCATTCGTCGGGCACGCGGTCGTCCCATCAGGAGCGAACGCACAGCTGATCGTCGAATGCGACGGAACCGAGGCCGCGGTGGAAGAGGAGATCGTCCGTGTCGTCAGTGCCTGTCGCGACGGTGGCAGCCTGCAGATCACCCGTGCCGCGACCGACGCCGAGCGTGAGGACGTCTGGAGCGTACGCCGGCAGCTCTCGTTCTCCCTTCGCGCGACCGGCCTGTTGAAGATCAACCACGATATCGTCGTTCCGCGCGGGCGGGTGCCGCAGCTGTTCGAGACGCTGGCCGATCTCAAGACGCGTCATGCGTTGCAGATTGCGTCGTTCGGTCACGCCGGTGACGGCAACATCCACGTCAACCTGATGATCGCCAAGCAGGACGAGGCCGCCCGGGCACGGGCCCGCGCCGCGGAGCGCGAGCTCTTCGAGCGAGTCGTTGCCCTCGAAGGATCCATCAGCGGTGAGCACGGCATCGGCTTCGCGAAGGCGCCGTATCTTCCGATCGAGCTCTCCGCCGACGTGATCGCCCTGATGAAGCGCGTCAAGGCGTCGTTCGATCCGAATGGAATCCTGAATCCAGGGAAGATGTTTCCCTCTCAGTGATTGACAACCAGGAGGACGTCGGTCAGATCGTCCAGCTGCGGTTGGAGCAGCGTGCCGACGCGGATGTTGGCGGTATTCATGTACCGAACGCTCCCGAGCGTGTGCAGCGGCGCTCCGAGCGCGGCTTCGATCGCTTTGACGTCGTCGGCGCTCGCAACCAGAAGCAGGCGTTGCGAGGAGCGGACGAGTCCGACGGCCTGGTTGACGTCGAACGGCTGCACCACCTTGAGGCCCGTGTAGAACGTGAGATTCCGTATGAAGACGTTGTACAGGGCGACAGGTTCATGGGCGCTGCGATTCGCGAGCACGAGCGCGGCCATCTGTTCCACCGCTTCGGGACGCCGGCCGGAAAGCGCGCCGAACTGCACCGCAATCAACAGAGCGGCCGCTGCTGTCGCGCCGACCGCCGGCAAACGCGTCCAGGCTTGTGTCGCAGCAACGACGGCGAACGCGATCGCGGCGCACACCGCAAGTCCCGCTGCCGTCCACGTGAGGACGGCATACGTGCTGATGAACAGCGGCTGCATTCGAACGAAGAGGAGCGCGAGTGCGATGTAGAGCGCCGAGGTCGCCCACGTTGCACCAGCCAGGCCTGGTTGCCTTCGATGATCTTCGATACTTGCGTCAGCGATGCGCTCGCTGATCGCTTGCGCCAACAGGATCGCCACCGGCGGCAGCACCGGCAGGATGTAGCGGGGTTGTTTGCCGATTGACAGCGTGTAGAAGAGGAGCGGCATCACCGCCCAGAGGATGAGCCCCCACTGCAGATCGCTGAACCTCGCTCGCCGACGGGCCATCGCGATCATCGGCCGCCAGATGAACGTCAACAGAAAGGGGGACCAGGGCAGGAGTCCGCCGATCAAGACCGGCGCGTAGTACCAGAGCGGACGTGCATCGTTGAAGCGGGTGGTCGCGAAGCGTTCCACGTTGTCGCCCAGAAAAAATCCACGGAGGTACTCGTCCCCGTGGGCTCGCCACATCAGGACGTACCAAGGCACGCCGACGATGACGAAGACGAGAGCAGCGAGGGCGAGCCCGCGAGGATCGAGTCGCGCAACACGCCGCTTCCACCACCAGATTGGCACGAGCACGATCGCCGGAATGACGAGCGAGACCGGACCCTTCATGAGAAAACCGAGTCCTGCACTCAGGCCCGCGATCGCCCACCACTTCAGTGATCGTTCGGTGCTGTCGGTCTCCGCGGCGCGCAACGCCACCCAAATGGTGAGCGTGATGAAAAAGGCGAGCGGCAAATCGGGGAGCGCCCATCGAGCCATCGTGAAACAGCCGAATGACGTGGCCACGATCGCTCCCGCCAGCCACGACGCGTCGGGACGTCGCCGTCCTCCCGCGATCACCCACGTCAGCAGAACGAGCCCGGCACCGGACATCGCCGACCAGAACCGCGCCCCGCCTTCGGTCGGTCCGGTCACCAGGTACGTCGCGGCCGTGAGCCAGTAGTAGAGTGGAGGCTTCTCGAAGCGGTTCTCGTAGTTGAACCGTGGTGTGAGCCAGTCGCCGCTGTCGACCATCTCGCGCGACGCTTCGGCGTAGTACCCTTCGTCGGAATCGGTGATCGCCTGCCGGCCGAGGCCAAGGAAGAACGTGATGACGCAGAGGATGAGAAGTGTGAGAACGGACCGGTTCACGCCGCTGTCATTTTAGTGGACGGTCAGCGAATCTCATCCGCGCAGGCTACGATAAGTCTGATATGCCCAAGACCGTGGCGGTCGTTGGCGCCTCCAACGATCGAAACAAGTTCGGGAACAAGGCGGTGCGTGCGTTTCGTGCGGAAGGGCATCAGGTGATTCCGATCAACCCGCACGAGGCCGAGGTCGAGGGACTGCGCGCCTATCGGTCGGTCCTCGACGTGCCGGGCACGATCGACATGGCCACGGTGTATGTGCAACCCGACGTGGCGTTGCGGCTGCTCCCGGAATTCGAGAAGAAGCAGATCGGAGAGATCTGGATCAACCCTGGAGCCGAGAGCGACGACCTCATGGAGGAGGCAAGCCGGCGCAAGCTGAACGCGATCTTCGCATGCAGCATCATGGGCGTCGGCCGGAGCCCGAGCGAGTTTTAGCCGCGTAGAGCGCAGGCTTCCGCCTGCGCGACCGAGAATCAGGTTAGGAAGACAGTGTGCTGACGATCAGATTGCGGAAGAACGGTCCTTACGTCATCGACTCGGAGGAGGCGCGCGTCATTGATTGGAACGGGACCGAATATCAGGTGTCGCGGAAGCCGATCGCGCTGTGCCGGTGCGGAGCGTCATCAACGAAGCCCTTCTGCGACGGCACCCATTCGAAGATCGGGTTTGCCGCCGCAGAAGAAGCCGACAAAGGCGAGACGTCTTAGCGGTTTGGAACCCGGGTATTGAACTCGGCCGCGAGCGTCGTGTCGAGAGCGGCCCCCGAGGCCAACTCGACTTCCTTCCCGCGCGTCGCGAGGACGGTGCCTGTTCCAGCCGCGCCACCAATCGCCGCGCCCTTCGCCGCACCGCTGGCTCCGCCGACGATGCCACCGATGACAGCGCCAATGCCGGCACCGCCGCCGATCTTGGTCACGTCGCCCTTGGTATCCGCGGCGCCTTCGAAGGTGAGCTCCGCGGTTCGCAGCCGCTCGCGCTGCCCGTTGATCTCGACGTCGGTGAAGCGCAATGCCAGATGCGATTTGCCCTTCACGCGACCGGCGCGCTCGACGGCGGTCACGTTGCCGAGCAGCATCGATCCGGCGGGAATCACGGTCGCGCCGTCGACGACGACCGACTGCTTGAGACGGGCTCTCACCTGATCTTCAACCTGCGCTGTCGCTGATGACACCGGCGTCATCAGCTCGAGGGCAAGCGCAGTGCCGGTTGAAGCGGTGACTTCGCGGAACGACGGACGCGGAGGCTCTGCCCGCACAGGAGCAGGAGCCGGCGCAGGAGCCGGTGCGACCGAAGAAGAAGCTGCACTGTTCGACGCTTGGGGGCGCACTGGTTGCGAACGAGGCGCAGCAGGAGCAGGCCGTGGAGCAGGAGCGGGAGCTGGAGCCGGTGCCGGTGCCACGGGCGGAGCCGCGGGTTCTGGCGCAGGCGCAGCAGGCGCTGCCGCAGGCGGCGCAGCCGCAGGGTCAGTTGTCTGCGCGGTTTCGCTGCTGCTACCGGAACAGCCTGCGACGAGTGCAGAACTGAGTAGCGCAGCGGTCAACCATTGCTTCGTCATCGTGAATTACCTCTGCCTGGGGAGGTTTCAAGGATCGGACCGATCGAAAACCTCGTCAAGTCGGCCAATTTTAGCTGAGTGTCCTCTTTCGACGAACAGTTCTGTTCGTAGCCGAACAGGCGTGCAGTTCATACTCGTTATCATGGACACTTATCTTGTCGGAACGACTATCAATTTGACTGATAGCGAACCGGCAGTGCACACTGATTCGCATATGCCAACGGAACGCACGGGCGCCCAGATCATCTGGGAATGCCTCGTCCATGAAGGGGTCAACACCGTTTTTGGTTACCCAGGTGGCGCCATTCTGCCGGCCTACGACGCCATGCTCGACTACCCGGTCCGGCACGTCCTCGTTCGTCATGAACAGGGAGCCTCGCACATGGCCGATGGCTATGCGCGAGCCGGCGGCGGCGTGGGTGTCGCGATCGCCACGTCGGGTCCTGGTGCGACCAACCTCGTCACCGGCATCGCAACCGCGATGATGGATTCGGTGCCGATGGTGTGCATCACCGGCCAGGTGCCGAGCAAGTTGATCGGCTACGACGCGTTCCAGGAGACGGACATCACCGGCATCACGCTGCCGATCACCAAGCACAGTTACCTGGTGACGCGCGTCGAAGACATCATGCCGGCGATCAAGGAAGCCTTCCATCTCGCGACGTCTGGTCGCCCCGGTCCAGTCCTCGTCGATATCACCAAGGACGCGCAGGTGGCACGACTCGGGTGGGCATGGGATCCGACGCCGGTGAAGCTGCGTTGGCACCGGCCGAAGCAGTCGGTCTCGCGATCCGACGTGGCGAAGGCTGTCGACTTGATCAAGGCGTCGAAGCGTCCGGTGATTCTGGCGGGGCAGGGTGTGCTGCACAGCGGCGCGATGCAGGAGGTTCGGCAGTTTGCGGAGAAGATCAACGCCCCGGTGGCGCTGACGCTGCTCGGACTCGGCGCATTCCCCGCGAGTCACCCGCTCAACATCGGCATGATGGGGATGCACGGCGAGGCCTGGGTCAATCACGCGATTCAGGAAGCCGACCTGCTGCTCGCGTTCGGCATGCGGTTCGACGATCGGGTGACCGGCAACCTCAAGACCTACGCGATCAACGCCAAGAAGATTCACATCGATATCGATCCGTCGGAGATCAACAAGAACGTCACAGCCGATGCGGCGATCGTCGCCGACCTGCGGCACGCGCTGAACGATCTGCTCGACGCGATCGCGCCCGCCGATCACGGTCCGTGGCTGAAGTACATCGGGTCGATGAAGGGCGACTCCGCCGTCCGCGATATCCAGACGCTGCCTGATAACGGTCACCTCTACGCTCCGCACGTCATCAACGACATCTGGCGCCTTACCGAAGGCAAAGCCATCGTGGTCACCGACGTCGGTCAGCATCAGATGTGGGAGGCGCAGTACTGCCATCACGAGGCTCCGCGCACGCTGATCACGTCGGGCGGCCTGGGCACGATGGGGTTCGGCCTGCCGGCGGCAATCGGCGCCAAGCTGGCGAGGCCGGACGCCGAAGTGTGGGCGATCGTCGGCGACGGCGGGTTCCAGAT
>DATFRP010000152.1:0-18545 GCA_035263125.1 Vicinamibacterales bacterium
CGCGCCTCGTCCTCGCTCATTCCGCTGTCGACGTACTCCGCGACCAGTTGGTCGAAATGGAATGTGAGCTCGTGGGCGAGCTCGACGTCGACCGAGTCACTCCGCAACAGCGAACGAAGCCGCTGACGGGCGATTCGCAGCAGTCGGGGGAGCGACATTGCGATGGCTCACGCGCGTTCGAGCAGCATTCCCACCGCCGACGAGAGCCGCTTCCAGGTTTCGAGCTCGCGTTCGAGCTGCCGCTTGCCTTCACGCGTGAGCGTGTAGAACTTCGCGCTGCGGCCCTGGTCGGTGCCTTTCCATTCGGCATCGATCCATCCCTGCTGCTCGAGACGATGCAGCGCCGGGTAGAGCGATCCCTGCTGGACGGCGAGCACGTCGTTCGAGAGCAGCTGGATGCGTTTCGAGATCGCCCAGCCGTGCAGCGAACCGCGCGCGAGCGTTTTGAGGATCAGCAGATCGAGTGTGCCCTGGAGCAGATCAGAGGGTTTCGGCATCGGACCTCTTGCGTGGTTGACAAGCATACCTCGATTATCGACAATAGCATACCTAGAACATCGACAATAGACGGAGCGTTCTTCCCATGCGCGTGCGTCGGTTCCTCAGGATCTCGATCCTTCCTCTCTGTTTCAGTGCGGCGCTCGGCGCGGGCAGCCAGGCGGGAGACGTTCGACTGAGTGATCTCGGGGGTCGTGAGCTGAGGCCGTTCTCTACCGGGACGCGCGCGAGCATCGTCTTCTTCATCGCGACCGATTGCCCGGTCTCGAACGCTTACGCTCCCGAGATTCAGCGCGTGTGCCGCGAGTACGGACCTCGCGGCGTCGGCTGCACGTTGATGTACGAAGACGTCGACACGTCGAGCCCTCGGCAGACACTTGACGTGCAGGTTCGCACCCATCTCGGGGAGTTCAAGTACGAATCCATCCCGGCAGCGATCGATCGCGATCGAGCGGCGGCGACACGGGCGAAAGCCTCGATCACGCCGACCGCGGTTGTCGTCGATCGCAGCGGTGACATTCGCTATCGCGGTCGTGTCGACAATCTCTACGCCGCACTGGGCAAGACGCGTCAGCAAGTGACGTCACACGATCTGCGCGACGCGCTCGACGCCGTGCTGGCCGGCCAACGAGTGCCACATCCGGAAACCGAGGCGATCGGCTGCTATATCGCCGATCCCGCGTTGCTGAGGTCGCATCATCATGAGTAGACGCATCCTGCTCTGCCTGCTGTCGCTGGTCGCGTTGTCCCCCGTCGTCGGATTGTCTCAGGCGACGAAGCCGCAGTCGGCACCTGTTCGCCGGAGCCAAGGCGAAGGCAGAGCTGTGACTTTCACGGAGTCGATTGCACCGATCGTCTACGCCAACTGCGTGACGTGTCATCGACCGGGCGAGGTCGCGCCCTTCTCGCTCATCTCATACGAGGACGTGGCCAAGCGTGGCGCGCTGATCGCGAAGGTGACGGAGTCGCGCTACATGCCGCCGTGGCATGCCGAGCCTGGCGACGCGGCGTTCGTCGGCGAGCGCCGGCTGACCGATGCGCAGATTGCGGCATTCGCGACGTGGGTGAAGCAGGGGATGCCACGCGGTGACGAGGCGAAGATGCCGAAGCTGCCCGCGTTTCCACCGGACGGCTGGCGGCTGGGACAGCCCGACCTCGTGCTCGACATGCCAGTCGGGTTCGACGTCCCCGCGAGCGGTCCCGATGTGTTCCGCAACTTCGTGCTTCCGACGAAGCTCACCGAAGACAAGTGGGTCCGCGGCATCGAATTCCGTCCGAGCGCGCGGAAGGTCGTCCATCACGCGATCTTCTCGCAGGTGCCCGGCGGTAGCCGAGCGGCGCTCGACGGCGCGGACGGACGCCCGGGATTCGGCGGGCTGAGCGCCGTTGGCATCCTTGGCAACGGGCAGGATTCGTCATCCGGGCTGGGGGGATGGGCGGTCGGCGCGCAACCGATGTTCTTTCCCTCGGCAATGGTGACGCGTCTGCCGAAGGGATCGGATTTCCTGCTGCAGCTGCACTTTCATCCGAGCGGCAAGGTCGAGACCGAGCGGTCGCAGATCGGCATCTACTTCGCCGACAAACCGCCGCAGTCGACGGTCTTCTCGGTCGAATTGCCGGCGCTCTTCGGCTTTGGTGCCGGCATCGACATCCCTCCCGGTGAGAAGCGCTTCACGCTCACCGACTCGTTCACGCTGCCTGGTGACGTCCGCATCTTCATGGCGAATGCGCACGCGCATTATCTGGCGACGCAGATGAATGCCGTCGCGACACTGCCCGACGGATCGACGAGGCGGATGCTCTTCATCCGCGACTGGGATTTCAACTGGCAGGATGGGTACGTCTACAAGGCGCCGGTCTCGCTGCCGAAGGGCACTCGACTCGACGTGACGCTGATCTACGACAACTCGGCAGAAAATCCTCGCAATCCAATCAGTCCGCCGCGACGCGCGGTGTTCGGAGAGCAGTCGTTCGACGAGATGGGCGCGGTCGGGTTCATGTTCGAGCTCGTACACAAAGACGATGAGCCGTCTTTTCGGAACGCGCTCGGCGCGCGAACGAAGTCGGCGATTGCCGATGCAGGTAAGAACGGCACGCTCGGCCGATTCATGGCGCGTGCCGCGCGCGAGCGCAACGGTTTGCAGCAGCTCACGCTGTTCGACCGCCAGGGCGCGATCGTCGCGCGGGTGGGCGAACCCGGGCGCTACACGCAGGCGGCGTTCTCGCCAGACGGTACACGCCTGGCTGTGATCAAGATGGACGCCGACTCGAATGCGCAGGACGTGTGGACATTCGATGTCGCGACCGGTAAAGGCCTCGCCATCACGTCGGACGACTCACCAGACTCGGCCCCAATCTGGTCGCCGGACGGAAAACAGATCGCTTACGTGTCGGTCCGCGCGAACACGCCTGGCATCTATCGACGCGCGTCGAACGGCACCGGTGGTGAGGAGCAGTTGTATCAGCACGACCGCAGTGGATTGCTCGTCCTCACCGATTGGTCGGCGGATGGAAAGTTTCTGTGCTTCTGGATCGGCGACTCGATGTTCCTGCTTCCCGTCGACGGCGATCGCAAGTTGATCGCGCTCGGCAAGGATCCGTTCTTCGGCCGCGGCGGACGCCTCTCGCCCGATGGCCATCTGCTCGCGTTCAACTCGAATCGTTCGGGCGTCTTCCAGGTCTACGTCAACGGGATCGATGCGGCGCTGGGACGGCCGGTCGCGCCGGCATCGCCCACCGAGAACGTCCAGATTTCCAACGCCGCCTCTGTCGGTGGCATCTTCTGGCGACGCGATGGCAAGGAGCTGTTCTATCTCTCCCTGCCGCCGAATCAGTCGGTGATGGCCGTCGACCTTGGGGATGGGCCGACGTTCAAAGCGGGAACACCATCGGTGCTCTTCAAGCTGCAGAATCAGGTCGGGGCACCTGCGCAGCTCAGTAGTGTGAGCAGTCCAGACGGGCAGCGGTTTATCTTTGCTGTGAATCTTCCGCCGGCAAAGCCGGCCCCGAAATGATCGGCCGGCAGGGGTCGGAATCAGGAATCAGGAATCAGGTGTTCCGGGTTCGCCACGCGAGCCCGGACGCCAGCAGCGCAGATGCGATGTTGGGTGACCACGCGACGATCGGCACCGGCATCATCGTCCAGATTCCAGCGTCAGTTGCCGCGAACAACATCATCCAATATGTCAAACAGATCCCGCCTGCGAGCAGTAATGTCGTCCTCTTCCTGCAATGAAAACGAACCATCGCCAGACCAAGCGTCGTAAGCACGAGCGGCGCCGCCGAGATTGACCAGCGTTGGTGATAGGTCAATGCGAGCCGACGTTTCTTGTCAGGTCTCAACGCGATCTGCCGACGAAGCTCGCTCAGGCTCATCTCGTGGTCACCACGCGCAACGGGCTTGCCGGCCCAAAGCTCGCGGTACGCCTGATTGCTTTCTGGGACGACCCAGGCGACATCAACGAACATCGCGACGGAGCACAGCAGGGCGACCGCGAGCATCGCTCCAACGATCCGCGCTGTGAGCCGTTCCGTTCGCAATGCCCAGAGGACGGCAAAGGTCACACCGGCGGCGACGCTGAGGGGCAAGGTTGCTGGAAGTAGATATAGGACGAAGAGCGTTCGAGGGGCTTTGACAGTCAGATCCAGATGGGTGTGGTTTTGGGCGATGAAAATCATCGTTGCGACGATGCTGGCTGTCATGAAAGCGCGTAACGCTCGCCAATAGATCGCGCATTCAGTTGCAGTGGGGTAGCGGACCACATCGCCGAGCTCAATCACTGCGGCCAGCGTCAGGACCTTGATGACAGCGAGTCGCCCGACGAGTAGCACACGGCGCGCGCTCCAGATTGCCCCGCGGCGTCTCGCATCACCGTAGTCGGCCTGCAAGTCGGCGATTGCGGGATCGACCAGCCGTTCCATCGTCCGCGCACCGCAGAAGCAGGCCGCCAATGCCCGTAGCCGTAGGCCTGGCAGACTCATCGCGCGAATCCCGGTGTAAGGTGTGCCGCGGCTGCTGCCCATGCGGCCTGAACGCGGCGGCCGAGTGCGGTGGGTTCATAGAGACGACGGGGCAGTCCACCCTCGTCTGGCGGGGCCGCTTCGGTGCGCGAGGTGATGTAGCCCTTGTCCTCCATGCGCCCGAGCGTCACGTAGACGGTGCCCCGTTTCAGCTGACGACGCGAGTTCGCCACCAGCTCGAGCCCGTACATCGTCCTGTGCTCAATCAGCAGGTCGAGGATCAACGATTCCTTGGGAGAAAGGCGAGGAGGATGCGGCGCGCGACGTGGCACGGCCGTGATCTTACATGTTGTAAGACTGATGTCAAGCGTTGCCTCCTTGACTCTCCCCCTGGGACAGACTTCACTCTAGGGCACGCTGGTCCGGCTAGCCGCCTTCGCGCGTCGCGCTACGGTGCCAAGGGAAGCCGGACCCTACGTCTACATGGCAAAGTCGTACCGCGTTCACGAATTCGCCGAGATGGCCGGCGTGACGGTCAAGGCACTGCATCACTACGATCGCCTCGGTCTGCTGAAGCCGGCGCGGACGGTGGCTGGCTATCGTGCGTACCGCCTCTCCGATCTCGCACGCCTCGAGCAGATCATCGCGCTCAAGGCCCTGGGCATCCCGCTGAAGCAGATTCGCTCGATTCTCGATCGGGAGCCCCTTCCGCTTCGGACGACGTTCCGCCAGCAGCGCGACGTGCTCGAGGAGAAGCGGCGGACACTGGATCGTGCCATCGAGGCGCTGACCGAGGCCGAGCGCGCGATCGAACGCGACCCGTGGACCGAGCCTCAAATTCTCGCGCGGGTGATCAAGGTGATGAGCAGCGACGACGTCGACGCGATGCGGAAGTACTACAGCGACGAGGCGTGGGAGCAGTGGAAGCACCACTACGATGATTGGCCGTCCGAGGAGTGGCGCGCGCTCTATCGCGAGGTCGGCGCCGTGCTCGACGCCGACCCGGCCGGCGATCGTGCGCAGGCGCTGGCCGATCGATGGATGGCGCTCGCGAAGCGTTCCCCCGCAGGTGCCGTGCGCACCGGTCTGATGAAGGCGTGGGTCGATCGCGAGCATTGGCCCGCGTCGCTCAAACGCCGTCTGACGGAGTTCGATGTCGAACGCGCGACCGAGTTCGTCAACAACGCGCTGTGGATCAGGTGGGATCGGGAACGCGTGGCGCGCGCCGAGGGCGGTGAGGTCGCACCGCGTGCCAGTCCGTCGCGCAGGGCCCTTTTTCAGGACTGGAGGGGTCTGGTCGGGACCGACCCCTCAGGGCCAGCGGCGCAATCGCTGGCCGTTCGCTGGCGCGACCTTCTCGAGTACGAAACGGGGGGCGATGAGGAGATGAAAGCCGACATTCGACGGGCCTTCCGCAGCCGTCAGGCCTGGCCAATCGGCATGAAACGCTACTTCGCCTCGCTCTACGAAACCGACCTGGATACCTGGGACGAGGTCACGGATTTCATGGAACGCGCCGGCGCCTGAGCCGATAATGCCCTGATTCGCACCTTGCACTCAGAGGCATCGACGACATGAACCCTCGAACGGCCGCGGCGTATGCCGCAGCAGTGGTAGCCGTGCTCAACGTGCCGCTTGGCACCGGCGTCGTTGCGGCCGACCTGCATCCGAAGACCATTGCCGCCTTCGAGCGCTATGTCGCGCTGACGGAAGCCCGGCTGCAGAAAGATCCTGCCTTCCTCTGGATCGAGAGCTTGCCCGCGTCACGACGTCAGCAGGTGCGCGATCAGATACGCCGGAACGAGCTCGCGATCGAGCGTCTCACGACCAGGGACGGCTCACGCGACATCGACGTGCCCGACGGGATGATTCATCACTGGATTGGAACCGCCTTCGTCAGCGGGGCGACGATCGATCAGGCGTTGACCATCCTTCAGAGTTACGACAAGCACCAGCAGATCTACGCGCCCACCGTTGCCGCCTCCAAGATGCTGGCGCACGACGGCGATCGCTTCCGCTTCTTCCTCCGCTTCATGATGAAGAAGGTGATCACCGTCGTCGTCAACAGCGAGCACGAGGCCCGATTCCGGCGCCCCGCGGCCGATCGCGCGGAAGGGTGGATTGCGAGCACGCGCATCGCCGAAGTGGAGAACCCGGGCACGCCGGACGAACGTGAGAAGCCGGTCGGACACGACGGCGGATACCTCTGGCGCCTCAATACCTATTGGCGCCTGCTGGCTCGCGATGGCGGGCTGTACATCCAGTGCGAGTCGGTCTCACTGACCAGGGGAATCCCGATCGGACTGGGATGGGTGGTTGGTCCGTTCGTCACGAGCATTCCACGCGAGTCGCTGACGTTCACGCTCGACACCACGCGTCGACAGCTCGAAGGGGCGCGGCGGTGAGCCGTCCCGGTTCAGAGAAGAACGACCTGCGGGGTGCCGACGCCGACCTGCTGAAGATTCTCGCGCTGCAATCCGGTGACCCTCGACGGATTCGAGGGGCGCTGAGCACGGGTCAGGCGCCGCCGCCTTCATTGATTCCACACGTGATTCAGCTGCTCGGTGTCGACGGCCTGGCTAACGACGCGATGCGCGCGCTGCGCGACGTGGCCGTCAGTCGGCCGGGTGCGCTCATCGACGCGTTGATCGATGTGCGCCTCCCGGCGGTCCTGCGACGACGTCTGGCCCGGGTGATGTCGGTGTGCCAGACACCTGACGTGGTCAATGCCTTGTTGCAGGGGATCGACGACGAGCACAGGGGCGTGCGGGTGCAGTGTGCCCGGAGCCTCTTTCTCATTCGACGCCGTCATCCCGATCTCGTTGTGGATCGCGAGCGCGTCATGACGCTCATCCAGAACGAGCTGGATGCAGCTGCCGAGGATGTCGGGTTCGTGTTCGCGCTGCTCGCCCTCGTCTATCCGGCCACGCCCATTCGCGTGGCGTATCGCAGTCTTCGCGGATCCAACCTGCATGCGCGAGGGTTTGCGATCGAGTATCTGCGTGGGATCCTTCCGGTCGAGGTCGGCGAGAAGCTGGTTCCTGTGGTCGCCCGAATGGGCGGGCGGCGGTGACCAAAGTCGCGGTATGAGAGAACTCTCGGGAGACGCCTGGCGGTTGTTGCCTCACGCTGACCGCCGCACCTGGCACATACGGCCGGTGTAGGCGGTCAGTGGAGTGGCGGCCGCTCGATGAGGAGCCAGCCACCGTATTGTCATTTAGCAAACAGCATGCCGTGACGCGGATCGAAATGATCGCCCCTCGTCCGCTTCCATCCACACGAGACTGCTGTGCCCGTAAACGGTTCAGTGTCCATTGATTCTCGTCTCGCGCCCCGCGTCGATCATCAATTCGCTGTTGCGTCCAGGCCTCGCTGGCGATTCAATACGTGGACGTAGCCTGTATCAATTCAGCCCCGTATTGGACGTCAATCAGTCGCCGCGATTACAGGACGGTGGTCGGCGCTCTGAACCTTTGCTGGAGTGTTCCTCGTCTAAGCCTTGTCGTATCCCCTGTGGCCCGATTGTTCGTGAGGAGATGACCATGAAAGTGATTGCCGCGCTCGCACTGGGACTCGTTCTGTTCGCCGCTGCTCCGGCGTTGGCGCATGACGTCGATGGAAAATGGGCCGGAACCGTCAACACGCCGATGGGCGATTTCCCGGTCGCGTATGAGTTCAAGGCCGATGGGACGAAGCTGACCGGCTCGACCACCGGACCCGATGGCGGACAGATCCCGATCAAGGACGGCAAGGTGGATGGCAACAACATCTCCTTCGGCGTCACCCTGGACTTCGGCGGAATGCCGCTGGAACTCTCGTACAAGGGTGTGGTCTCGGGAAGCGAGATCAAGATCACCGGTGAATTTGCCGGCATGCCGTTCGAGTTCACAGTGAAGAAAGCGTGAACCCCAGCCGCACGGCGCGTTCGTACGGACGCGCCATCACGATCGTCGTCGCTGCCTTCATCGCCGCGAGAGTCGCTGCGCAGCAACCGGGAGTCCATCCGGTCAGCGGGCGCGTGTACGCGCAGACGATGGGCGTGCAGGGCGCCTCGTGGCTCGAGCGGAGCGAGCGGGAACGAGAAGAGGATCCGGACCTGGCGATTCGGCTGCTGAAAATCCAGAAAGGATCGACGGTCGCTGATGTGGGTGCCGGTTCCGGGTACATCACGCTGAAACTGGTGCGAGCGGTCGGTCCGATGGGGAAGGTCTACGCCAACGATATTCAACAGGGGATGCTCGATCTCCTGCAGAGGAACGTTGCGAAAGCCAAGGCGACCAACGTCATCCCGGTGCTCGGCGCAATCGACAATCCCAAGCTGCCTGCCGATTCGATCGACCTCGCGATCATGGTCGACGTCTATCACGAGTTTTCGCAGCCGCAGAAGATGCTGCAAGGTCTGCGCGAGGCGCTGAAATCGAACGGGCGCCTCGTCCTGCTCGAATACCGCGCCGAAGACCCCGACATTCCGATCCGGCCCGAGCACAAGATGTCGAAGGCGCAGGTGAAGCAGGAGATCGAGCACGAGGGCTTCAAGCAGTCGCGTGTATTCGATGACCTGCCGTGGCAGCATCTCTTCATATTCACTAAGGCCCTTTGAAACGGGTCCTCCATGATCAAGGCGACTGCGGAGTCTCCGTCATCTTCGCTTCTCCCTCGCAGTCACGAACCACGCGACCGGGATGCCGAGCGCGACGACGATCGCGCCGAGTGCGGTCTGCTTTGGTTGACCGATCGCGAAGAGTGCGAGCAACACGACGATCAATCCGAGGAAGAAGACAATCGGCAGCGGGTAGAGCGGCGTCTGGAAGATGTCGCGATCCCCATGTGGCCGCGGCAGGAACAGAATCGCCGACGCTGACAATCCGAGGAAGAAGACCGCGCACGGCACGAAGTACCCGAGGATCTCGTTGAACGTGCCGAGCACGACGAGCATCGAGGCGAGAGTTACCTGCACCAGCGTGGATGCGGGCACGGAACCTCGCTTTTCGTTCACACGCGCGAGACGTTCGGGGAACAAGCCGTCGCGCGCCATGGCGACGTAGAGGCGCGGGGCGCCAAGCAGCGTGGCGGCGAGACTGCCCGACACCGCGACGACGACCATCGCGGCGAGGAGACGGCCGCCGGCCGCACCGAACAGGTTGGCACCGACCTGCGAGACGAACGCCTCGTCGGTGGCAGGCATGGGTCCGGTTGAACCCAGCATGTAGGCAATGCTGGCGAACGCGTAGATCGCCGTCACGAGCACGATGCCGCCGACGAGCGCCCGCGGCATTGTCTGGCGCGGCGCGGCGACGTCTTCCGCCATTCGTCCGAATTCCCACCAGCCGCCAAACGCAAAGAACGCTGCGATCAGCGAAATCGCAACCGCTTGCGCTGGTGGCACCCCGATCGCCTCGACTCGGAGATCGCTCGATCCCGCTCGCGCGATAGCCGTCACCACGAGGACGGCGACGATCGTCAACTTCGCGGCGGCCGTCCACCTCATCACGTGTGCGTTGACGTTGACGCCCATGACCGCCAGGACGCCGAAGAAGACGATCGCCGCGAGCGCAGTCGGCGCAACGAGATCGCTCGAGCCGCCGAACGCGACGATCGCGTATTGAGCCAGCCCGATCCCGAGAGCTGCGGTAACGCCTGGGTCCACGACGAGCATCGTCATCCACCCGTGGATGAACGCGGTGCGAGAGCCGAACGCCTCGCGCAGGAAGACATACGCGCCTCCGGCCTTCGGGAACCTCGTACTGAGCTCGGCGTAGGTCAGCGCTCCGGCCGCACTGAGCAGGCCCATCACGAACCACACCGCGAGCGCTGCCTCGAGGCTGCCAACCGTGCGCATCATCGTCGCTGGCGTGAGAAAGATCCCGACGCCAACGACCTGGGTCACCACCATGGCTGTGGCGGCCCAGGTGCCGAATCGCCGAGGCGAGCTCACGAACGGCCGATCCGAGGGTAGGTGTGACAGGCCTGCGGAGCGGCGAGGTCGGTCGGCGGCGGCGATTCCAGCATCAGCACTCTCGGAAACAGTTTCGTCGGGGCCCCGTGTTCGAAGTCGCGCGCCCACTCTTTGTGGTTGTAGACGCAGACCGGCAGACAGATCGAGCAGTAGGAGTGCTTCGCGAAGTACGGAAAGCAGCGACCGGTATCGACGACGTAGCGATCGTAGCCGAGATGATCCTTGCCGGCCTCTGGGCTGCGCTCATCGGGAATGGCGTGGGGTGGACAGTACTTGCGACAGGCGCGGCAGGTGTCGCAGAACTTCGCGATACCCGCGTCGATGGGATGATCGATCTGGAGCGCGAGCGATGTCGCTACGCTTCCCATGCGGAACAAGGGACCGAGTGTCGGATGAATGATCGAGCCATGGCGTCCGAGCTCGCCAAAGCCGGCCTTCAACCCGATCGGAATATGGAGCAGATCGCTGTCGCCGATGGGGTGTTCGATCTTGCACTCGTACCCGAGCGAGCGCAGATACGACGCAAGCTGTATGACGGTCTCTCCCAGCGTGTAGTACACGCGCAGGCATTCGATCGCCGACTCGCGCGACGGGACGACCTGGAACTCTCGCCACCGCATGCGCTGACCGACGGCGACGGCGTACTTCTCGGTGACCACACGCCCCCGGTAGACGTCGCTCGGCTCGATCTCGCAGATGCCGACGATGTCGGCGCCGAACTCGAGTGCCTTGTCCTTGATGTGCCGTGACGCTTCCGCCGGCGACGCGAACGGATGCTGGGTTTCTGCGACCGGTCCGTGGAAGCGCGCGTACTGGCCGTCGTAGATCTGCCGGAGGACGTCATCGACCTCGGGAATGCAGATCGAACGGCCACCGACCATCTCGTACCACTCGTCCCACGCGAACGCGGGCGGCGAAGACACGTCGTCCTATCCTTTGGTCGGCGACGGCTGCGGCATCGACGCGACGTACCCGATCTCCGCGACTGAACGCGCGCGATCCTTGTACGCGGCGGGATCGGTCGGCGTCCATGCGCCCAGACCATCGACATAGCGGTTGAACATGCAGAAGGCCGCAGCGATCAGCACCGTGTCGTGGATCTCGGTATCGGTCGCACCTTCACGACGAGCCCGCGCGATATCGCGCTCCTCTACGAACCGTCCGCCTTTCTGGACGAGCGCGGCGATTGCGAGCAGCGCCTTGAGCTTGGCCGACACGGGTGCAGTGTCCACGTCGCGAACGACCGCCTTCACGATCGTGCCGTCGTCGCCAAGATGCTGCGACGCGACCGCGGCGTGACTCATGTGGCAGAACGTGCAGTCGTTCAGCGCGGAGATATACGCTCCGATGAGTTCGCGCTCGCCAGGGCTCAATGAATTCGGAGCGTGCAGCAGCGTCTCGGCAAGCTGGCTGATGGGCTGAGCCACTTCCGGCCGGAAGGCAAGGAGCGAGCGGATCCCGGGCAGCGACGAGGGGATGGCAATATACGGCATCCCATTGAATCTACCGGCCGCTTCGCCTGCAGGCAATAGTGCGGTGGAACTAGCGGCTGGGCTGCGAGCGCGGGATATCAGCGCCCTTGACTAGTCGGGCGTGGGCATCTCCGCGCTGTCGATGACGAGCACTTCGACCGGCCCGCGCGTCGAGTCCAGCTTGAGTCCGAGCTGCTCGCGTATCGCAGTCAAGAGCGAGGGCGCGTCCGACGGGGGGAGGTTCGCATTCGCCGGCAGGTTGATACCCAGCTGCGAGACTGCACGCAGGAGCACCTCGGGGTCGAACGTCAGCTCGAAGTCGTAGAGACCTGTGAGCCCCGTCTTGTCCTGAACGGTCTTCCCCGTGACCTGTTGGAGCAGCTGCGTGAGTATCGTCAGCGGCTGACCGTTCCCCCGGAGTCCGAACCCCGTGCCCGTGCCGGCACCACCAATCATCGGGGTCATGGAGCATGGAACCACTTCACCCGGTTTGGGCAGCAAACCGGCCAAGGCGCCAGGACCGCCCTTCAAAAGGGCCTCCGCTCGCTTCCGCTGTTCCTCCTGTGCGTCTTTGCAGTCCGATGTCGATGGCTTCAAGTTCGGACCGAGCTTGCCGTCGCTGCGGGACACTACGAGCGTCTCGATCGGCATCTCGCGGGTCTCCATATGAGCCTTCAGCTTGAAGCGATCGATGAGCAGTGCCTTGAGCATAGGCATGAGCTGCGACGTGTCGGTCGCCGCGCTGTCTTCCGCTTTCGCGACGATGTCGAACTTCTGCTGCGTCTGCCAGGCGGGACCGCCCACGATTTGAAAGTCCTGGACGCTGTAAGACACGCGAATCAAGAACCGCAGCGTCATATTGGTGGCCGACAGGCGCCCCGGGCCTTGCGGCATGACCATCGGGATCATCGAGAGCGGGCCGCTGGCGTTGGGGTCGCTCAATTTGATCGACGCGACCTCGAATTTGACGTTCGGTGTCGGAGCAGCCGACGCGGGTGGCTGCGCTTGACGCGCGAAGACATGCCCCGACAGCGCGGCCACGGTCAGGGCGAGGGCAGCAATCAGCAGCAGTCGTCTCATAGCGGCGCGATCCCTTTTCCTTCCGTGCACAGGTACTGTCGCCCGGTCTGGAGTCTGGCGAATTCCTCGGTTCTCCCGTTCGGCCAGACGAGCGTGACTCGGTCGATGACGTCACGCTTCCCCACGCCGAACGTCACGGGAAGCTCGGACTGCGACAGGTAGCTCGAGCCGCCCTTGACGGTCCGCGATTGAGCCGTGCCGCCATGGAACACGCGAACGGTTGCGCCAATGGCATCGCGATTCGACATCGTGCCGACGAGGCGGAATCGAATCGAGCGGTTCCCGCCCGTCTGATCGTTGCGAAACAGCACGGCGGGACCGTTGTTCGTGGTCATCAGTAGATCGATGTCTCCATCGCCGTCGATATCGCCGACCGCGAGACCGCGCCCGACCCGCGCCTGTGAGAAGCTGCTACCCGCCAGGGTCGCCGCTTCCCGAAACGTGCTGTTCCCCTGATTGAGAAACAGCAGCGGTGCCTGCGCATAACCCACGTTCCCGCGGATGTTTCGTACGGTCTCATCGATGTGGCCGTTGGCGACGACCAGGTCGAGCATCCCATCGAGGTCGAAGTCTGCAAAGACACAGCCGAACCCGAGTCGATTGAGCGAAGGCACGCCGACGCCGGCGCGGCGAGCGACGTCCTGGAACACGCCTGCTGCCTGAGGTCGGTACAGCCCGATCATCTCGTTGTCGAAGTTGGTCACCGCAAGGCCGGCTCGGCCCGAGTTGTCGAAGTCGCCAGCATCGACGCCCATGCCAGCGCGTGCCTTGCCATCGTCGCTCAGGGCGACGCCGGCTTCGAGCGCGACATCCTTGAAGCGGCCGTTCCGCAGATTGCGATAGAGCTTGTTCGGCTGCGTGTCGTTGGCCACGAAGACGTCAGGCCACCCGTCCTGGTCGTAGTCGACGAGCGTGACGCCGAGCGACTTGGAGCTCGAGTCGAAGATGCCGCACGTCGCGGTGACGTCTTCGAATGTGCCGTTGCCCCGATTGCGGAACAGCCAGCAGGTCTCGCCGCGATACGCCTCCGGCGTGCAGTACGACTTCTGCTTGCCGTCGAGACTGCAGAAGACATCGTGTTCGGCTGTCCATTTGACGTAGTTGCAGACGAAGAGATCGAGCAGTCCGTCTCGATCGAAGTCGAACCACATCGCCGACGTGCTGAATGCCTGCCGGCCGTCAAGGCCGCTCGCCTTCGTGATGTCGACGAACGTCCCCTTGCCGGTATTGCGAAACAGCCGGTTCTGACCGACACAGGTGATGAGGACATCGGGGAAGCCGTCGTTGTTGAAATCACCGACAGCCACACCCATTCCATAGAGCTCGACATCGAGGCCGGCGGCGCGAGTCACGTCGGTGAACGTGCCGTTCCGGTTGTTGTGATAGAGACGCAGCGTTGACCGCCCGCTCTTGTGACCGGGCCACTCCATGCCGTTCACGAGGAGGATGTCGGGCCAGCCGTCGGCGTCGTAGTCGATGAACGCGCAGCCGGACCCGAGCGTTTCCGGCAGCAGCTTGCCGCCGTACGCGCCGTTGGTGTGGCGGAACTGCAAGCCGGCCGGAGCCGTGATGTCGACGAATCGAAAACCGATGGGCGGGTTCTGCTGACCGGCGATCGGGAACGGAAGTGCCGACAGCGTGGCTCCAGTGCCGCAACACCTCAAGAACTCACGTCGATTCACGCCCTCGAATATATGCGATGGATGATTGGGCCGCCTGAAGGCGGCCCCCGCGACGGATGCACCACCTAGGGGCCACCTGTAGATGGCCCGTCTGATCAACCCGTCCGATCAGAGAGTGGATTGACCAACCCGTTCTGGAGTGCGTAGACGACGAGCTCCGCGGTCTTGTGCACACCGAGCGTGGTCATGATGTTCGCCCGGTGGACAGCCACGGTGTTGGCGCTCAGCTCGAGCTTCTCCGCGATTTCCTTGTTGGACAGGCCGTCGCAGATCAGTTGCAGGACTTCGAGCTCGCGCGGCGTCAGACGCTTGTTGCGATCTCCGGCGAGCGTCGTCGTCGGTGTGAGCGCGGGATCGAGCACGGTCTCTCCGGCAGCGACCCGTTTGACGGCTGCGGCGAGATCGAGATCGAGCGCGTTCTTCAGGATGTAGCCGCGTGCGCCGGCGGCCATGGCCTGCCGCACCAGCGTTTCCTCGGCGTGCATGCTGAGCATGAGGATCGCGGCGCTCGGCGTGGTCGACATGATCGCCCGCGTCGCGGCCAGACCGCCAGTGCCGGGCATCGCCGCATCCATGACGATCACTCTGGGCTTCAACTCTTCCATCATCCGGATCGCGTCGTCGCCGTTGCTGCCTTCGCCGACAACCTGGATCGAGGGATCGTCTTCGAGCAGCCGACGGAAGCCGCGGCGCACCAGTGCATGATCGTCGACGAGGAGGACTGTGATTCGCTCGGCCATAGGGTCCACGGGGCCTGTCACCCGCGCTTTACGAGACATCGCCACGCTCTATAAAGCCGCAGAACGCAGAACGGAGGCGTCCGCTCCTGCGGCCTTCAACGGCACGTTCAACCGCACCAGCGTTCCGCCAGACGCTGGACGAAGTAGTTCCAGCGTGCCCCCGACGATCGCGGCGCGTTCGCGCATCGCAACCAGTCCAAGGCCATGTCGCCCGGCGACGGGAGTGAGTCCTTTGCCGTGGTCCTCCACCTCAAGCTCAAGGCCCGTGGTACTGAACCGCATACGTACGTAGGCACGATCGCTGCCAGAGTGCCGCGCGACATTACTGAGGGCCTCCTGCAGTACGCGATACACATGAATGCCCACTGTGGCGTCCACAGAAGACGAAGGACCGGAGTGCTCGTAGGACACCGAAATCCCGAGCTGTCTTTCTACTGTGGACAAGTACCAGTCCAGCGTGCTCTCGAGACCGAGTTCTTCCAGGATCGATGGATGGAGCATTTGTGACAAGCCGCGCACATTGTCGAGTGCGGCCTGTGCAACCTCGCGAATTTCGCGCAGATCTGTGCGCAGTGACGAGCCCTCGGGCGCATGCTTGCCGGCGCGTCCGAGCATCGATCCAATCGCCGTGAGAATCTGCCCGAACTCGTCGTGCAGCTCGCGGGAGAGCTCACGGAAAGTCGACTCGCGAGTGGAAATAAGGCGCTGCGCCAGCTCGCGCTGTTCGTTGGAAAGCGTCGCGAGCTGTGCAAAAAGTCGTCGATTCGACTGAATCAGGTACGAGCTGGTCGCGACGATCGCGGCGAGCGCGGCCGCGAGAAACCAATACACACGCCCCTGTACCTGGCTGTAAATCTCCTGGACCTGCTGCGCCGTCTGTTCCTCGCTCTCGTTGTTCTGAACGAGCAGCCTGGCCACAGCCGTGCCCAGCGCTGCCTGCCTGGCCTGCAACGACAGTCGGATCTGGTCGCGTGCCTCGTCCGCCCGCCCGCTGCGCGCAAGCGCGAAAATCCGATCGGACGCATCCCAGAACTGTGCGACCGAATTGGCCAGGTATCGACGCTGCTCAGGGGTCTGTCGTGTCAGTGCCACCTCGCCCTGTCGCTTCAAGGCATCGTCCAGATCGGTCCTGATGCGCGCGAACTGATCGGACCAGGCGGTCAGCGGATAGGGCTCGCCGCTATCGAGCATGTCGCGCATGGCGAGTCCGAGCTGGTTCAGATCGTTCTGGATGCGCAGCAGCTGCAGCGAATCGCGCCGGTTGCGATCGGTCAGGTCGGTCTGGAGTCGGCGCAGGCCCGAGATCTGTTGTGAGATGTAGTAGGAATAGGCGACCACTGTGACGAGCGTGATGATCAGCCCGAGGAGGAGCGCAGTGGTCGGCGAACGGCCTGCTGCTGGCGTCACGGCTGGACTCTACCAGAGGGTGCACGAGCCGCCGCGCGGCGGCGGGTCAGAAGCCGCGTCCACAACGACCCCGCTACCACGAACGGCACGAGGTACAAGACCAACATGTAAGGCGCAGGGCGAAGATCGTAAGTGGCATCGACGCGAGACTCGATGCTCGCCTGCCCGAGCGGACCATCGACGGCGATATGCACGGCAAACGGTCCCTCGTGATCGAGCACTACAGTGGCGAACTGATTCGTGACGTCTTCCCGAACAGGCGTGCCCATCGCGGTGAGGGAGGACTCGGGGGCGGGCGGTCCTGCCGGGGGCGTATCGTCCAACGGTCGAACCGTGACCGTGGCGTGAGTCCCTGGAGGCGTCGTTCGGCTCTTGTCCGATGGCTCGATCGTGACCCAGAACTGGCCGGCTGCGACGCCGTCGTTCGTGGCGTCCGGGTCGGTCCAGATCGAGATCGCGTACGGACCGCGTGCCTCGCTCGTGACGATCGGAAAGGGAGGGCCTGAATGGGCCATCGTCGTTGTGCTGACGACAGTTGTCATCACGAGAGCCAGCAGACACGAACGCATCATGCGAAAAAGCTCACGGCTCTCATCTCCATCGGCTGAGCGAGAATCCAGAGCGCCGTCGTCGTGAGGATCGCCACGATGGCAAGCCAGGGCATGGATGCACGTGTCGGCGATGTCGGGTGATCGCGCAACGACGTCGCGTGGACGAGGCCGAACGACCCTGCGGCGCCGAGCACCACCAGCCCGAGTTGAATCGGAAACACGGAGCCCGGCTGCATGCCGACCCATCGCCACGCCGGCTCCCCAAGCATCGCGTGGCCGAATGCGTCGATGACGGCGCTCTGAAGTACGGGCACCACTGTCAGGATGCCCGTGAGAAGGTGAAACCCGTAGTGGGCCACCCAGACACCAAACCCGAACGGGATCATCGCAAACGCATACCGCACGACCAGTTCACGAGCCGGGAACGGCACGTTGCTGGTCAGCCCGCGCGTCATCAGCGCGGCTGCGCCGAGCAACAGGATTGGTGCGACGACGAGTCCGAACACGAACAACACCAGCAGGACCGGGGCCTCGGAATGCACGCCGATCATCGTTGCCAGATGCTGCTCCACGGCGTATCCGAGCGAGGTCATGGTGAATGCGCTGACGAGCGACGCGAACGTGAACACCAGCGCGAGCGCGGCGAGGTCAGTACGGTGTGCCAGGCGGCCGATGCCGGATCGGCGCCGGGTCTCGAGCAACTCGGCCCCGGGGACGCGCGTCGCGAGCGCGATGTTGTCGTGCGGGCACGCGTGCACGCAGTCGAGGCACATCGTGCAGTCCATGTTGCCGACCTTCGCCGGCAGAAAGAGCCGCAGCTCGCAGCCGCGCTGCGGCGCGATCCCCCCGTGCCCCCCGTGACCTTTGATGCAGTCGACTGTCGTGCAGGCACGGCACGTCTCCGTGTCGCGGATCCGCATCTCGAACGGCGACATGGTCGACGCGACGAAGTTGAACTGGCCGATCGGACAGAAGTACTTGCAGAAGCTCGCGCCCTTGAACGTCAGATCGACAACGAGCGCCGAGGCGAAGTACGCGAGGACGAGATAGGCCGTCGCGCGGGGAAGCGACCACAGGTCGAACAGCTCGTAGCAGAACAGGACTGCCACGAACAACGCGATCCCGGTCCACTTCGTCCGCAGCCAGGGCGGAAGCGTCAGCCTCGGCGCATGGATGCGTCGGCCGGCATCACGCGCAAG
>DATFRP010000153.1:0-10918 GCA_035263125.1 Vicinamibacterales bacterium
TTGTCGGCAGCGGCCGCCATGTTCGTGAACGTCATCCAGCGCTCGGCGGTGAGGCCATATCCGTGGAGCAGATAGACGACCGGGTAGCGCTGATTCCGATTCGAGGCGTAGCCTGGCGGCAGATAGATGAAGACATCGCGATCGGGGGAGTCGCCTTCGAGGTTCCCCTGCAGTGCGGCGCCATGCACCGATACCTTCTCGACGGTGCCCTTCTTCGCCGGCGCGTTCGATTGGGCGGCTCCAGGACTGGCGAGACCAGTGGCCAGGAGACACAGGATGCCCGCGATTCGGTAATGCCCTGCAGCAGTGCGATATCTCATGATCGCGACCTCCTCGAATGATTGCCGGATTGTAACGCGCGCGCGTTGTCAGAGGCTGAAATGGATGCCGACGCCAACGTACGAGATGTCGTCCTGGAAGAACTGCCCGTACGGTGACGGACCGTCGTACAGCTCGAGCAGCAACGTGACCAGTCGCGCCGGATGGCCGGAGCTGCCGGACCGTATGAATTCAACCCCGACACGTCCGCTGATCGCGGGTGACCAGTCGTGCAGTTCCGTGGTTTTCATGTCCACTGCCGCCACCATCTGCGCGGGTCCCGAGTGTCCGCTTCGGAACTCGGCGCCCCCGTGAACGACAGTCCCTCCGAGCGTATCGGGTTCGCGGCGGAACAGCCGCTCCGCTCCACCATACAGGCGGAACGCGTGGAACTCCTGTGACAGGAGCAACTCGATCGACTCGAAAGAAAGGTTCTCGCGTTGAATCGCTGCGTCCCGGAGAAGAAACTCGTCACCCAGATGTGAGCTCTGGTGATACAGGCGCGCGCGCGTGCTGAAGCCACGCTTACGGAACGTGAGCGGAAACCCGATCGTGTAGTCCGCGTTGATCAGGTCCTTCGATGGCGCGTTGAAATCGAACTGTGCGAACACGGCGCCGACGGCATCGAGCTGAACACCGTCGCCCGGCTGCGTCCCGTTCCATCGCACGAGTCCGAAGCTGTCTCCGATGCCGACCGAGACGATCGTCGTGCGCGAACCCGACGGGTTGTCCAACGTGCCCAACGTCCCGCGAAGCAGGCTGACGAACGAGCGCGGCTCCTTCGGGTCGGCGAGCAGCGGACAGTGGATGGAGTCCTGTGGAAATCCCACGGTACCGTGAGACTCGGATTCGTGGATGCCGGGCGCGCATCGCGAGATTGGAAGCGTTTCGTTCTGAGCCGCTGCCGGGCCGGCCGCCACGATGACGACCAGCGCTGACAGCGAAAGACAGAAAAGCGCCGAGCGTTTCGTCATGCGATTCCCCATTCCCGACTCCAAGGCTCCAGAGTCCTGGGATCGGTTTGGGAGTTGGGGAGCCTGGGTCAGTCCTGCTGAGGTAGAAGAGTAGCGTACTGCGGAAGCCGGACACGACTTCTGTCCGGTCCGCCGAAGGCAGGGACTGCGAACGATTGCGACTAATGCCGCGTCCAGTGCGCCTCGATGACGTTGTCGTGCAGGGGCATCGGCGTGAAATCGCGGCCATGCGCGATCGCCTCGCGATGATACGTCTGCGCGTCCTCGGGGCACAGCCGGATGAACAGCTCGAGCGCGAACACGAGCACCGCAAGATCGTCGAGCTGTCCGAGGCCGGGGAAGATATCGGGAATGAAGTCGACCGGCGACACGAGGTACACCGCCGCCAGACCAGGGATCACCTTCAGCACAGTGGGAACGCGCGGTTCGCGTAGGAGGCGAGTCCCGAGTTTGATCTGCTGAAACAGCGAGCGTATGGTCTTCGGACGAGTCAACCAGTTCGTGAAGCGAATCGCCATGTCGTCCCTCCCCGTTCCCTAACGGTACCACGAGGATGGTCCGGCTAAAGCCCGACACTACGACGTGATTCGACTGAGGCCGGACACAATAATCTGGTCCGGCTGAAGCCGGACACTACGAGTGACGCGCGACCGCTTCGGCAGCAGCTGAGTCGGGCCACACTGGTGTCGGCGACGCGGCGTAGCGGGCGTGTGCGAGATGCGATTGAAAGAGCGCGGTCTGCGACGCGATGAACTGCAGTTTCATCAGAAGCCGGACGATGACGTAGAGCTGTGAGAGCGCGAATGCGGACCACATCGACGGGCCCGCGCCGCCGGCGCCGGGCGCAACGAGTGCCCACACCGCAAGCACAACCATGAACACGATGGTGTTGAGCCAGTACAGTGCGAGCACGTGTCCGAGCCGACGCCGTACGAAACGGCCCGCGGCGGCGAACGCCCCCAGCGCACTGCGGCGATCCTCGACCACGATGCGGATCTTCGAGTAGTCCGTCAGGAGATTCACCAGCATCAACACGGCGCCGAAGATTGTGTAGAACGCGACGCGCCAGAGGAACACCGTCCGCTCGATACTCAGGTTGCGTGTGAGCCGGACGAACACGTCGTTGAAGAGCCACGGGTGGACGTAGGCGAACAGCCACCAGTAGATGATCCCGACGACGATGCCGAGTCTGAGGAAGCGGAAAAAGTAGACGCCCGATGCCGCGAAGAATCCGTACGCGCGGGTCGATCGCTGCCGCGCGTATCGGTCGATGATGCCGCCGCTGAGGAACGCCCATCCAGCGAGATAGAAGGCGAGCGCCGACGCGATCGCCGCGGTCGGCGCCTTCCCATCGAGCACGCTGCTGATGCTGTCGAGCGTCGTCGCAAATCCCAGCACCGACGGCGTGAACGTCGTTCCCAGGCCGCTCGCCTGCGCGGAGAACTCCTGCCACCAGTCCCAGTTGACGCCGTCGGCCGCTCGATCCGCCATCAGGCTTGCGCCCAGATGCGCGTCGATCGCGCCTCGCAGGACGAGTGCGAGCGGCAGCGTGAGGAGGATCGTCATCACCAATACGCCCCCTGCGATCGCCGGCGACCGAGCGACTCGCCTCCACCCGCTTCGCCAGGCGCCCAGGATCATCAGGAGAAGAACGCGTAGGTCAGCATCAGATCTTCCAGCCACGTCATCCACCGCAGCGACCACTTGAGGCTGGCCGTGCGGGTGCGAGGCGCGAGCGTCCGGCTGTTGTTGGTGTAGTTGACGTCGAGGAGCAGCATGCGATCGGGATCGACCTGGACGGTGGCCGCCTTGACCGGCCGCTCGTAGGTGTAGATCACACGCCGGTCCTGGCCGTCCCACGATTCTTTCACCCGTTCACCGTTGGCGAACGTCGTCACGATGTCGATCGGGAATGTGGCCTCACCATAGCGCCGTACGACGACGATCGTGCGATATCCGCTGGGGCTGGTCGGGCTCATCCTCCCGTCATCGATCTGTGCGCTCGTGAACTCCTGTACGCCGTAGTCGAAGGTGTTCGAGTTGCGATAGACCTCGTCGAAGAACGCGACGTTGCCGCGGCCGGTGACTTCGCGCACGACATCGAAGAAGTCGGTTGGCTTCGGGTGTCTGAACTTCCAGCGCTCGAAATAGGTCGACATGATCCGTTGCATCGTCGGCCACCCGACTTGCTGCTCGAGCGAGTGCAACCACACGGCCGTTTTGTTGTAGCTGACGAATCGAGCCGTGCCCGGCCAGTAGTTGAACGTGAGAAACCACGGTGCGTCGGCTTCTGCGTTCAGTCGATAGCCATCGAGACGATCGTTTTCGAGCCGCGAGAACGGGATGTCCTCGAATGTCCACGGCACGAACCCGCCGAAGTAGCGGAGGGCGACGCGATTCGGGTTGAACCGTGCGTCCATCACGCGCGCGGTCGAATACGTGTTGAAGCCCTCGTCCATCCAGGCATGCTCGAACTCATTGGTCGCCACCAGGCCGTACCACCATTGGTGCCCGAACTCGTGCGTCGTGACGTTCTCCGGCGTCTGCACATGCGCTGGCGCCAGCAGGCGGGTGCCACCGACGAAGAGTGTCGGGTATTCCATCCCGTCGCTTTCGCTCTGGAACGCCGGGTCGACGATCGTCACGTGCCCGTATGGATAGGCGCCGAACCATTCACCGTAGTATTTCAGCGTCCACGCGGCCGCCGCGAAATACCGGTCGGCCTGCCACTGGTGCTCGGGCTGCAGGAGCAGGCGCATCTCGACGGGCGGGAGCGTCGGATGCTGGAAGCGCCGTGACAGCTCGATGAAGTCGGGACTCGCCGTCCACGCGAAATCGTGGATGTCTTCACCGTGAAAGCGATGCGTCGTCGTGCCATCGGCATTGTCGCCGCGCTGCATTTCCCGACCTGAGGCGCCGACGATGAAACGCCGCGGCAGCGTAATGGAGACGTCGTAGACCCCGAAGTCGGAGAAGAACTCTGTCGCCGCGTGGAACTGGTGCGTGTTCCACCCGCGATCTTCGAGGACGCCCAGCTTCGGGAACCACTGCGCGATGAAGAAGTAGTCGCCGACGTAACCCGTGCGTGCAAATGGACGCGGGATCTTCGACGTCCACACGACCTCTGCCTCGAGCGTGGCGTCGGGGCCGATGGTTCGACCAAGCGGCACCATCATGACCGTCCGATCGCGTGCGTTGCCGTCGTCAGGCGCGATGAACCGTGACTGGCCGGTCAGGTCGGCCCACGCGCCGGACGCGTCGCGCACCCGAAGTGAGCTCACGTCGATCGCGCTCCACGCATCGTCCTGCGGCTTGGTATACGTGCCGGCGAGACGACGCTCGCGGAGCCACGTCGATTCCGCATTGCGCCACGCGTTCCAGTACAGATGGAACTGAAGCTCGGAGGTCGGCGCGCCGCTGATATTGCGCCAGCGAATCGTCTCCCGTGCGCGAAGCGTCTTCGCATCGGGATCGAGACGGACGTCGATCTCGTAGTTCGCGTTGCGAGGTGAAGGGGTCGATGGGGTGGATGGGGTTGATAGGGTGGATGGGGTTGATTGGGTGGATGGGGTCGATGGGGTGGGCTGATCGAGCAGGGGGGTTACCTTCAACTGCTCCGGGGCGGCCTGGGGCGGCGGCTGCACACCGGCCGCACCAACGGCGGCGAGGGACACAAGGGCCAGGGACAGAAGTATGAGGGCTGCGAGGGTTCGCACGTATGTTGAGATTCTACCCGTTCAAAACAGATCGAGCTGCCCGCGATCGGGCCGTGGCCGCCGGGAGCGGTCATCGAAGACGGTGCGGCCGCCGAGTGACGGCGAGATGCGCCGTTCGTGGTCGATCGCGGCGGCGACATCGGACCCAGGGCCGCGGCGCGCCTCGCTCGCACGCGTGAACGCGTCAAGACGCGCCATGCCGTGCAGCCTGTCAGTGTAGCCAGCCAAGGGGCTGCGCCCCTTGATATGGCCATCCTTGCCGCCGTGTGCGAAGGCGAAGCGTGCCGGATCCTCGAACCGCGTCGGCGCGCCGTGCACGACTTCCGCGACGAGGGCGAGTGATTGGAGGGTGCGCGGGCCGAGCTGCTCCGTAGCAGAAATGAGGCGAAATCACGGAGATTCGACCGTAGTGAATCAGCACTGTTTCCACGATCGCCGTGCCGAGGGTCGTCATACGCGTCGCCAGCCACTGCGGCACACGCCCGCCGTGCAGCGGAAGATCGGCGACACCGGACCGTCTCATACCGTGATACTGCTGCCGGCGGGTTGAAAGAGCAAGACCGGCGTCGGCCCCAGAGCGCGAGGAGCGGCGGCCAGTCGCATGCGTCGCGATCTCTTGACGGCGTTATCATCCATTGGCGAGGCAACAGCCGTGGCAGCCAGGATTCTTGGAAGTCTGCTCGTTGGAATCACGCTGACGGTCGTCGTTGAGGCGCAGCGCCTGACTCAGGTGCCGGCCAGCGTCGCCACCGAGGCGAAGGGACATCCGATGGCATTCGCGATGTTGCTCGCCGACGCAGCCGTCCCTGTGGGGATCGAAATCGCGGCGGCAGATCGGCGCCCGCCCACTCGCCCCGAATTCGAGCGGCGCACTGCATCCGCCGCCATCGACACGGTACTGAACACGTTCAATGGGGCGCAGAGAGGGTACCTGGCGCAACCCGTCAACGACGTCGTTGTCATTACGCCAGCTCGCGGATCGAGCTACCTGAAACGTCGGCTGGACCTCGCACCAGAGGACCTGGTCGTCAGTGGCGCGATGGCAGCCATTCGGAAGGTATTTGCACCGCTTGATCCGGAATTGGACAGGCCTGGAGCCACCCTCGGCAGCACCTTCGTGGATCCGGCGCAGTCCGGTAGAGACAGGACCATTACGTTCACGCCTGGCGGTACTGTGCTCGACGCATTGAACGAGATCGCGAAGCAATCGGGGCAGGGATGGTTTGTGGCCACTGAAGAACGACCCGGTCATACGGAACCGGAGATCACGGCTGTCGGCCTTATTCACCGTGGCGGCGCGTCCACGCAGATCCCCGTAACGAGCGCCGCACGCTGATACCGGTGGGCGCATATCAGCTCCTCAAATCGCACGGGCCGCGCCTGCTCCCGGGCGGAAGGTCCCGATACAGACGCATGCTGGTGTTCATACAGACGGAGAGCAGATGGCCAAATCAGACGCAACAAAACGATCGGCCACGACGGTCCCCATGCGAGCGTTGCGCAGGCGAGCAGGTTGGGTCCGGAAGAACGTCGTGATGGATCAGCGAAAACTGGACGTCGCTCGCCGGGCATTGGGCGTCGATACGGAGACAGAGGCAATCGACCGGGCACTCGACCTCGTTGCGTTCCGCGAGGAGCTCGCACGTGGGTTCGCGGCCGTTCGCAGGGCCAGCGGTGTTGATCATGTCCTCGAGAGTCGGCGGAACGTGTGAAATACGCGCTGGACACGAACATCTTCATAGCGGATTCCGTAACGAGAAAACCCAGGCGGAGTCTAATTTGGCGTCCCACGCGCCTTATGCTTCGGCACTCCCAACTCCAGGCAGATTGCCTCGAAGTGCTCCGGCAAGACCTCTCGGTCGTTGTCGTACACCTCGAGGTGAGCGTAAAGCGTCACCCCTGGGATTCTCCTGGTTATCTCGTAGAAATCGCCTGAAGACGAACCATCAACATCAGGGATGCCGCCGTCGGCCAGTCTTACAACGGTGCAATCGCAAAAGTGCTCGAGGTTGTGCAGAAGCTGTCTGAACGTGATCGCTAGATCGCCAGAAGACGGCGCCTCCGTCTCTACGCGTTCACATCGGCCGTGGAGTCGTTCTTCGCGACTTGATTGATCACGTACGCTTCCGGCGTATCGTCGGGAGTGGTTACAGGCTGCGTGATCAGATCGTCTGTGTACTGCTCAATGAGGCGCTCCCACGTCTCGAAAACGCTTTCAGGTGCAGGGGAGAGGTCTGCCAGTGGCTGTCTGCCATGATCGTGATCGAGCTGCAGCCTTCGCTGAAGCGTTCGCACAAAAGATCGGATCGCCTGCTGCCACGATGGAGCTTGCGCCGTCAGATGATGTTCAAGGCCTTCGGCAAGCCACTGTCCGTCGTGAGGAGTGATCAATACGCGGATGTAAAGGGGAGGAGAGTGCCGACGTGTCCGCTTGGCCGGACTTCGAGTAGCCATACTTGATTCTCGGCTCGCACCGCTGAGTATAGACGACGTTTTACCAAACCGTGAGCCTGCTCACGAGCTGGTGCTGGACTTGCGTATGTTTCTAGCATTGTGCTAGAAAATTAGGCATGTCTGAACCGGTCGCCCTGAGCCGTCGCGAACGGGAAATCATGGACGTCGTGCACCGGCTCGGCCGCGCGTCGGTGAGCGACGTGATGGCACAGCTCTCCGGCGAGCCGGCCTATTCCACCGTGCGCGCGCAGCTGCGTGTGCTCGAGGAGAAGAGCCATCTCCGGCACGAGGAGGAACAGCTCCGCTACGTCTACCTGCCGGTGGCCTCCCCGCAGTCGATCCGTCGTTCCGCGGTGAAGCATCTGATCGAGACGTTCTTCGAGGGTTCGCCTGAAAAGGTCGTCGAGGCGCTGGTCGGTCGCGACGGGCGCGGTCTGTCGGACGAGACGCTCGATCGGATCGCGCAGCTCATTGAACGGGCTCGCGAGGGAAAGCGGAAATGATCCGCGCCACGTTCGTCCTGATCGTCGCGCATCTCCTCCTGCCACGGTTGCGGCGGCGCTCTGCCTCCGAACGGCACCTGCTCTGGACGCTCTGCCTCGGGATGGCGGTGGTGCTGCCGTTGCTTGGCTCGGTACTTCCATCGTGGCAACCGGAATGGGCGAGTGGGCTGGCCGACGCGTGGCCCGGTTCGCTCGCGCAATGGCGGTCGTGGACGGACGATTCGACTGGAGATGTCACGGTACGTGTGACGGCCGTCGAATCCATCCCATCGACGCTGAGTGTCTGGACGATTCGCGTCTGGGCGCTCGGTGCGATCGCGATGCTGCTGCTTCTCGCCCGTGACGTCGCACGACTTCTGCGTCTTGCCGGAGACGCCACGGCGGTGAACGGTCATATTGCCGCAATCGGTCAGGAGCTGTCGCGACACCTTGGCTTGTCTCGAATACCGACCGTTCTGCTGAGTACCCGCACCCTCATGCCGATGACCTGGGGCTTTCGTCGTCCCCGCGTACTGCTGCCGCATGGTGCCCTCGACTGGCCGCACGAGCGGCTGCGTGCCGTCCTCGCGCACGAGCTCGCGCACGTGAGGCGGGCCGACTGGCTCGTGCACGTCGTCACACAGGTGGCCTGTGCCGTTTACTGGTTTCACCCGCTGTTCTGGACCGCTGAACGTGCGATCGCCCGCGAGAGCGAGCAGGCAGCCGACGACGCGGCGCTCGGTGTCGGGCTGGACGCGAACGACTACGCGTCGCATCTCGTTGCCGTTGTGCGCGCCGTGCAGTCGACAGTCTCTTCTCGCGTCGCGGCGGTCACGATGGCACGCACCGCGCAACTCGAACGACGCGTTGCCGGCGTGTTGCATCCGCAGTTGAATCGTCTCGCGGTGTCATGGCGGGTTGTCGTTGCGACCTCGACCATCGGAATGGCCATCGTGATTCCACTCGCGGCGATGACCATCGACAGTGATGGCGATGTGCCGTCTGCGCTGGTCGCCGCGTCCGCGGATGGTGAGGCGATGGTGCCCACTGTCCGATCGAGCGGGCCGGTGACAGCAGACGATGACACGCTGCCGGAGATCGTCGAGTACACGACGCCAGCGTTGTACAGCGACCGTGCGCGTCACCGGGGAATCGAGGGCATCGTCTCGATCGCGGTTCGCATCGACGAGCGCGGGCGGTTGATGAGCGCGCGTGTCGTGCGTGGTCTCGGATTCGGACTCGACCAGAACGCCCTGGTGGCTCTTCGTCAATGGCGGTTCCGGCCTGGAATGGTTCGCGGCGTGGCGACGGCGATGGATGCGGAGATCGACATCGAGTTCAGCCTGAGCGGCGAGCGCATCAACCAACTGATCGCCAACGACATGGTCACGCTCGTTGGCCCCGGCGTGACCCCGCCCGCGATCATCCGCAGCGCTCCGTCACCGCTCGAATCGACCGGAGCCAGCGGCACAGTCGTGCTCGATGTGGTGCTGCTCGAGGATGGCTCGCCGACGGTCGTCCGGATCCTTCGCTCGCTGACGCCGGACGCAGACGAGAACGCCGTCCGCTATTTCCGACAGTGGCGGTTCAGCCCCGCGATGAAGAGCGGCGTGCCGGTCAAGGTACGCATGAGCGCCGAGGTTCGATTCCATGACTAAGATTCCCAGCTCCGAAATCACAGACAAGCGGATCTACCTCGATCGGCGCGCGTTCATCGCATCGGGCCTGGCGCTCGCCGGCGGTGCGCTCGTGAGCGATGTGCGGCTCGACGCGCAGCAACCCGCGGTTCATGCCCGGAAGCTCGAGACCATGCGGAGTCCGTTGAGTACGTCCGAGCCAGCGAATACGTGGGAGCAGCTCACCACGTACAACAACTTCTACGAATTCGGCTCGAGGAAAAACGAGCCGTCCAGAAACGCTCCCGCGTTCAAGCCGCGGCAGCCCTGGACGATCTCGGTCGAAGGCGAGTGCGCGAAAAAAGGCACGATGACGCTCGAGGACGTGCTCAAGGGTCAGACGCTCGAGGATCGCATCTACCGGCATCGTTGCGTCGAGGGCTGGTCGATGGTGATCCCCTGGGTCGGATTCCCGTTGGCCGGTCTGATCAAGCGGTGTGAGCCGACCTCGAAAGCCGCATTCGTCGAATTCACCACCCTGCTCGATCCGCGGCAGATGCCGGGACAGAGGAGCGACGTGCTCGAATGGCCGTACGTCGAAGGGCTGCGGCTGGACGAAGCGATGCACCCACTGACGATTCTCGCCGTCGGTCTCTACGGCGAGGTGCTCCCGAATCAGAACGGCGCGCCGCTGCGTCTCGTGGTGCCGTGGAAGTACGGATTCAAGGGCATCAAGTCGATCGTGAAGGTGCGCTTCGTGGAGAAGCAGCCGATATCGTCGTGGCAGCTCAATTACCCGCAGGCGTACGGCTTCTACGCCAACGTGAACCCGTCAGTCGATCATCCAGGGTGGAGCCAGGCCGTCGAAGCGAGATTGCCGTCGTTCTTCAAGACGACGCGCACGCAGATGTTCAACGGCTACGCCGATCAGGTCGCGCGTCTGTATACGGGAATGGACCTGAGACGCAATTACTGACGTCGGGTCCAAGACCCCGCTGCATCCGAGCGGACTGGGCCGGGCGCGCAGCGCCCGTCTCGCCGTAGCAGCCGGCGAAGGCGGACGATAATCACTGCATGATTCACGTCATGCAGGTGGGGCTGGGTCCGATCGGGGCGGCGGTCGCGAGACAGATCGTGTCGCGCAAAGGGTTTCAGATCGTCGGTGCGGTGGACGTCGATCCACAGAAGGTCGGGCGCGACGTCGCCGACGTGATCGAATCGGGCCGGACCCTCCGTGTGAAGGTCACCTCCGACATCACGAAGACGATCAGGGCAGTGAAGCCCGACATCGCCGTGCTCTGTACGAGCTCCTCGCTCAAAGCCGTCGTGCCGCAGTTTCTCGAGGTGTTGAAGCACCG
>DATFRP010000154.1:0-19100 GCA_035263125.1 Vicinamibacterales bacterium
GCGCGCCTCGGGCTCGGTGCAGCCGACGCGCATCGCGGCGGCGCAGATGTCGTCGAGATGCTCGGCAATTTCCTCGACGGTGACGTCGGGAAGCGCGACGCTGGCGCGCGCGGCGTGCGCGCGGATGTCAGCGCGCCAATCGAATCTGCCAGTCATGGTCGCCTCATGCCGGTCGGAGTCCTGCGATCGCGCTGAGCGCCGCAATGAAGCGGCTCCAGTCGCCGCGTTGAACCGCGAGCGCCTTGCGCCCTTTGTCGGTAATGCGATAGCAGCGCCGCCGGCGCTGCCCGGCGCGCTCGATCCAGCGGCCACGCACGAGATCACGCTCCTCGAGCCGGTAGAGCGTCGCGTAGAGCGAAGCCAGCGTGAACCGGAGCGTGCCGTCGGATCCCCGCTCGATCCGGCCGGCGATCTCATAGCCGTGCAGCGGCTCGTCCTCGACGAGCGCGAGGATCAGCAGGTCGGCACTCCCCTTCTTGGCCGCATCGATGGCACTGGGATCGAGGCGTGAGGGCGTCATATATAGGTATCCATCATATAGGATGCCTGCTGTTCATCCGCTCGACCCTTTGACGGTGGAGCGCGCGCGATGGTTGTCGCACTGGTGTGGTGTTTGCGGACGTAGTGTCCGGCTTCAGCCGGACTGACGGACGTAGTGTCCGGCTTTAGCGCGCATTTCATATCGGTGTTGCGCGCTTCCTTGGTCCTTGGTGCTTGGTGCTTGGTGTGGGTGGTCCGTCCTTTGGTCCGTCCCTGGTCCACGGTCTTTGGTCCACGGAGCGGCCGGTGCCGTTCGCGGAGAGGCAGCGGATCCGCTACTAAGCACCAAGGCCCAAGGACGAAGGACGGCAGCTACGCGGAAAACGGAAACTGCTCAAGCCGGACTGACACGATGCAGTGTCCGGCTCGATCGCACGAACGTGATCGAAGAATGAGTCGAGCGAAGCAATCCGCCTGAGGGCGAACGCTACATCTACACGTGCGCCGCGCTCAAGGCGGCGCGAACCGCGGATGCCGAGTCCGCAATCGCCGTGCGTCCCGCATCGACGATACCGGCAAGGTTGAAGAAGGGATGAATCATCCCTTCGTACCGTCTGGCCTGCACCGGCACCCCGGCATCCTGGAGCTTTCGTGCGTACCCCTCGCCTTGATCGCGCAACGGATCACACTCCGCCGTGATCACCATTGCGGGCGGCAGGCCGCGAAGATCGGTCGCCCTCAGCGGCGATGCATAGGGAGTACGTCGATCGGCGACGTTGGGCACATACGAGTCGGTAAACCAGTTCATCGTCGGAATGGTCAGAAAGTTCCCGTCGAACTCGCGAATCGACGGGCTGTGATCCTCGAAGTCGGTCGTTGGATAGATGAGCAGCTGGAAGCGAAGCGCCGGACCACCACGATCGCGAGCCATCATCGCCACGACCGCTGCCAGATTCCCCCCTGCACTGTCCCCGCTGACCGCGATCCGATTCGCATCGACGCCGAACTCGCCAGCATGTTCCGCGACGTAGCGGGTCACGGCGTAGCAATCCTCGGGCGCAGCCGGAAACGGATGCTCCGGTGCGAGGCGGTAGTCGACCGCAATGACGACACAGCCTGACTGGTTTGCCAGGTTGCGGCATGGCCGGTCGTGCGATTCGAGATCGCAGATCACGAAGCCGCCGCCGTGAAAGAACATCAGGGCCGGCTGGTTGTCAGCATCGCTCGGTCGGTAGACGCGGATGGGAATGGGCTGCACAGGACCGGCGACCGTACGATTCTCGACGTGGGCCACCGGCTCCTCCGGACCACAGAGCTCGATCATCATGCGTGGCACCTTGCGCGCTTCAGCGAGCGGGAGCTCGTGGAGTGGCGGACCGCCGCCTGACGCGAGCATGTCGAGAAAAGCCTTGCATTGCGGGTGCAGTGGCATGGTGTCCTCCGAGTGGCCCCAAGGCTCAGGGCCCAGGCCTCAGGGCTGGGCCAGGCCTGAGGCCTGAGGCAGCACTGAGGCCAGAGGCCTGAGCCCTGAGGCCTTCTGATGTCAGAAGTTCAGCGTCACGTGGAATCGCGCGAGCCGCGGTGCCGCGATGGATGTCGGGTTCAACCATTCGGCCCCGTTGGTCGTGTACTGATACGTCTGCTGATACGCCGTCGCGAAGTTGGTGTTGAACAGGTTGTAGAGATCGACGCCGACATCGGCGCGTCGTCCACCAAACCGTACGATCTTCGCGAAACGCATATCGACCAGATTCATTCGTTCAAGCGTGTACAGCTGTCCCGGCAGCATCACGTTCACCGTCGTGTTTTGGCTCGCCAGCGCGTTTGCCGGCAGACGTCCCAGCGACTGTTGAATGACGGTGTTCGGCACGACGTAGTTGGCCGCGAGCGAGGCGCCGTTGGTGGCCACGCCGCCGCCCGGTGCGGTCACGAGTGATCGGATGCTCGAGCTCACGAGGACGTCGATCTTCGGAATCGTGTACGACGCGAGACCTCTGAACGACGTCGCGAGCTTCTCCGTCACGTGGCAGGAGTCGACTCTGGCTGAACCAAGCAGTTCGGGAAGCGCTCTCGTGATCTCGCAGTTGTCACGCACGCCACGTCCGGTGCTCGTGCCGCCCTGCAGCGTGACCCCGTTGGTGAGCCGGGCGGTCGCCGTGAAGTCGACACCCTGCCAGTACGATGTGCGTGCCTTGCCGTAGTCGGTCTCCGAGGTCATGTAGTTCTGCGAGCCGAGCGCGTTCGCCGTGGGAGTGATCGCCACGAACTGCGCGGTGCTGCCGGCGTCGGGCAGGTTGTCGTGCTGCGGGATCGTGATGCCGTAGACATCGTAGTCAGCCGCAGTGGTGAGCGTGTTGTCGGTGACGAAGAAATTGCCCCACCACCGGCGGTTGTATCCAGCCTCGATCGACACGCGCGGGACCAGCTCGTGCTGCACCGACGCACCGAACTGCCAGTCGTACGGACGCACACCCCAACCCCCGAGAATGTCAGGGTTCACCGTCGTCGTATTCGGGTTGGCGTTGCCGAAGTTCAGGTTGTTGCCTCCGAGCGCGGCGCACAAATCGCCACCAGTGGCGAGATTGTCCTGGGCCGCAGGATTCAGCAGATCGCAATCGACGACGAAGTTGTGGTTGCCGTCGGTCCACCCGCGGGCAGGTCCGCCCACGCCGATGCGCGTGACAATGCGCGCGGCCGGGCTGTTCGCGGTGTAGATGACGTCGGCCGTTGCGGCCTGCACGTATTTCCCGAGGTTCACCTTGAGCGCGGTCTTGCCGGTGCCGAACAGATCGTAGGCGGCCCCGAGACGCGGTGTGATGTCGTTGTAGCCGGAGACGCTGACCGTCTTCTCGAACGTGTAGGTCTGCCTGTTGAAACGCGAGGTCTGCGTGGTGCCGTTGCCGTCAGCGGGCGACCAGCTCGAAGCGCGATCGTAACGAACCGCAGCCTGCACCGACAGTCGTCCCCTCGTCCACTGATCCTGCGCGTACAGCCCAACGGTCTGGGTCCGATCGTGTTGATCCCAGCGAGGGGCGAGATAGTACGAGACCGCGCTCGGACACAGGTTCCTGCCGTTCGACACCGTGCAGGACGATGCGGTCGCCGGCGAGGCGGCGAGGTTGGCGCTGAACGTGTACCGCATCTGCGTCGTGTTGGCCACACGGCCCGCATGCGAGATGAAGTAGTTGCCCTGATACCCCACCTTGAAGTTGTGAGCGCCGGTCACGTATGACATCGCCGCGCGCCACGTGTACGGCGTCGCTTCGTTGTCGTTGTAGGCGAAGTCGAGCGGGTCGAAGATCCCGCGATACGTAAGGTTCGTGCGCCCGTACACGCTGGACGTCTCCGTCACCGGAATGAGATCGACGAGGCCGTCGGGCGGCGCCTGGCCGAAGCGTGCGAAGCCGTAGTGGAATCGCGAGAAGCCGGCTTCGATCAGCGTGCGGCTGCTGATCGGTGACGTCCACGTGAGCTGCGTGACGTTGTAGGGGAAGTTGTGATACCCCGGCCACGATTCGGGTGCGCCAGTGTCGGCACCGAACGAACGCCCCTGTCCAACCCAGCCAGCTCCCGCCGTTCGACATCCGTCGCCGCCGGCCGTCAACGTCGAGCCCGAACAGCGCTTCTGATACTCCTCATAGAACGTCACACGGTTCTTCTGTGTGGCCTGCCCGGTCAGACGGATCGAGTAGATCTTCCGGCCGTCGACGTTGCGGGGTTCAAGGGTCTTCGCGTCGACCGGCGCGTAGTCCCAATGAGTCGGATCGCCGGCGTATTGATTGGCCGAGATGCCATCGACGACATTGGCAGTCGCCCACTGCCGCACCTGGCCGTAGAACCACAGTTGATCCTTTTTGATCGGTCCGCCGATGCTGCCGCTCGCATCCCAATTGCTCCGGAGCGTCGGCGGCTGCTGAAGATTGATCGGAGGGCTTTTCAGGCGATCGTCGAGATTGTTGGACGTCGCCCAGTCGCCCGCGCCGCTGTAGAACGCCGAGCCGGTGAAGCGATTACCACCGGACTTCGGGACCATGTTGATCGCGGGACCTCCGTTCTCGGCGTCACCGAGGCCGCCGGAGATCAACACCTGGACCTCCTCCTGGTTGGCAACGTCGTAGGTGAACGTCGATGTGCCTCCGCCACCGAATGGCGCAGCCAGCGTCAGCCCGTTCGTCATCACCCGCCCTTCGGTACTGTCGCCCCCGTGCGCAGTGAAGAACATCATGTCAGGCGTGATCGGTGCGCTCGTGGCGCCGGCACCGGCCACCCCTCCGATCGCCAGCGCCGGAACGGTAGCCAACAGCGAGCCGTAGCCGCGCGTGACCGGCAGCGTGTTGATCGTGTCGCTCTTGATCACCGTCTCGCGCCGGGTCGACTGCGTGTCGACGATCGGCGACTCACCGGTGACGGTAATCGTTTCCTGAAGCGCGCCGACGCGCATATCGGCGTTGACCGGCAGCACTCCCGAGCCCGAGACGACGAGCCCCTCGCGTTTGACGGTGCTGAACCCGGTCAGGGAGAACGTGACGGCATACATGCCGGGCGGCAGATCGGTGATGCGATACTGCCCGGTGCCATCGGTCACGACGCTCCTCGTCTTCTCGATGAGCGCCGGACTCGACGCCTCGACGGTCACGCCGGGGAGCACCGCCGCCGACGCGTCTTTGACCACACCTGCAATGGTTGCCTGAGCGAACACGATCCTGGGCAGGAGCAGGATGACTGCAGCACCCGCCACGACAGTCATGACTCGTTGCATTCCAACCTCCGTTGGATCTGGGGCCGAACCTGGCATCGGCGCCGGGTTACTGGTACGACTCGCACGCCCGCACGCGAAGGATACACTTCCTGCCGCAGTCTGCAGCTCGGGAAGCTCAACTGACCGATCAGGCTTTCTTGTGGTACCGCCGCTGGAAACACGAGGGCCAATGGGTCTGGCGCGGATTCAGTTTTCTGAATTTCATCCAATAGTCTGTAGCGACTGGTCGTTCGTGTACGCGTTGCCCACCCAGCAACCGATCCTCATCCCTTCGTATCCACCGCTCGTCACTCGTCCCAACGGCACGTTTCTCTCCTATCACGCGCGTTCGGATCAGCTCGTGTCATGGCGACCGGGCTGCGACGTTTTTTTCATGAAGGACGCAGTGGATTCAACCCTGCGTAGTGCTCACGACGAGCGAGGAGAGTGGACGATGTCGAGACGTATCACCGCGTGGCTAGTGGGGATCGTCTGCACGATGGCGGTGACGGTTGGAGCGCAGGAGCGCTTCGGCAGCGTGACCGGCACCGTGATTGATGCCAGCAAGGCGCCCGTACCCGGCGCGACCGTCACAGTGACCAACAAGGGGACCGGCGTGCAGCAGGTTGTGGTGACTAGCGCCGACGGCACCTATCGCGTCCCCGATCTCGATCCCGGACGCTACTCCGTCACGATCGAGCTTCAAGGCTTCCAGAAGGTCGTCATCGACGATGTGATCGTCCTGCTCGGCAAGATGGTGGGAGCCGACGCGCAACTGCAAATCGGAGTCTTGAACGAAGTACTCCTGGTCACCGGTGATGCCACCAAACAGCTGGACCTGACCAGCGTGACCCTGCAACACAACGTGACCGCTGAAGAGCTCGACCGCATTCCCAAGGTCAGGAGCTTTCAGGGAGTCGCCCTGGTCTCACCGGGCGTGAACGCCGGTGACATCGAGGGCGGGCTCCAGGTGAACGGCGCCAGCAGCGCGGAGAACGTGTTCACGATCGATGGCGTCGCAACCAACAGCTTGATCTACGGCAGCTCGCGCCAGAACACGGTCTTCGAGTACCTCCAGGAAGTACAGGTGAAGACCGGGGGCATCGACGCGGAATATGGCGGCGCGCTCGGCGGTGTCATCAGCGCGGTGACCAAGTCCGGGGGCAACAGCTTCCACGGGGAGACCCACTACTACTACATCGGCAACGCACTCAGCGCCGGTCCGGTGAAGCGTCTCATCCTCGATCCCAATGACCTGGCAACCGTCGGGTACTTCCAGGATGAGAAGCAGACGAACAACCAGAGCGAGTTCGGTGGATCGCTCGGCGGGCCGATCGTCCGAAACAAGCTGTTCTTCTTCGGATCGATCTCACCGCGCGTCGTGCGGCGGACGAACGACTACCTGTTCTCGGCCGGCACCCAGCCGGGCACCATCGATCAGGATCAGACGGCGTGGCAGGGTTTCGGCAAGCTGTCGTACCAGGGCGGGCTCCTGCACGCCAACGTGAGCGCGCTCATGACGCCGACCCGCTCGACCGGCCGGCTGCCTGCCTACGACGGAACCGGCACGAACTTCATCGTCGCCTCATCGGCCGCCAACGACGCCAACCGGTCGCGAGGCTTCGAAGCCGATCAGAACAACATCGGTGGCAACGTCGATATGACGGTGCGTCAGAACGGGCTGATGAGCGTGCGCGGCGGCTACTTCTACGACAACTACAAGGACACAGGCGTGCCGCTCACGACGAGCTACACCTACCAGACGCCGAGTTTCAACGTGCCCGGCGTGCCGCCAAACCTTCAGGGGCCGACCAATACAGCGAACACCGCGCGGGTTCAAATCACCAACTTCGACAAGACCACGCAGGGGTTCGTTCAACTCGATTACAGCCACCAGTTCAGCGCGGCCGGCCACCATCAGATCAAGGGCGGATGGGGCGTGCGCCGATCGCTGAACGACGTGGACGTGTCGTATCCCGGCGGGTATGTCTGGATCTATTGGGGCCAGGCGTTCCGCAGCAGCGTTACGGAACAGACGGGAACGGGGACCTACGGCTACTACCAGGTGAACGACATCGCCACGCGCGGTGCGGTGAACGCGAACATCCAGAACCTCTACGCGCAGGACACGTGGGTGGTGGGTTCACGCCTCACGCTGAATCTCGGGCTTCGCACGGAGAACGAGAAGATCCCGACGTTCCGGCCCGACATCGCGAAGTACGCGTTCCAGTTCGGATTCGCCGACAAGCTGGCACCGCGGCTGGGTGCGAGCTATGACGTCCGCGGCGACGGCAAGGTCAAGGCGTTCGCGAGCTGGGGCCGTTACTACGACTGGACCAGATACGAGATTGCGCGCGGCTCGTTCGGCGGTGATCTCTGGCATCAGTACTATCGCGCACTCGACACGCTCGATATCGGCACCCTCAATTTGAACAACATGCCGGGCGCCGATCTCTGGGGCAGTGCGACCGGGTTCAGGGATCTCCGCGCAACCTACATCCAGAACACCGATCCCAACATCAAGCCGATGTATCAGGACAGCTTCAACACCGGCGTCGATTATCAGATGCGGGGCAACATGGCGCTCGGCATTCATTACGTGCACAACAACCTCGGTCGCACCATCGAAGACCTGGGCGCGCTCGTGGACGGCGACAGCGTCTACGTCATCGGCAACCCGGGTGAGGGCGCCAACACGATCACGCCGACGTCATATCCAGCGACGGCCCCCTTCCCGACACCGAAGCCGAAGCGGCAATTCGACGCGCTCGAGCTGACACTCGAACGGCGCTTCTCGAAGAACTGGTTCGGCAGCGTGAACTACACGTTGAGCCGCCTCTATGGCAACTACGCCGGCACCGCGAACTCCGACGAGATCAATACGCCGACTACTGGAATCACGTCGAAGACCGCGCAACAGCAGGAAGGCTCGATCGCCCGTCCGGGAAGCAACTCGCACACCGGGTGGGACATCGACGAGCTGCTGTGGGATGCGCACGGCAACCTCGACGTCCTCGGCCGGCTCGCGACCGACCGTCCGCACGTGGTGAAGCTGTACGGCGCCTATCAGTTCAACTTCGGCACGCAGCTGGGCGCGTTCTTCTACGGCGGCAGCGGCACGCCGATCACGACGCAGGTCGTCGGACAGGATCAGTACGCACCGATGGTCAATGGGCGCGGCGATATGGGACGGACGCCGATGCTGACACGCACCGATCTGCTGCTCTCGCACGAACTGTCGATGGCGGGGACTCGACGGCTGCGGTTCGAGTTGAACGTCATCAACCTGTTCAACCAGAAGACGACCACGCACATCTTCAACTTCCTCAACAAGGGAGGACCGGCGGGAGGCTCTACGCGAAATGCTGATGCGATCGACTTCACGAACGTGAACCTTGCCGCCGGCTACGATTACAACGCGTTGATCCTCGCGACACAGGAAGGGCGCGCCGCGTACGATCCGAGATACGGCATGGCCGATCTGTTCACCCCGGGAACGCAGGGGCAGTTCAGCGTGAAGTTCATTTTCTGACGATCGCCAGGCCCCGGGGCTCAGGCCTCGGGCCTCAGGGCTGGTCTAGGCCTCAGGCCTGGCCCAGCCCTGGGGCCAGAGGCCTGAGGCCTGCGTGAGTGTCCGTCAGAGACCGCGCCATCCGACACGGCGCAGGAGATCGGCAAACCTGGGCTCGGCGCGCACCGAATCGAATACTGGATCGGTTCGAAGCTCGATCAGATCGGGATTCCGCTCGGCGTACGCGCGCTCGAGCCACTCGAACGTGCGTTCCGGATCGCGGTGAGCTGCATGAACTCTGGCCACGTTGTACGGCGACACGTACCGATCCGTCCGATTGACGATGTCCCCGAGAGTCTTGTCCATGGCATCGTCCATGCCGGCGACGGCATACGCCTGCGCCAACCCTGCGAGCGCCTCTGTGCTGCGGCCCGAGAGCTCCACGGCCCTCTGCATCTCGTCGATCGAGTCGCGCGACGAACCGGCCTGCATGCAGACGAGGCCCAGCCGGAAGTGCAGGAGGAAGTGCGCCGGATCGACTTCGAGGCCCCTTCTCAGCGCATCCATCGATTCGGGCAGCCGACGGGCGAGATAGAGGATCATGCCGTGCGACGCGTTGAGCACCGATGAAAGCGGATCGATGCTGAGCGCTTTCCGCACCATCGCCACAGCCTCCTCCGGCCGACCGCTGGCGATGAGGTATTCGGCGTACCAGTAGTACGCCATTGCGTATCCCGGATTCAGATCGAGCGCACGCCGGAAGTCCCCATCCAGTCCATCCCAGTCCCAGCTGTGGAGCCGCACGTGCGCCAGCGACGCGTGGGCTTCGCCAAGATCGGGATCGATCGTCAGCGCGTGTTGAGCCGCCTCCATCGCCTTCTTGAACGTCTCGGTGACCGGCAGCACGCCGCGGCACGCCAGCATCACGTATGAGTCACACAGACCGTCGTACGCGGCAGCGTAGTCCGGTTCGTGCTCGATCGCACGGGTGAAGTACTCGATCCCTTTCTTGAAGGCATCCGCGGTTCGCTTGTTCCAGAAGTACCGGCCCTTGAGATACGCCTCGTGCGCCTCGGGACCGACACTTCGCATGCGCGCCAGACGCGCCGCTTCGCCGGGTGCGAGCTGGATGTCGATCTCCCGCGCAATCGCCTGTGCGATGTCGCTTTGCAGCGTCAGGATGTCATCGAAGTCGCGATCGTAGCTCCGGGTCCACACGTGAGTGTGATCCGCGGCCCGCACCAGCTGCGCGGTAATCCGCACCCGGCCTGCCGCCCGGCGCACGCTGCCCTCGAGCACATAGGCCGCGCCCAGCTCGCGACCGATCTCGACGATCGTCCGCGCGGTCTTCTTGTACTTCATCGACGACGTCCGGCCGATCACGCCAAGCTTCGCCGGATTGAGCCGCGCCAGCTGCGTGATCATCTCGTCGGTCAGGCCGTCGCTGAAATACTCCTGGTCGGGATCGCCGCTGAGATTCGCGAACGGGACCACCGCGAGCACCGCCTTGTCGGCCGCGGCCGCGGCGCGCTCGATCGGTGCGAGGAACCGGTATCCGCGGCGCTGAAGCGTCTCGATGAAGCGAGGCGCGCGCGCATCGTCGCCGAGCGCCGCGCGAACGAGCTTGATGCAGTGATTGAGCCCCTGTTCGAAGTCGACGAACGTGTCGGTCGGCCAGATCTCGTTCCGGATGTCCTCGCGGGTCACGAGGCGGCCGGCGTTCCTCGCGAGCAGGATCAGGATCTTCGCAGGCTGGGGCGGCAGCTTGACGAGCGCCCCCGATTTCCGCAGTTCCCCTGTCGTGACGTCGAGTTGAAAGCAGTCGAATCGCAGGTGCTCGTCCACGGAGTTCTCCGGGCGGATCATCAGCGGCCTTGGAGCCCCATCAGCCTGACGAGGTCCTCGTACTGAGGATCTCCGTGTAGCGGATCGAATCGCGCGTCGGTCCTGACGAACGCTATCCAACTCTCGCCCTGAGCGCGTCCCTCGTGCAGCGAACGCACCGCCGCGTCGAGGTCGCCGAGCGCGGTCTGCGCGGCCGCGATGTGAAAGAACGAGACGATGCCCTCGGTGCGCAGGCCTGCCAGGAGTTGCTCCGCTCCCGCGCGATCGCCCGCCAGGGCGAGTGTGCGCGCGAGCGAAGCGGGCAGCACCGGCGACACACCGTCCGACACCGCAATCGCCATGCGATGCGCGGCCGCGGCGGCGCGGTACTCCCCCCTCTGCTCGTACGCCAGCCCCAGCATCCAGTGGGCGATCCAGAACGACGGCTCGCGGGAGAGAATCTCGAGGTACCGCTCGATGGCGCGATCGAACTGCCGCGCCCAGAAGAAGACCGTGCCGACATTCGTGCTGATGATCGGCGAGAGCGGATCGATGACATCGGCTTTCAGAATCTCCTCGATCGCTTGATCGAGCCGGCCGACGGCCGCGAGATGAAACGACAGCCAGTGATGCGCCGTCGCGTAGTTCTCGTTGAGCTCGATCGCTCGTCGGAACTCGGCGTCGGCGTCGCTCCATCGATACTCGTAGAGCGACCGAATGAATCCCAATGCGGCATGCGCCTCGGCCAGCGTCGGATCAATCTCGAGCGCCCGCTCGAGCGCGGCATTGGCCCGCGCCGCCGTCTCTTTCGGTTTCACCCACAACTGGCTGCCGAGGACGACGTGGCAATCGCCAACACCGCAGTGGGCAAGCGCGACGGAGGCATCGGCCGCAGCCGCGCGTTCGAAATGCGAGATCGCCTGGGCGAGTGAGGCCTTCGTGCGCTTGTTCCAGAAGAACCGGCCCTTCAGATACTCGACGTAGGCCGCGCGATCGACCGCCTGCGCCCGATCGAGCCGATGCCGGGCGTCGGGCGCCAGGTTGACCTCGATGCGGTCAGCGATAATCCGCGCCAGCTCGCTCTGGAGGCGCAGGATATCGCTGATATCGCGATCGTAGGTGGCCGCCCAGAGCTGCGTCTGATCGCGCGCGTGAATCAACCTGGCCGCCACGCGCACCTGGCCTTCGGTGCGGCGGACGCTGCCTTCCATGACGTACGACACGCCGAGCTCGTTTCCGATCTCCGCCACGGTTTTGCGCGTGGCCTTGTAGCGCATCGCCGACGTGCGCGCGATCACGCCAAGCCGCTGCGGGTTCAACCGGCCAAGCTGCGTAATCATCTCGTCGGTCAGACCGTCGCTGAAATACTCCTGTTCGGGATCGCCGCTCAGATTCTCGAACGGCACGACCGCCAGCACCACCTTCTCGCTCGACGCGATCGGACCCTCCGCGCGATCGATCGGCACCAGGAATCGGTATCCCCGGCGTTGAAGCGTCTCGATGAACCGAGGCGCGCGCGCATCGTCGCCGAGCGCCGCGCGAATCAGCTTGATGCAGTGATTGAGCCCCTGTTCGAAGTCGACGAACGTGCCGGCGCGCCAGATCTCGTTCCGGATGTCCTCGCGGGTCACGAGGCGGCCGGCGTTCCTCGCGAGCAGAATCAGAATCTTCGCAGGCTGGGGCGGCAGCCTGACGAGCGCTCCCGATTTCCGCAGTTCCCCTGTCGTGACGTCGAGTTGAAAGCAGTCGAATCGCAGGTGCTCGTCCACGGAGTTCCGCCTCCGCCGAGGCTACTGCGAGACCTCGCGAAGTGCTCGGCCACGGGGCGGCGACAGTATAGGCCACTCAGAAAAAACTCAGATGAAGTTCACTTCGTGTCCATTGCCCGACACCCCGCCGCGCGCGACGATGGCGCATCACGGGCTCAACAGGAGGCACATCATGGCGGTGAGACTCGGAGACGAGGCGCCGAACTTCGACGCCGACACCACAGAAGGTCCGATCAACTTCTACACCTGGAAAGGCGCGGCATGGGCGGTGCTCTTCTCGCACCCACGCGACTTCACGCCCGTCTGCACCACGGAGCTCGGGACGCTCGCCGGCCTCAAGCGCGAGTTCGATGCACGCAACACGAAAGTGATCGGCCTCAGCGTCGACGCGGTCACTGATCACCAGCGCTGGAACGACGACATCAAAGACGTCACCGGCCATGCGTTGAACTTCCCGTTGATCGCCGATCCCGATCGACGCATCTCGAATCTCTACGACATGATTCACCCCAACGCGAGCGATACCTTCACCGTGCGATCGGTGTTCGTGATCGGCTCCGACAACAAGGTGAAGCTGACGCTCACCTACCCTGCAAGCACCGGTCGCAACTTCCAGGAGCTCCTGAGAGTCATCGACTCGCTGCAATTGACGGCCACACACTCGGTGGCGACACCGGCCGACTGGCGTCAGGGCGACGAGGTCATCATCGTCCCGGCCGTCAGCGACGAAGATGCGCGAAAGCGCTTTCCTGGTTTCGTCGCGAAGAAGCCGTACTTGCGCGTGACGCCGCAACCTCACGCAAGGTGACGTCCACTCGCCGGGTCCTGAAGTCCGTATTAGCGCCCTGCACTCAGCCGATCAGCTGAACGACGATCTCGCGGGTTCGCCCTCGCGTGTCGAACTCGATCAGCACGATCTGCTGCCAGGTGCCGACACACAGGCGACCGTCGTCGAACGGGATCGAGAGCGATGGTCCGAGCATCGCGGCTCTGACGTGGCTCGAGCCGTTGTCGTCGCCCCAGCGGAGGTGATGCTGATACTCGCCATCGCGCGGCGCGAGCTGCTCCCACACGCGATTCAGATCGGCGACAGCGCCCGGCTCGAATTCGATCGTCGTAACGCCCGCAGTCGATCCGACCACCGCAATCGTTGCGAGGCCGGCAGTCATCGATGACTTGCGGATGACGCGCGACACGAGGGACGTCACGTCCTGCACGTCACCCTGCCCTTGCGTCTCGATGCGGTGTCGCGTCGTCTCGACCATGGCTCGTCCGCGGCTCGATCATATGCCGCGGACACCGGGGCGCGCCTTCGGCGCGTGGGCCGCTGTGCGGTGGGGCCGCTGCGCGGTGGGGCCGGTGGGGCCGCTGCGCGGTGGGGCCGCTGCGCGGTGGGGCGCCCTACGGGCGCGTGGGGCCGGTGGGCTGGTGCAAACTCGGTTCAGCTTCGCGGGTCGCAAACGTCAATGAGTTCGTCAGCACCGCGCAGCGCCCTACCTGCCCTACTCCGCCCCACCCTGCCCCGCGCGCCCGCAGGGGCGCGCCCCACTTGCCCTACGCGCCGAAGGCGCGCCCAATCCACCCTACCCGCCCTACCTGCCCTACTTGCCACGATTGACGGCCTCGCCGCGCAGATACACCGACGCGATGCGCCTGGTATTCGTGATGTCGTCCAGTGGATTCGCGTCCAGCACGATGAAGTCCGCGCTCTTGCCGGCTTCGAGCGTGCCTGCGTCCGTCATGCGCAGGAAGTCGGCGCCGTTGCGAGTCGCCGCGACGATCACCTGCATCGGCGTCATGCCTGCGGCCACCATGTCGGCCATCTCGACATGCGGCGCCCACGGCGTGTTCCCATCGGTGCCGAGCGCGATCCGGACGCCCGCTGCGCTCATCTTCGCGAGGTTGCGCGCCTGAATGCCGAACTGGACTTTTGCGTCGGCGCGATCTGTGTTGGCCGCCTCGAGTTTCTGCAGTTCTCCCGCCGGAAGGCTGTCACGCAGCCAGCTCAAATCGACCTTGACGCCGCGATCCGGAAGGTTCGGGACGAGGACGAACGCCGGTCGAGTCTTGACCATCGAGAGGAACTCTTCGTCCACGTCGCGATCGCGGACGCTGTGCGCGAACGCGTCGATTCCCGCTTTCCACAATCCCTTCGCGTCCTCGAGCGTAAACAGATGTGCGGTGACGCGCAGTTTGCTCTTGTGCGCCTCTTCGATAATCGGACCATAGAGGTCCGGCGTCAGCTTCTTGTACTGGCCGTTGCGATCGTCGACCCAGATCTTGACGATGTCGACCTTCTTCGCCGCGAGCTCCTGAACGGCCTTGCGTCCCTCCGCTGCCGTGGTGATCCAATACGGAGCCGTCGTTCGGCCCGGCTCGGGCATCGTGATGCCACGTCCAGCGGTGAAGAAGCGCGCTGCACCCGGAATCGTTTCGGCGCGTACCTGGAACGCGAGATCACCCACGTCCTGCCCGAGGCTCATCGCGGCGCTCACGCCGTAGTACGCGCGTCGCCGAAGGTCCTGCACCAGCGCCTCGCGCTCCTGGCTCAAGTGCGTGTGGGTGTCGACGATCGTCGGCATCACCGTCTTGCCGGCGAGACTGACTCGCCTCGCACCAGCAGGCACCTTCACGTCAGCCGCACGGCCGACTTGAGTGACGCGCGTGCCACTCACGACCAGCGTCGCGTTTTCAACCGGTGCACGCCCGTCGCCGACGATCACGCGCGCGCCTTCGAACACCGTGACAGTGGGTGCCTGCGTACTGACTGAAATCGACCACGCCGACAGAACGAGAAGCGCGAACAATGCTCGCTTCATGGCTTCACCTCACCACGCCGGATTGCCGGTGCCTTTGTAGGCCCATTCCGCTCTGCCTTCGTTGTAGATCCTTCGCTTGCTGAACAGCCACTGGCCGTTCACCTTCACGAGCTCGTCTTCGTAATGGCCGTAGCCGTCGAAGACCGACTTCCGCTCCGGGTTGGTGTTGCTGTAATGGAACCAGTACGCGCGCCCCGTCGCCTTGTTGCCGTTGACCTTCAGGGCGATGTTCGAGATGTTGTGCCGTCCCGAGGCTGGACGCAGGCCATTCTCGGTCGTCCGCGAGTTCGGTATCTTCGCGATGACGTCGTGGATCGCCTTGCGGCCGCGAATCTCGCCGTTGCCGATGTCGAGCACGCCGTCTTCGGTGAACGTGGTGACGTAGAGATCCGGGTCGCCGAAATCCATCGCGAACAGGTACCGCGCCTGAAGATCTTCGACCGCCGCGCGATCCTCTGCGTAGCTGTTTGTCGCCGCTGACGACGTCAGTGACGACACCGTCAACGTCAGGAGCACGGCCGCAGTCGCGGCGGCCAACGGTAACATCAGCTTTCGCACGACACACCTCCTTGTTGGGCGCGCCGATCATAGCTCGCGGCGATTGTTCTTGGCAGGAGTCGCACGGAGCAACGGAGTCACGGAGGGTCAAAATAGCAACCTGAATCAAGGGTGCCTCTTTACCATCACCTTCCATGAACGAACGAACTGTGGCAGCTGCCTACGCCGACCGGCTCGAGCGGGTGTTCATGTGGCTGGCCGAGCACCTCGACGACGAGATCGACCTGGCGCGGCTGGCCGACGTGGCCTGTTTGTCGCCGTATCACTTCCACCGCGTGTATCGCGCCGTGCAGGGTGAGACGGTGACTGACACCGTGCGCCGACTGAGGCTGCACCGCGCCGCGTTGGAGTTGATTTCCGGCGAGCTGCCGGTGCCGCGTATCAGCAGGCGCGCCGGCTATGGCAGCCAGGAAGCATTCACGCGCGCCTTCAAGACGGCGTATGGCGTGCCACCCGGGCGCTACCGGGCCTCGTTCGTTCCAACGCCAGCCGGCAACCGAATGGAGGACGTGATGGAAACGACGGTGAACTATGAGGTCACGATTCGGGAACAGACGCCGATCACGGTCGCAGCGCTTGCGCATCGCGGCGATTACGCGATGATCGGCAGCACGTTCGAGCGGCTCGCCGCAATCGCAGGCGGGCAAGGGTTGTGGGGCCCGACCACGCGTTCGTTCGGGATCTACTATGACGATCCGAAGGCGTCGCGCGACCCTCGGGCCGACGCCTGTGTCGCGGTGCCATCGCATTGGTCGCCGCAAGGCGGGCTCGAGCGTCGCGAGCTGCGCGGCGGACGATACGCGGTGGTGCTTCATGTCGGTCCGTACGCCGAGCTCGAGCGTCCGTACGGGTGGCTGTATGGATCGTGGCTGCCGCGGAGCGGCGAGGAGCCGGCGCATGCGCCGGTGATCGAGGAGTATCTGAACGACGCGCGCACCGTCCCGCCGACCGCGCTGAAAACCGAGATCTGGCTGCCGCTGAAGTGAGCGTGCGCCTGATCTACGTCTTTCGAGTCTGCAGGCGGTGGTAGCCCAACTGACGCCGCGCCTCAGCGAGCGTCTTGCCCTCGTTCACTGCCGTGCGGATCTGCTGCTCGATGGCGTCGATCTCCTCGGCCGCCTCGAGGATCGCCTCCTCGTGCGCGCGCGGAAGGACGACGACGCCATCAGCATCTCCGCGTAGCAGATCGCCCGGTGCAACGCGCGCGTCGCCGATCGTGACGACGGCGTTCACCGCTTCGACCTGCACGCGATCCTTGCCCGTGCGCATCGAGTAGCTCCGGCTGAACACCGGATAGCCCAGCTCGCGAGCGAGGTGCGTGTCGCGGCACGCGCCGTCGATCACGGTGCCGGCCACGCCGCGTCGATGCGCCACCCAGGTGAGGATGTCGCCCCACACGGTCGCATTCTCGCGGCCACCGTTGTCCAGTACAACGACACCGCCCGGATGCACATCGTCGATGTAGTCGCCGACCGTGCCGGGAGGGTTGCCTGCTGGACCGTAGAGGATCGTGTAGGCGCGGCCTGTCAGACGGAACTTCGGATCGAGAGGCTTGACGTTCAAACACTGACCGGCAATGCCGAGGCGATCGAGGGCGTCGCTGATCGACGTCGTGTCGAGCACGGACGCCCGTTGCACATTGGGGTCGTCGGGAGGTGAAGCCATTGGTCAGTCACCGCTTCAACATCGTCTCGTAGTTGATGCCCATCACCTGCGTCACGGGAGTGCCGCTCCGGAGTGCCGCCACCATCGCGCGTTCGCGGGCGACAACGGCATCGGCTGCAGCCAGCACTGCCTCGATATCACCCGCGCGCACAAAGACGACGCCGGTCCCGTCGGCAACGACGTAGTCGCCCGGCAACACCGCAACATCACCCACGACAATCGGGACGTTGGTCCCCACCTCGACGATCCGGCCGCGCGCCGTGTGCGGCGTGCGGCTGCGCGCGAACACCGGATAGCCATATCCGTGCGCCTCGTCGATGTCGCGCGCCGGCCCCTCGACAATCGTGCCGGCGACCCCGCGTAGCTGCGCCGCCAGCGAGAGGTTGCCGCCCCACGCCGCCGCATCGATACCCGTGCGCTGCTCCATCACGATCACATCGCCGGACTGTGCAGCCTCGATCGCCGTCGTTCCCAGATGCCGAGACGCCGCCGGCCGCCCGTCATCGGGCTCGAGCTTCGCTGTGACGACGCGTCCCGAGATACGTCGATCGGTCGCGCAACGATGAATGCCGGGCGCGACACCCCTGAGCCCGAGCTTGTCGAGCGCGTCGGACACGGCGCACGTATCGAGCTGTCCCAGCCGTGCCAACAGATCGCTCATGTCGTTCGCCTGCTTCCTGCTTCCTACCTGATTCCTGATTCCTGATTCCTGATTCCTGATTCCTGATTCCTGATTCCTGAATTCATTGCCAATAAGCAAAACACATGGCATTCCCTGTCCCCGCCTCCGAGCGATAACACGGAACGTAATCAATCTGGTGATACGCGAGCCCGGCCGCGTTCATCGCCGAGATCACGGGAATCCAATTCTTGATCTCTGCGGTCCCGACTTTGAAATAGCTCTCAGGCAGCTTCGAGAGCGCGTCCTCGTCGCCGTTCTTCATCGCCGTGATCACCGACTGGTCGAAGTCTTCGTCGATGACGAAGTGGGTCAATCCGCCCGACGCCATGAGCGCGATGCGCCTGAAGCCATCGAACGTCTTGATCGCACGCGCGAGCGCCTGCCCGAGCTCGAGGCAGCGGTGCACTTTCGGCGTGTTGTGGGGGAAGTGCACGTTGAGGATGATCGGCACGCTCGGCGGCGTCTGGTCCTGCAGAATCGTGTGATAGAAGAAGCCGTAGGCGTGCGGGATGCCGCCGCGCGGCGCCCCGCTCGGCGTGTCGTCGGACTGCGCGAGGTCGAAGTCTTCGTCCCCGAGTGCTCGCAGGATGTGATCGGCGAGTGCGGTCGCGCCGGGATAGGTCGCCCCTTCAGCCGGCGAGTTCGCAGGCTCCGCGATGTTCAGCCCGGGCGCATCTTCGTTCAGGTGCTGCACGTTGCTGATCGCGCTGCCGCGGTACACCGTAATCGCCGGCGTCAGACCCGCATTGAAGAACTCGCGCTGATCGTTGCCGAGGATGACGACCGCGTCGGGCGCGACCTCGTTGAACTTCTTCCCCAGCGCCTCGAGCGCGGCGCGGCACTTCAGGAAACGCTCGCGGCGTTTCTCCACCGTGATCTCGTGCGCAAAGCCCGGCGCCCGCGACTGGAGCAGCGACTCGTAATCGTAGGTCTTCCCGCGAAACCAGTGATTCTTGTTCTCACGGTCCGCCTTCGCGCGCAGGTCCCACTGCTCCGGCGGCGTCGACAGCAACGGACCGTGCGAGGAACCGATCCCCAAGACGATGTCTGCCAT
>DATFRP010000155.1:0-9624 GCA_035263125.1 Vicinamibacterales bacterium
GCCGCGTATCAGTAAGGACGGAAGCGAGCGTGCGATTGGATGCACTCTCATATCAAGCACGGCGTTTCGAGGCGCCACGCCGCGTGGCTGCCGACGTGCGCTTGTCAGACGTCTTCGATTCCGTCTCCGGCGGTGCCTGAAGGTGCCGCCAGTACGCGGCGGGATTGTGGAGGATTCCTCGAGTGATCTGGTAGTGAGTGGTGTCTTCGAGTGCGATCTCCTGCACAGCGTCCCCATCGAAGCTCAGAATCTGCGACTCCGGCATCGTCAGGAGAATCGGTGAATGGGTTGCGATGATGAACTGTGACTTGCCGCCGGACACCAGCGCCGACATGTACGCCAGAAGAGCGAGCTGCCGTTGTGGAGACAGCGCCGACTCCGGTTCGTCGAACAGAAACAGACCCGAGCGGATTCGATTCAGCAGAACGGCGAGGAACGCTTCGCCATGCGACCGCGTGTGCAACGAACGGCCGCCATAGAGCGCGTACGGATCACCGCTGAAGTCCGGATCTGCTTTGCGCGCATCGAGCAGCGTCGCGAAATGTGCCTGGAATTCGGAGCGCAGGAAGTATCCGTCTGGCGGCCGGCGGCGAAACGATGGACGAATTGCCGCGGCGAGCGCACTTGTCATATCGGGACCGTGGTTCGCAGAGAGCTCATTTCGACTGCCGCCTGACACCGGGAGACGACATACGGCAGCGAGCGCTTCGATGACGGTGGACTTGCCGGTTCCGTTCTCGCCGACGAAGAACGTGACAGGGGAGTCGAACTGCAGATCGAGGCTGCTCACGAGCGGCAGATTGAATGGGTAGCCGGTCGAATCCACTCGCTCCGGTCTCACTCGAACGCCGAGCAAATAGGGGACGTGGTCGGTCATTTCGCTTGGGCCACCTTCAGGTGGCCCATCACGCAGCGATCTTGCGCAGCGCGGATGGAGCGCCCACTTCGTCGATCTGCCGTTCGGCCTGGTGAATCGCCCACCGGTATCCTCCGTGCTCGCGAATTCCCGCAGACGCCCAGCCCAGAGCGGCCGCTGCCTCGTCTCCGTAGAGAACCGCCGTCATGTCACCGATCGCTTCGCTCGCTCCGAGGACCTCCACCGCATCGCGCACGGCGTGCTCGTCGCCGGATGTCATCGGACCATAGGGATTCCCACCCAGTGCGTACGCCAGCCCTTCGCGATGGAGCACGCCCGCAAGCGACTCGCGCCGCCCGAGCACGGCGAGCATCATCACGCGTACCGCTTCGGCGATCGCCTCTCGACGAATCTGCTCGCGTGTCGGCGTCTCGCGGGTCCAGTGCATCACAAGGCCGTGACCGGACGGCGGCCGCCCCGTCGTGCGGTGCTGGATCTCGGTGGCAAGTCGGCTGGTCCACGCCCCTGGTGCACACAGGACGACGGCAAGCGTGATCGTCCCCCGATAGTGGCACAGAGTCGCCACATCGCTGGCAGCCGCCAGAGCGACCGCCTCTGCATCGAGAGCGAGCAGTTGCTCGACCGTCTCGAGCGCGTGAGGACCGGCCATCGGGTTGTATGCAGCCAGCGCATACGCCCGAGGAATCTTCTCGACGTAGCGCTTGAAGCGAGGCGAGGCCGCTCCGCCTTCACGCGGCAGGCGGTAGATCTCGGCCATTGTGGCCAACGTCGGAATAAGCTCGATGTGCGCCATGGAATGCGGAGGCCGACCAGCATACCTCCGAGTTGGCGGAGAGGAAGCGGAGGGGGACGGAGAAACGGATTAAAGCGAGCCATCAGCTCTGGAAACGACTGCGTGGCCAGTGGGTTGGCTAACTGGAAGTTCGAATGGACGCAACGTCGAATGCGACGTCGACCGCAGTTGGCGATTGCGCATCGCTCGATGCCGCGCCGATCGCGATGGCGCCGGTGAAGAGTAGCGCGTGCGGCATGAACGTGCGCATCGGGATCACTCTAAGCCTGTAGACTGGAGCAGGCAATTCTCCTTCTGTCTGCCCCAGGTGAAAACAGGTGCACCATGCACCTCGAATCGGAGACACGCTGTTGCTGGCGTATGTGTTCTGGCATTGGAAGCGGCCCGAGGTCATGGCGAGCGACTACGAGGACCGTCAACGCGGCTTTCATGCCGCGCTCGGTGCCGCGCCGTCGGCAGGTTTCATCGACTCGTTCAGCCTTGGCGTTTCGAACGCGCCGTGGACGGCTGGCAATGAGGCGTACGAAGACTGGTATCTGGTGCAGGACTTCGCTGCGCTCGGTCTGTTGAATGAGGCGGCGATCTCGGGCAGTCGAGCGCATCCGCATGACGCCGCGGCCTCGGTCGCCGCCGGTGGCACAGCAGGGATCTACGGTTTGAAGTCAGGGACCGTGCTGCGTCGGCTCCGATACGCGCACTGGTTCTCGAAGCCAGAGGAGATGCCCTATCGTGAGCTGTTCGCTCAGCTCGCTCCCGTCGTCGATCGCGTGCACGGCGCATTGTGGATGCGCCAGATGGTGCTTGGCCCGGCGAGAGAATTCTGTCTGCATGCAGCGGAGCCAGCTTCTGATCTCGCGAGCTTCGGAGCGCTGGTCGTTCCTCTTCGCCAGACATGGCCGGAACGTCCCGGCAACATGTAGTCAGGGTCGGAGCGGAGAAGGCGGACATCGGTACCCTCGGTGCGTTTCAGGAGCCTGCGATGAAACTGTTGCTCACTGTGTTCGTGACGTTGGTGGTCACGGCTGACGCGAGTCCCCAGGTGGCGCAGGACAAAGTGTCAAATGCGTCGCCGCTGCGCTTCGATGTCGTGTCGGTCAAGGAAACTCCAAGCGGAAGCACCGTTCCTCGCCCTCTTACGATCACCAGACCCGACGGTCTCACCGTTCGGAGCCAAACCGTCATCGGAATGATCCAATGGGCATACGGCCTGCCGGAGCGTGACATACAGGGCGGGACTGGATGGCCTCGCAGTCGCCGATTCGACGTCGATGCGCGGACGAGTATGGGTGGGGCGACGCTGACGCAACTTCGGTCGATGATGCGGAATCTGCTGGTTGACCGATTCGCCTTGGATGTTGTGTACGACCGCAGAGTCGGACAGATATACGCCGTCATGCTCAATCGACAAGACGGCAGGCTGGGCCCGGCGCTGCGTGCTTCCACGTCGTCATGTCAGAGGCCTCCTTCGGAAGGCATTCTCTCCCCTGTAGAAAACCCGCACGTTGTCGAAGGCAGATACTGCGGCGTGGCAGTCGCGAGCAGCGGCGGGCTCGTGTCCCTCGTTCTGGGGGCGCGGGCAACGACGGCCGACATCGCCCGCGGGTTGTCGCCGTACCTCGACCGGCCGGTCGTCGATCGGGCAGGACTCACGTCGGAATTCGATTTCCTTCTCGCGGTCATTCCGCCAGGGCGCGATGTGTCTGCAGGTGGTGCACTCACCGGCGCCGAAATCTTTACTGCGATCCGCGAACAACTAGGGCTGAAGCTTCAACCCGACGATGGTGAGGTCGAGACGCTTGTGATTCGAGGAGTGTCGCCGCCGACGGAGAATTGAGCACCTTCGAGTCGCGCGGCTAGATTGCGGTCGAAATGAGGAATGCGTTACGAACCGCTGGAGGATTGCTGTCATGAAGATTTCTAGAACGTGCGTCATTGGCATCGCCGCTGCGCTGGCGTTGTTCGCAACGACACCCGGCAACGGGCAAATCGTCCCTCGTCAGGCTCGGTGCCTGCATGACGCGGGCGAGACCGCGGTCGAGCGAACCCGCCGGGAACAAGCCCTGGCTGTGGCACGAGCGATCAATATGGCAGAGGGAGTTGGCCGCCAGCAAACGGGGCGCTATCAGCCGCTCGCTTCGCTCGCAAACGTTCCCGCTGTCCCTGACGGCTTCGTGGTGCGGTTCTACTCGGACGAGAACGGCTATGTGTTCTCGCTGAAGGATAGTCGCGACCTGTGTCGCTATGGAATCTTCTCAGATCAGTCCGGGACGGTGTACTCGCTCACTCCTACAGTGGCGCTGATGGCGAGCAATTGATCTCTGAGTGCAGTCGATCCAGTAATGGCGCCACAATCGACGGTCAGCGCTGGACGTTCGTGTCAGACACGCCGTCCCACCGGAACGGAAAGTTGACTGGAGTCTCCCTATAACCCTGCGGCACTTCGAACAGTTCTCCCCGTGGTTCGGAACGGCTGATCATGGTCAATTGGTACTCGAGCATTCCCAGGTTGGGGTAGTCGCTCCGCGTGTACACGAGGAGGTTCAGCTCCGGTGAGACCCAGCGCTCTGCGCTGCCGGTACCGTTCTTAGCAGGCATCCATATGGCGAAGCGCGTGCCTGTCACCTGAATTCCCGCGATCGAGCGCTGCCCCAGGTCCTCACTGATGGGACCGGTGGACTCCACGTCTGCGGGAAGCTGGAACATCGAGAAAAAGCGGCGCATGGACCGGGCGAGCGCGAACGCGTTATTGCCGCCACCTCCAACCATCATCTGGGCCAGTCCACGCCCCACGTTGCTGACGGTTCGTGTGACGGGATCCAACACGTACGCCGTCAGGCTGTTGGCGTCTGGCGCGAGGACGATTTGCTGCGAACGCAGATCCTGCCCGATGAAGCCTTGCTCTACTCGCACGCGTCCAGCACTGTCGCGATAGTAACGTGCGGTCGCGCGCAGCTCGGGTTGGCCGCTGCTCGCAGCCGGGTGCCACACCGTCGTCGCTTCCGCTGAAAAGGGTGCGTTGAGTACTGGTGCACCACCCAGGATGCATTGCGTGAGCGCGCACGTCGAGAGTGCCTTCCACGCGTCATCGGAGTCAGTCGGCGAGGCTTGCGCGAAGACGCTCGTCGAGGAGCTCACCAGCAGGACGCCGACTGCACACGCCATCGACCTCATGGCCATACCCCCAGTCCCGTAACGGTATAGCACGACTTGACAGGCCGCTCGATTGTGTATCAGTATACCCATACACTTGAACTTTCCTCGACGCCGACGTTCGCTATGGACATCACCATCGACCTGACCCACGGCGTGCCGATCTATCGGCAGATCGTGAACCAGGTCAAATATTTGGTGGCATCAAAGCTCCTCAAGCCGGGCGAAGAGCTTCCACCCATCCGGACCCTGGCACTGCAGCTGAAAGTGACCCCAAACACGATCGTGAAGGCGTACGGCGAACTGGAGATCTCGGGCGTCATTCACAAGCGCCGCGGCTCGGGCACGTTCGTATCGGAAGCGCGTCCGCAGCTCGCGCTCCGTGAGCGGCGCCGCATCATCGAGCAGCGCATCGACGCCCTGCTGGCCGAGGCGCACCAGTTGAACTTCACCGCCGACGACATCGTCCGGATGGTCCGGGAACGTAAGGCTGCCATGGATGTCGAGGCCAACGCCGAACCATCGGGAGTGGAGAGATAGGCATGGAACAGACCGTTGTCGACGTCAACGACCTCTCGCGATCGTTCGGCCAGAAGGCCGCCCTCGGTGGGGTGTCCTTCCGGGCTTCCGCTGGCCAGGTGTACGGCCTCGTAGGCGCCAACGGCGCGGGCAAGACGACGCTGATCAAGCACCTGCTCGGTCTGCTGCGCGCGCAGTCCGGATCCGTGCGCGTGTTCGATCGCGATCCGGTTCGCGATCCTGTCGGCGTGCTGAGCCGCGTCGGCTACCTCTCCGAGGAGCGCGAGCTGCCGGAGTGGATGCGCGTCGACGAGTTGATGAACTACACGCAAGCGTTTCATCCAACATGGGATGCCTCATATGCACGTGAGTTGCTCGAGACCTTCGCGTTGGATCCGTCCAGGAAGATCAAGGAGCTGTCGAAAGGCATGCGCGCCCAGGCCGGCCTGCTGGTGGCTGTCGCCCATCGTCCCGAGCTGCTGATCCTCGACGAGCCTTCCTCCGGCCTCGATGCGGTCGTGCGCCGCGACATTCTCGATGCGATCGTCCGCACCGTGGCCGATGACGGGCGGACGGTGATCTTCTCGTCACATCTCCTTGACGAAGTGGAGCGGATGTCGGACCACGTGACGATGATTCACGAAGGCCGGGTGATGCTGAAAGGCGCACTCGATGACGTGCGGCGCCGCTACCGGCGCAGCCGCGTGCGGTTCGTAGAACCCTTCGATCGCCCACCCATCCTCGAGTCCGCACTGACGATGGAGGGCGGCGGGCGCTTGTGGAGCGTTGTCCACAGCGGACCGTCCGAGGAGTTCCGTCTGTCGGTCCTCGTGCACCGGGGCGAGATCGTCGAATCGCGCGACGCCACGCTCGAAGAGATCTTTCTGGCCCGCGCGGGCCGTACTCGCCAGTCGGTGGAAGCGGCATGATGCTCCAGACAGCGTACCCAGGACGCGTCTCGCGCCAGCGACAGAGCAACTGGACTCGTCTGTCACCAATTCTCGCCATCTTGTGGGAGAACTGGCGCCTGACGCTCGGCGAGTCCGCCTGGCGCCTGTCCTTCGGGCTCGTCGCCGGATCGGCCGCGTTCGCCCTGTCGCGCTCCGGCGCGACGATCGCGGTCTGGGTCCTGCTCTCGCAGCACGGCATCTTCTCGATGTCGATTGCGAAGCTCACGGGCGGCCGGTTCATGGATGGGTACAGGCCCGGTTTTCCGCTGCATCTGCTCTACACGCGTCCGGCCCGGACAAGTGTGATCGTCGGCGTAGCCATGATGTACGACGCTGTCTCTGGTGCGGCGATGTACTTCGCATCCGCGGCTCTGCTGGGGATCGCCTTCGGCCAAACACTCCCATTGCTGTCGATGGCCGTGTTGATAGTGGTCTTCCGCATGGCCTGTACCTTCGTCCAGTGGTCGACGCGGAGCAGAGTCTTCCAGTGGCTTGGGTCGTGTGGCATCTGGGGAGCGTTCATCGCTCTGATCAACATTCGTGCGGGCGGGTCACCACTGCAACTCGACTTCTCGTTCACCGAGACCGCCCTGATGGCCTCGATTGGCCTCGCGTCGTTCGCGCTCACGGTTGCCGGGGTGGCGCGGCAGCGCCGCGGCGATGCACGGGCGGCGATCCCCCGGACGAAGGGATCGGGTCTTACGGACTGGCTCGCCGGTCTGTTCCGGCTCCCGTGTCCGACGACATCCGCCACGCGGGCGCAAGTGTGGTTCGACCTGAAGTCCAGCGGATTGCCGGTGCTGGCGATCGGCCTGGCGCTCGCGATCATGATTCCCCTGGTGTTCGTGCTCACCACCCGACTCGATGTCGTGCTCTCCGGGATCGTCACCCAACCGGCCACCCGAGGGGTCGCGGTGGTTGTGGCGATGTTCTCCCTGCCGGCGGTGCTGATCTTCCTCGGGGGCAATGCCTTTGGCATTCGCGCCAGACAGGTACGGACGTACGCCAGCGCATTCGACGCGACCCAGGCGTGTGGAACCGCGCGGATGGCCGGTCTCAAGGTGCTCGTGCGCTCGGTCTGCCTGCTGGCCGCGCTCGCGGCGGTCGGCGCGAGCGTCTGGACGTCTGCGTCCGTCATCCCGTTCGACGTGCTCGGGGACAACGACACGTTCATCGAAAAGAGCCGTGACCCTGTGAGCGGGTCGATGCGCGCGTTCGAGGGCGCCGTCGGAGCGATGAGCGCGCACGAGCTGCTCGCGCTGGCCTTCGTCATGGCCATCGTGGTGGCTGTCATGGTCGCCTCACGCGCGGCCCTCACGGCGCTCCGGGCACGCTATCCCCGGCATGTGAACATCGCGGGATCACTGCTGCTGCTCTATGGTGCCGTGCTCGTCCTGCTTTTCCTGGCCTTCCAGCTCGGGATCGCATCACAGTTCGTGTTGTATGCGGCGCAGGACTTGACCAATTGGGTCATCAAGGCGGTCGCGGCGGCGAGCGTGCTCGCGACGGTCCTCCTCTTCTGGACCGTCCTTGCGGAACGGCTGCTCACGCCGCGGCAGGCGTGCGGCGCCATTCTGGTTTCGGCGGCGTTCGGAGCGGCATGGGTGACGGTGCTCAATGCGGCAGGCGTGCCGCTTTCGGCGATGCCCGCGAGGAACGCCGTCGGAATACTGTCCCCGGCGCTGCTGCCACTCATGGCCAGCGTCCTGGCGCCCTGGTCACTCAGTCGCGTTCGCCATACGTGAAGAAGATTCGGAGAGGAGTATCCGCCGTGAACAACGTTCGCTCAACCTGCACCTTCGCGCTCGTGACCATGCTCGCGTCAACGGCAGCGTCCGCGCAGGTCCCAAGTGCACCGTCGGCCGCGGCAACGGCCGCCACGTCCTTCGAGGTCGCGTCGATCAAGCTGAGCCCGCCAGGGGATCTCTCGAATCCACTGAGCATCATTCCAATGGCGGCGCCACAGCCAGGCGGACGGTTCACGGCGACCAACATGCCGCTGTGGGCGCTCATCGGCACGGCGTGGGAGCTGCCAGACTTCCGGATCGTCGGCGGCAACAAGGAACTGCTGAACACCAAGTACCACATCACCGCCAAGGCGAGCAGCGGTGGCACGCTTGGACAGAAACAGCTGCTGCCGTTGCTGAAGAACCTGATCATCGAGCGGTTCCAGCTGAAGTTCCACTTCGAGCCGCGCGAGATGTCGCACTACGATCTCGTGCTCGCGCATCGCGACGGCAGCCTCGGGCCCGAGCTGAAGCCCACGAAGTCGGATTGCAGCAATGTCGACGAGCTGAACGCGAAGCGGGCCGAGGCCGTGGCGAAGGGGGACCTCGCTGCGATCTTGCCGAAACCGGGTGAGTTCCTCGCCTGCACGATCGCACCGAACCTGGCCGGCGGTCCGACGAACCTGTCGTTACATGGCGACGGCCAGGAGATCAAGGTGCTGGTGGATCTGCTGTCGCAATTCACCGGCAAGTACGTCCGCGACAAGACAGGCCTGACTGGCCGGTATGACTTCGACATGAAGCTCGACATGCAGGCGCTGATGGGCCTCGTCCAGAAGATGGGTATCAACGTGCCGGCCGCCGCGGTGTCGAACCTGCCGTCGGATGGTTCATCGGTGATGACCGTGCTCAACGAACAGCTCGGACTCAAGCTCGAGTCGACCCGTGGTCCGGTCGACGTGCTGGTCATCGACAGCGTCGAGGCGCCGACGGTGGATTAGTAGTGTCCACCAGCGGTAGAGGAAGCGGAGGGGAAGGAGAAACGGATTAACAGGAGAAACGGAGGAACGGAGATTTTTCTTACCGACCATGAACCGTCTCCGTTTCTCCGTTCCTCCTGTTATTCCGTTCTCTCCGTCCTCTTCGTTTCCTCTCTCTACGGCGGCGCGTGGCTCAACAGCCGGTAAACCGTCCGCGAAGTACCGACGCGATTCCGGGCGCCGCGATTGGCGTTATGCTGGGCGCGCCGTGGTTGATCTTCAGTCGACGGCGGTAGAACCTGAAGTCGACGAGCGTCGACTGTACTGGGTCGGACCGATGACCGTCGTTGCGGCCACGCTCGCGGTCTGGGTGGTTCAACACATCTGCCTGTTCATCCTCCCGCCGCTGCCTGAATTCTCCGGAAGGATCCTGTCCTCCATAGAGCCCGCGCTCTTACTGCCGTACTCGTGACACTCGCTGTGTTCGTGTTTGCTTGGGTAGCGGAGATGGCCTCGCGTCCGCTTCGTACGTTTCGAAGAATCGCGCTCGGCGCGCTGATCATCTCGTGTCTGCCGAACGTGGTCGGGCCAATCAGTGCCCGCGTCCTCGACTTGGGGCTGCTGGCGC
>DATFRP010000156.1:0-6756 GCA_035263125.1 Vicinamibacterales bacterium
ATGGCGCCCGCGCTCACGTTGGTTTTGACCTGCAGGCGAGCGATGTCGTCGAAGGCCGATCCGTTCTCGACCCAGCCGCCCAGATAGATTGGCCCGCCCAGGAAATCGGGCAGGCGTGCGACGCGGCGCAGATAGCCGAGCGTGAGCACCGCGTAATTGTCGCCGCGAATCTCGCCGAGGTCGTAGGCGCCGAGCCGCAGCGGTGTCCCGAGCACGAACTGCTCGCTCGCGAGTGGATGTCCCCACGTCGTGCCGGCACCGCCCGACAGGAACGCGCGATGTTGCTGCCTTGGCGACCAGAAGATCGAGCCGCGGATTTCGGCCTGAGTGATCCCCTCGTTCGTGCGCTCGGTTGAAAACCCGGGCGGCAACGCCGGCGTGCGCAGGAGGTGATGGATGCTCCCAATCGAGAGCACGCCTCGTGATGGCACGACCGGGCTGTCCTGCCCATCGTGACGCCACACGAGCCGCAGGCGTGTGTCCGGCCCGTGCAGTTCAGGAAGGTCGGGGCTGCCGGTCTCGAGATTCGTATTGAGCCGGCCGTAGTCGATGCCGACGCGCACGTCTTCGTTGCGTCCGAGATTGGCCCCCACGTCGACCCCGACGGATGATCTGACCTCGCTGTAGCGGGCCACGACGACATCGTCGCTGACGAAGTTGAGGATGCGTTGACGCGCGCCTGCGGCGAGGGTCACGAAGAGCGGCGACGCACGGATCGGACGATAGAGCTCCGCACCGATATGGGGCTGCTCTCCGATGGCAGCGTCGAGCCGCAGCTCGGAACCTGAACCGACGGCGTCGAACGTGAGATAGCGCGCGGCGAGCTGGAGCCCGAAGTCGTCTCTCGTCGTGTTCTGCAGGTTGATGCCAAGCATGAGGAACGGCGGCGCGTGGTCTTTGGGCCGCGCATCGACGCGCAGTCCGACGCGGCCGTCGACTTCCAGCAGCTGCCAGCCCACCGTCTCGTAGCGATCGAGGCCGGTCAATGTTTCGAGATAGCGCTCGAGCGCATCGATGTCGAGCGGCTTGTCGAGGCGCGCCGCGAGGAGCTCCTCGATGCGATTGCGATCTGCGGCGGCGGCGCCCTCAACAGAAACGAACCGCGGAATGGCGAACGTCGTCTTCCGGCGCGTGCGCCGGCGCTCCTGATGCGCGGTCCATTCCGTGTCGCTCACCGCGAGCGGCATGAGCTTGTCTTTCAACGCCTCAGCCGCTGCGTATCCTGCGGCCGCGAGCTCAGCGCTGTGCCGCCAATCGAGACTGTCGAACCCTTTCAGCGATGGATTGATGACGATGTCCGCGGCTTTCAGCGAGGCCCGGGTGTTGGCCCGCATCATGACGTCGATGGTCTCGCCCATGAGCCCGACCAGCGATCGTCTCGTGCTCGAGTCGCGCATCACGCTGACGTCGATCGCCACGACGACGTCTGCGCCCATGGCGCGAACGACGTCAGCCGGCACGTTGTTCAAGGCGCCGCCGTCCACGAGCACGCGGCCGTCACGCTCCACCGGAGGAAACACGCCCGGCAGCGACATCGTCGCGCGCATGGCGGTCGCGAGTGAGCCCTCCTCCAGGACGATCTGCTGTGAGCTGACGAGATCCACAGCGACGGCACGGAAGGGTGTCGGCAGATCATCGAAGCTCGCAAGCGTCATGTACGGGCCAGCGATCCGCGCGAGCAGAAAGTCGACCTGTTGACCGCTGTTGAGGGCGAGCGGCAGCGTGAGGCCGCGCTTGGCGCCCATCTCGATCCGCGATGGATAGATACGCGCATCCTCTTTGCGACGCACGTTCTTGAATGGGAACGACGTGAAGCCGAACATCTGGTCCCAGTCGGTCTTTTCGAGCAGCGCCGTCAGTTCATCGGCAGACATGCCCGAACAGAATGCGCCGCCGACGAGACCGCCCATGCTCGTCCCGGCGACCAGATCGATCGGAATGTGATGCTCTTCGAACCAGCGCACCACGCCGACGTGCGCCAGGCCGCGGGCGCTCCCGCCCCCGAACGCGACGCCGATGCGCGGCCTCGTTGTCTGGGCAACCGACTGCGCGTGGGCGTCGGCGAAAGTCGCCGTCAGCACCAGGATGGCCACGAGAGATCGCGGCCGGATGCGCCGGGTCGCGATATATGTAGGGGCCGCCTTCAGGCGGCCCTGAGCTTCAGTACGCGTGCTCACCCTGATCGAGCTGGGCGGTGCAAGACATACACCAGCGAACGGGACGATCTTGATCTATCCTCTCCGTCGAGTCCGATGAGCGTTGATACAGGCCGCAGACAGTTGCTGAGGACCGGCATCGGCACGCTGCTCGCCAGCCTCGCCGCCCCGCGTCACGGCGTCGCGCAGCAGACAGGTCTCAGCCCGCTCAATGAGCGACTGTCCGTTGTCACGACCGGCGGCACCAACGTCGTCGCTCTCTCGGCTGCAGACGGGTTGGTCGTCGTCGACAGCGGTATGCCGGAACTGAACCTCCGGTTGATGGATACGCTGAGGCAACTGCCCCCGAACGGCCGCGTCGTCACGATCTTCAACACACACTGGCATCCCGAGAACACGGGCGGCAACGCTGTCATCAAGGCTGCTGGAGCACGGATCATCGCGCATCAGAACACGCGGCTCTGGATGGCGACGCCCACGTGGATGCCGGCGGAGGATCGATATCGGCCGCCCCGTCTTCCTGCCGCGCTGCCCACCGAGACCTTCTATGTCGATGGATCGATGAAGGCTGGCGGCGAGCGCATCGACTACGGCTATCTGATCGAGGCGCACACGAGCGGGGACATCTACATCTTCTTCCGTGACTCGAACGTGCTCGCGGTCGGCGACGTCGCGTCGCCAGTGCGCGATCCGGAACTGGACTACTTCACCGGCGCCTGGATCGGCGGACGCGCCGATGCGTTGGACCGCCTCGTCGCGCTGAGCAACGACCAGACACGGATCGTGCCGGGCTATGGCCCCGTGATGACGCGGGCGCAGCTGCAAGTCGAGCGCGACATGATGAAGACGATCTACGACCGCACGGTCGATCGCGTACGAGAGAGCGCCGATGCCGATGACATGCTCAAGGCGGGTGTCCTCAACGGGCTGCCGCGCACGTGGAAGGATCCGCGGAAGTTTCTCTATGACGTGCAGAAAGGGTTGTGGGCACACCACAACAAGCTGTCGCCCAATGTCGTTTAGACAGAGGAGCTCAGATGTCTTGCGCGCTGCGGGGGACGGTCCGACCGGAACTCAGTCGTGTGTGGAACGCCCGATGATCGCGTCGCCTTTAGGGCGTGCCGCCGTTCCACACACGACTGAGCTCCGATGGAAGCGAATCGTCACGGCCCTTGCGATGACGTTCGCGCTGGCGGCAACCGCGCACGCGCAGTCGCCGCTCGCGGATCGCATTCAGGCGGGCGATCGCCGCGCGGCGCTGGCGATGATCGCGCAGGGCGCCGACGTGAATCGAGCGCAGCCGGATGGCACCACGCCGCTGCACTGGGCCACGTATCTTGTCGATCGCGAACTGGTCGAAGCGCTCCTGAAGAAGGGCGCACGCGCGCGGGTGAGCAACCGCTACGGTGCAAGCCCGCTGGCCGAAGCGGTCAGGGTCGCCAACGTGCCGCTCGTCGACATGCTCCTCAAGGCGGGAGCCGACGTGAACGCGGCGAACGAGGACGGACAGACGCCGCTGATGCTCGCAGCACGCACCGGTGATGTGACTGTCGCCAGGCTGCTCGTTGAAGGCGGAGCCAACGTCAACGCACGTGAACGATTCCACGATCAATCGGCAGTGATGTGGGCTGCGGGCGAGGCTCATGCGGAGATGGTGGCCTTCCTCGTCTCGAAAGGCGCCGACCTGTCTGCGCGCGCGAAGTCGACCGATTGGGGCAGTCAGATCACCAACGAGCCGCGCGTGCAGTATCGACCGTCCGGCGGGCTCACACCCCTTCTATACGCGGCGCGGTCGGGATGCCTCGGCTGTGTGAAGGCGATGCTCGACGCGGGCGCAGAGAAGTGGCCACGGGAGGAAACCAGGCCGCTCTTGCGTGATCGTCCCAATCCCGACGGCATGACGCCGATGATCATGGCGCTCGACAACGGCTATCCCGGGGTCGCGCGATATCTCCTCGATCATGGAGCGAACCCGCATACCTGGGACTGGTGGGGACGCACGGCGCTGTACGTCGCCGTGACGATGCGGGGAGGACTCGACAGTCGTGCGGGAGCACGGCCACCCGAATCGCTCGACTTGATCAAGGCGCTCCTCGAGCGCGGCGTCGATCCCAACGTGCAGCTCGCGTTCAAGGAGCCGAGCCGCGGCGGACGCGACAACCGGTTCAGAGACGATCTGCTGACGACTGGGGCGACACCACTCCTTCGTGCCGCCCAGACCTTCGATAACGATGTCGTCCGCCTGCTCCTCGACCACGGCGCGCTCGTCGATTTGCCGAACGCGTCCGGCGTGACCCCGTTCATGGCCGCCGCCGGCGTTGGCACGCGGGCGGGCGCAGGCGTCCTCGGCCCCGGGCTTCCCGACAACGTCGTCACGGTCTCGCTCGAGACAATGGAGATCCTGCGCAAGGCGGGCGCCGACGTGAACGCCCGCATCACCGACGTCACCAGCCTGACCGCCCGCATTGCACGCACCAACACGCTGACTGATCGACAGGGTCAGACGACGCTCTTCTTCGCAGCCGAGACCGGACGTACCGAAGTGGTGAAGTACCTCCTCGACCACGGCGCGAAGGCCGACGTGCGCGACGAGGCGGGTAAGACCCCAATCGATCTCGTCGCAGGCGGCAGGGGCAGGGGAGCAGGCGGTTCCGGTGAGATTGCGACGATGCTCAAGAGTGCAGCATCGATTTCTCGCTGACGATGGTCGGTGCGATCCTCCTGACGCGGATCGGTGCGATCTCGCTCTGACGCGGGTCGGTGCGATCCTGCTGACGCAGGTCGGTGCGATCCTTGCTGATGCGAGTCTCTGAAGCTGTCAACATCGCCGATCTCCGACGCATGGCGAAGCGTCGCTTGCCCCCTGTCGTCTTCGACTACATCGACGGGGGTGCCGAGGACGAGATCACGCTGCGGGCCAACGAGCGTGCGTTCGCCGATGTGATCTTCAGGCCGCGTCAGTGTGTCGAGGTGTCGAATCCAAATCTGCAGACGAAGGTGCTGGGCACCACGTTCGAGCTGCCGTTTCTGCTCGCCCCGCTCGGCTTCTGCCGCATGTTCTATCCGCGGGGCGAGAGCGCGGCTGCGCGCGAGGCGCACGCGGCCGGCACGGGTTACATCCTCTCGACCTTCTCCGGACAGCGGCTCGAAGAGGTTCGCGCCGACGCGCCGGGCCCGCTCTGGTATCAGCTCTATGTGCCTGGCGGTCGAGCAGTGGCAGAAGCCACGATCGCGAGAGCACGTGCCGCGGGGTACTCGGCGCTGGCGGTGACCATTGACACGCCGGTGAGCGGGATGCGCGAGCGCGACATCCGCCGCGGTGCCGGTGCGCTGATGAAAGGCGGCACGCTCGCGCGCCTGCGTCACGTCAGTCAGTTTGCGTTGCATCCGCGCTGGGTGATGGGATACCTCGCGGACGGCGGGCCGCGTGTCTTTCCCAACGTCGAATTGCCGGGCATCGGCGCGATGCCCTGCGGCGACACCGGCGTGCTGCTGGCGGAGACGAACGTCACGTGGAAGGACCTCGGGTGGATCCGTGATGCCTGGCGCGGCCCGATCGTGGTCAAGGGGGTGCAGACGGGCGACGTCGCGCGACAGGCAATCGACGCCGGAGCAGATGCAGTGGTCGTGTCGAATCACGGCGGCCGCCAGCTCGATGGCGTGGCAGCCAGTCTTCACGTCCTGCCGGAAGTGGTCGCCGCGGTAGGTGATCGGATCGACGTGCTCATGGACGGCGGCATCCGCCGCGGCGCCGACATCGTCAAGGCGCGCTGTCTCGGCGCGCGCGCCGTCTTGATCGGTCGCGCGTACGGGTGGGCGCTCGGTGCCGCGGGTGGCCCGGGGGTCGCGCGCGCGATCGAAATCCTCAAGACCGATCTGATCAGGACGATGCGCCTGCTTGGCTGCGCGTCGATGGAGGAACTCGACGGCTCGTTCGTTGAGGAACATTGTCCCAACCCATCACGTCGAACGCTTTCGTCCAGAGAACTCTGATGAGGGCCGACGTATGGCTGAGAAGCACGGCGAACGATGGGGTGCTGTGTGCGCGGGGCTTATTGCCGCTGTTCTCGCGCTGACAGCCGCGACACGAGGCGCCCAGCAGAAACAGGAATTCGACGAGATCACGGTCCATCGCATCAACATCGTCGAGCCAGACGGAACATTGCGGATGGTGATGGCCAACCGCGCCAGATTTCCCGGAGTCATCGTCCGCGGCAAGGAAGCCGCCGCCGATCGTCCTTACGCCGGACTGCTCTTCTACAACAACGAAGGCACCGAAAACGGCGGATTGATTTTCGGCGGCCGCCGCGACCCTGATGGCAGAATCGTCGACTCCGGCGTGAGCCTGTCGATGGACAAATACGGCGTCGGTGGCCAGATGGTGCAACTCGCTGGCGTCAGCGACAACGCGAACCGGTTCGCTGGACTGCGCGTCAAGGACAACTCGATCGGCGGTCCGAACACCAACCGGATCTGGGTCGGCAACGGCGACGACGGCGCGGCCACCGTCGCGTTGATGGATGGGCAGGGCCGTCGTCGCATCGTGATGGAAGTCGCTTCCGACGGTGCGTCGAAGATCGTGTTCCTCGACGCAAGCGGC
>DATFRP010000157.1:0-24808 GCA_035263125.1 Vicinamibacterales bacterium
TCTGAGAAGATCCGCACCTACAATTTTCCGCAGAGCCGGATCACCGATCACCGCATCGGCTTCACCACCCATCGCCTGCATGACGTGCTCGACGGCGACATCGTCGAAATCCTCGACCAGGTGAACTCCTTCTACAACGCCGAGAAGCTGAAAGAGGCCACCGAAGTCGAACCGGACGAGGCGGCACCCACCAAGCATTGACACTGTTCGAGGTGTTGGCGGCTGCGCGGCAGCAGCTCGTCGCAGCGGGCATTCCCGCGGGCGAAGCGGCGATCGACGTGCCGCTCTTCGCGTGCACGATCCTCGGATGGGATCGCGCGCGCTTGATCGCCGAACACGCCCGACCCGCGCCATCGGCGCTCGAGCCGCAGTTCTCACAGTGGATCGCGCGCCGGGGCCTGCACGAACCGACGGCCTACATCGTGGGCCATCGCGAGTTCTGGGGACTCGACTTCCACGTCACGCCCGCAGTACTCATTCCCAGACCTGAGACCGAGTTGATCGTCGAGGAAGCGCTCGCGATCGCGCGCACCACCGCGGTCGACACGCCTCGCATCGCCGATATCGGCACCGGCAGCGGCAACCTCGCGGTCAGTCTCGCCCACGGCATTGCCGGCGCGCGCGTGACGGCGACGGATGTCTCGGCGGCCGCGCTGGCGGTGGCTCGGCAGAACGCGAAGACACACGCCGTCGACATGCGCATCACCTTCGTCGAAACCGCGTACCTCGAGGGCATCGGCGATCGATTCGATCTGATCGTCGCGAACCCGCCCTACGTCAGAGAAGGAGACAAGGCGGCACTTTCACGAGGCGTGCTTCACGAGCCGGCCGCGGCGCTGTTCAGCGGCCCTGAAGGCCTGGGGGCCATCGAAGGGGTGCTCGACGCCGCGACCCGCTCGTTGAAAACAGGAGGGTGGCTCGTGATGGAGTTCGGCTTCGGGCAGGAGGAGGATGTTCGCGATCGCGTGGTCGCACGACCGCCGCTTCGGCTCGATCACGTCCGCGCCGATCTCCAAGGCATACCGCGTACGGCTATCATTCAGCGTTGGTCGAGATCGTAGAGCGCGGCTTCAGACCGCGCGAGCACGAACATCATGGACGACTGTCTGTTCTGCAAAATCATCGCGGGTCAGATCCCCGGCAAATTCCTGCATCAGGACGATCTGCTCGTCGCAATTGCCGACATCAACCCACAGGCCCCTCTGCACGCGCTGATCATCCCGCGCAAACACATCGCCACACTCAATGATCTCGCCCCGGGTGACGACGCGCTCATCGGTGCCATGCACCGTGCCGCCGCAGCGCTAGCCAAGCAGCACGGCTACGACGAGCGTGGGTACCGGACGGTGTTCAACACGAAACGCGGGGCTGGGCAGACGGTGTTTCATGTTCATCTGCATTTGCTTGCGGGGCGGGGGTTGGGGTGGCCGCCTGGGTGAGCAATCGCGTAGGTCAAAGGTCAAGAGTCAAAAGTCAAAGGTAAGGTCAAAGGGCAAGGTGTAGGTCCAGGTCAAGGTGTAGGTGTAAGTGTCAAGTGGGCCCACGCGCACACACCTCGACCTCGTACCTGCCACTTACACCTACACCTTTGACTTCACCTTTGACCTTTGCCTTTTGACCTTTGACCTACAGAAGTCCGAGCAGCTCGCTCATCGTTCGAATGACCGGCACGTCGGTCTGAGGCGGCGGATCGTCGGAACGATGCACCAGAATCCCTCGCATCCCGACTCGTCTTGCACCGTCGATGTCGTGCGAGAGACTGTCTCCTACCATCACCGATTCAGAAGCCGCCACACCCGCCAACGTGAGCGCCGCTTCGAAAATACTCGGATGCGGCTTCATGTAGCCGTGCTCGGACGACGACACGGCAGCCGCAATGAGACCGTCCAACTCGAAGTGCTGTTGAAACGATGAAAGGCAGCGGTGCGAGTTCGAGATCAATCCGAGCTTGAGCCCCCGCGCCGCGAGCGCGCTCAGCACCGGCGCCACGTCGTCGTACAGAAAGAAATGCTGGTTGGTCGCCCACTCGCGGTAGATCTCCTCGGCGCAATTGTCGAGACGATTACCCGAGCCACCCATCGCTTCGATGATGCGGCGGGTGTATCGCACAAACACCCCGGCGTCGTAGACGTGCTCCTGGGCCTCGTCCAGAACCGACGACGCGACACGAACAGCCTCCGGGAATCGTGCTCGATCGATATCGATCCCGTACTGCGCAGCGAAGCGGGCGTATCCCTCACCCTGAAATGTCGGTCCCGGATAGATCAGCGTGAAGTCGACGTCGAAGAAAACCGCAGCGACGCGCGTCACGCTCCGGCTGAAGCCGGACACTACGTCGCTCACGTCAGCGGACCATCGTAGGGGCCCGCGACGACGACGGTCGCCTTCGATGGATCGATGGCGCGGCGAGCCGCGGCATGCACCTCGTCGCGCGTCACCTGCTGCACCAGGCCGGGCATGCGGACGTCGTAGTCGAGTCCCAACTCGAATCGCTCGATCGTCTGCAGAAAACTCGCGATCCCGGCGTTGGTCTCGAGGGCACGCGGCAACGACCCGATGAGATACTGCTTCGACTCGGCGACCTCCTGTTCGGTCGGACCGTCGCCCCTGAGCGATGCCAGTTCGCGGTCGATCGACTGCACCGCACGCTCGACATTCGATGGGTTGACGCCCGCTCGAATCAGCAGCGGGCCCGCGGCCACGTTTGCGTCGAGCGAGCTGGTCACGTAATACGCCATCCCCTGACGCTCACGGATGCTCTCACCGAGGCGACCGCCGATCGAGTACTGACCCAGGATGTTGTTCATCAGCGAGTACGCGTAGAAGTCGGGATCCGATCGGGAGATGGCCGTAAAGCCATACGCGATGTCGGTCTGCGACTTGTTCATCATCGGAATCGTTCGCGTGCGCCGGGCGGAGGCCGTGGGCACTGGCGGCCAGGCCGTCGTGTCGATACGGGGCGCACTCCATCGGCCGAGCGCGGCCGTAGCGGCATCCCGGGCGCGACCAGGCTCGATGTCCCCGACGATCGCCATCGTCAACGCACCCGGAGACACGTGTTCTCGATGAAAGCGCTGCAGTACCTCGCAATCGATCTGTTCCGCGGTTGCGACGGTGCCACGGATCGGACGTCCATACGGATGCGTGTCGCCGTAGAGCATCGCCATGAGGGCATCGGTTGCGACAGCGGCCGGGCTGTCCTCATCCTGGCGGATCAGCGTCACGATCTCACCGCGGCGTCTGTCGACTTCCTCTGGAGGAAACGTCGGGGACGTGATGATGTCCGCCATCAGCAAGAGGACGATATCGAAGTCCTCGACGAGACAGGTGCTGACCAGCGACAGCGCGTGGCGCCCGACGGATACGAACAGCGAGACGCCGCGACTGTCGAGTTCTTCCGCGATCTGATCGGCCGAATGGCGGCTGGTGCCGCGGTCGACCGTGCGCGACATGAAATGAGCGACACCAGCAAGCGCGGACGGATCCGACGTGCTTCCGGCGCCAAGGCTCGCGTGGAGCGTCACCGCCGGCGTCGTCCTCGTCTGCTTCGTCAGGATGGTGACGCCATTGGCGAGCACATCGCGGGTCGGCGAGAGACCACGAGTCTCCAGCCCTGCTTCGAGCGGACCGGAACGAGGAGGCGTCATCGAGGCGACACTGGCTCGAACCAGCCGATGGTCCGGTTCGCCGCCGTCAGCCGTCTCGACGCAACCGACGCCACCTGGTCGAGCGTCACGTCTGCGATCTGCCGGCCGATTGCGGGATAGCGGCGCCAGCTCGCGATGGTTTCAAAATAGCCGAGCTGATGCGCGATGTTGGTGATGCTGTCGTTCTCGAAGACCAGCCGCGCCCGCAGCTGGTTCTTGGCCTTCTGCAACTCCTCGGGGGTCACGCCCTGCGTGCGCACGCGGTCGATGGCCTGGAGTGATGCCTGTTCGAGACGCGCGAGCTCGACACCTTCGGTCGCTGTGATCGAAATCGTATACAGGAACGGCTGCTGAGTCGGGACGACGCCGCCGTTCACCGCCGACGCCAGTCCGCTGTTCACGAGCGCCTGATAGAGTCGCGTGCTGCGCTGCGGCGGCGGCGTCCGGAAGCTCGCCCACAGATTGATCCCTTTCGCACCGGTCAACGCCGCATCGAGCACCAGCATCGGGAAGAAGTCGTCGTCGGTGACGGAGGGTCCGTGAAATCCGATTTTGAGATACGCCGTGGTGCCTTCCTTCGAGATCGTCACGCGGCGCTCGCCCTGCTGATCCGGCTCGACCGGGAGAAGGCGTTCGCCCACATCGCGCGACTCGAGGCGACCGAAGTGCGAGTCGACGGCGCGCAGCACGTCGTCGCTGGCGAAGTCTCCGACGATGACCAGCGTGGCATTGTTTGGAACGTAGTAACGGCGGTAGTGCCCGTACAAATCGTCGCGGGTCATCGTCTTGAGATCCGAAATCCAGCCGATGGTCGGATGACGATAGGGATGCAGGCGGAACGCCGTCGCCGTCAATTCCTGCTCGAGCAACTGATCGGGATCGTTCTCACCGCCTTGCAGCTCGGAGATGATGACCGTCCGCTCCGATTCGCAATCAGCAGGATCGAAGAGGCTGCTTCCCATCCGCTCGGCTTCGATGAACAGCATTCGATCGAGCGCATCACGGGTCGCGGTTTCGGTGTATGTCGTCTGATCGATCCAGGTGTAGCCGTTCCAGTAGCCGCCGTACTGCTCGATGATCCCTTTCACCTTGTCCCGGGGGATGTTGGTCGAGCCTTTGAAGTTCATGTGCTCGACCCAATGAGAAACGCCGGTGAGCCCGGGCCGTTCGTCCTTCGACCCCACGCGATACCAGCACCACACCGTCGCCAGTGGCGCGGTGTGGACTTCCTGCATCAGCACGCGCAATCCGTTATCGAGCACGTGCTCGCGAACCGTCGAGGTCTCGGACAACTCCGGTTCCAGCGTGACCATCGCCGAATTATAGGGCCGGGCTACAATCAGTAGATGCCCGAGTGGAAAGACACCGTGAACCTCCCCCGGACGGACTTTCCCATGAAGGCCAGCCTGCAAACAGCCGAACCCGAGGCACTTGCACGGTGGGCCGCCATGGATCTCTACGGGCAGATCCGGCAGGCGCGACGTGGCGCCCCGAAGTTCGTCTTCCACGACGGCCCTCCCTACGCCAACGGGCAGATCCACCTTGGCACGGCGCTCAACAAGATCCTGAAGGACTTCGTGATCAAGTCACGGACGATGGCGGGGTTCGATACTCCGTATACACCGGGCTACGACTGCCACGGTCTTCCGATCGAGCTCAAGGTCGATCGCGAGCTCGGCCCGAAGAAACGGGGCATGTCGATCGCCGAGATCCGTCGCGCATGCCGCGAGTATGCGGGCCGCTTCATCGACGTGATGACGGGCGAGTTCAAGCGGCTCATGGTCTTCGGCGACTGGGACCACTACTACCTGACGATGAATCCAAGGTACCAGGCCGACATCGCACGTGCGCTGGGCAAGTTCGTTGAGCGCGGGCTCGTCTACAAGGGAAAGAAACCGGTCCACTGGTGTATCCATTGCCGCACCGCGCTCGCCGAGGCCGAGGTCGAGTACGAGGATCACGTGTCACCGTCCATCTACGTCGAGTTCCCGTTGAACCCCGACGCGGCAGACGAGCTCGCCTCGCGCGTTGAGGCTCTTCGTGGACGGGACGTGTCGGTTCTCATCTGGACGACGACCCCGTGGACGATCCCATCGAACCTCGCGATCGCGTTTCACCCGGAGTTCGACTACGCCGCCTATGAAGTGGACGGCCGCGCGGTCATCGTCGCGGAGGGGCTGGCCGAGCGGGTATCGCACGCCGTCGGACGTCCATTCGATCACGCGATCGCACGGATGAAGGGCGAGCAGCTCGAAGGAATCCGCTTCCGTCATCCGCTCTACGATCGCGATTCGGTTGGCGTGCTCGCCGACTATGTGACGCTCGAACAGGGCACCGGCGCGGTGCACACCGCCCCGGGGCACGGCGCCGACGACTTCCTGACGGGCCGCAAGTACGGTCTGGAGATCTATGCTCCAGTTGGCCCGGCCGGACATTTCCTCGAGACGGTTCAGCTCTTCGGAGGGCAGCGCGTCTTCGACGCGAACCCGAACGTCGAGAAGGCGCTCGAGGAACGAGGGCGCCTGTGGCACCGCGAGACGCTGTCACATCAGTACCCGCACTGCTGGCGGTGCCACAACCCGGTGATCTTCCTGGCAACATCGCAGTGGTTCGTCCGGATGGACGGCGAGCCGGCGATCACCGGCGCAGACGGGCAGACGCGCACACTCCGCGAAGCGGCCCGCCATGCGATCGATCACGAAGTGAAGTGGATCCCCACGTGGGGACGCGACCGGATCTTCAACATGGTCTCGAACCGCCCCGACTGGTGCATCTCCAGGCAGCGCGCGTGGGGCGTGCCGATTCCGGCGCTCGACTGCACGTCGTGCGGCGAGGCGATCCTGACGACGGCGATCATCGAGAAGGCGGCGGGCGTGTTCGAGCAGTACAACGCCGATGCGTGGTACGAGCGGCCGATCGACGAGTTCATTCCCGCGGGCCTCACGTGTCCGTCGTGCGGGGGCACGTCGTTCGAGCGCGAGCGCGACATCCTCGACGTCTGGTTCGATTCAGGGTCGAGCCACGAAGCGGTGCTCGCGCGTGCGCCGGAGCTCGGATGGCCCGCCGATATGTATCTCGAAGGCAGCGATCAACATCGCGGCTGGTTTCAGAGCTCGCTCCTGGTCGCACTCGCCACGCGCGGACGACCGCCGTTTCGCGAAGTGTTGACGCATGGCTTCCTCATCGACCTCGAAGGTCGGAAGATGTCGAAGTCGCTCGGCAACACGATCGTGCCGCAGGAGGTCATCAAGGAGAGCGGCGCCGAGATCATCCGTCTGTGGGTGTCGATGACAGAGTTCACCGAGGAGCTGCGCGTCAGCCGCGAGATCCTCACGCGTGTGGTCGACGTGTATCGCAAGATCCGCAACACGTGCCGGATCCTCGTCGCGAATCTGTATGACTTCGACCCGGCCGTGGATCTCGTGCCGGTCAGTCAGTTGACGGCGGTCGACCGTTTCGCGCTGGCTCGCTACGGGGATGCTGCGCAACGGATGCTCCACGCCTACAACGAGTACGACTTCTCGACGGTGTCGCAGGTGCTCAACACGCTCGCGACCGTGGACCTCAGCGCGTTCTACGTCGACGTGACCAAGGATCGGATGTACACACTCGGCGTGAGGTCGCACGAACGCCGATCGACCCAGACCGTGATGTACGTGATTTGCGATGGCCTCGCACGGCTGCTTGCGCCGATCCTGCCGGTCACGGCAGACGATCTCTGGCGCCGCATGCCCGGCTCGCGTGAGGCGTCGGTACACCTCGCCGATTTCCCTCGTGTCGAGGCGTATGTCGACGGCACGCTCATCAAGGAATGGCAGCAACTGCTCGACGTGCGTGAGGTCGTCAACGCCGCGCTCGAGCAGAAGCGCAAGGACAAGGTCATCGGCACCGCGCTCGGCGCACGCGTCCAGATCACGGCCAGAGGCGAGTGGGGAAGCCTGCTCCAGCGCCATCGGGCCGATCTGCCGATGTTGTTCAATGTGTCCGAAGTGGCGCTCAGCGCCGACGGACAGGGAGCCGATGACCTCCAGGTGGCCGTCGAGCGGGCGCGTGGCGTGAAGTGTGCGCGCTGCTGGCGATTCGTGCCGAGCGTCCGGGTCGAACCAGAGTGGGAAGGGATCTGCGACCGGTGCGTCGAGGCACTCGGCGGAACGGCGGCTGCGTAACGTGGCTCTGACACAGCGCCTTCCGCTGTCGGTCGCCACGACCGTGCTGCTGCTCGATCAGGTCGTGAAGATGATCGTCCGGCCCAAGCTCGGCTTGTACGAAAGCGTGGCGGTGATTCCTGGCTTCTTCAGTCTGACCCGGATCCACAATACGGGAGCGGCGTTCGGCCTGCTCGACGCGCTCGACTTTCCGTTCAAGGCAGCGGTGCTCGCGCTCGTGCAGACGACCGCGCTCGTCGGTCTCGCCGTGTACATCTCGGCGATTGCACCCGATCAGCGGCTCACGCGCACCGGCCTCGCGCTGGTGATCGGAGGCGCCGCCGGCAACCTGATCGATCGCATCCGGTTCGGCTATGTGTTGGACTTCTTCGACTTCTATTGGAAGGGCTGGCATTTCTGGGCCTTCAACGTCGCCGACGCCGCCATCTCGGTCGGAGTCGCGCTGATGGTCCTCGAGATGCTTGGGATGGGGCGGTACTATCGTGTATCCAGAACTGTTTAGTGTCGGTCCGATCACTGTCTACACGTACGGCGTGCTGCTGGCCGCCTCGTATCTGCTGGGCCTTCGGCTGGCCATGTCGAGAGCCAAGCGCTGGGGGCTCGATGCCAATCGCGTCCTCGATCTCGGCATCTACATCATCATCGCGGCGCTGATCGGGGCCAAGGCCCTGCTCCTCATCGTCGACCGCGATCAGTTCCTCCGCAATCCGATGGAACTGCTGTCGCTCGCCCGATCGGGCGGCGTGTTTTACGGTGGGTTGATCCTCGCTGTTGCCGTGGCGTTCTGGTACATCGCGAAACACCGGATGCCGTTCTGGACCACCTGCGATGTGTTTGCGCCTGGCATTGCTCTCGGACATGTGACGGGACGGCTGGGCTGTCTCGCTGCCGGGTGCTGCTTCGGCAAGCCCACCGATCTGCCATGGGGCATCACGTTCACGAACCCGCTCGCTGCGTCGCTCGTTGGAACGCCGCTCAACGTCCGCTTGCATCCGACGCAGCTCTACGAGGCTGGCGCGGAGCTCCTGATTCTGCTCGTCCTGCTGGCGACCGAGAAACGCTGGCGCCCATTCGCCGGACGGACGTTCTGGGTCTACATGTTCCTCTATGCGATTTCGCGCTACGTCATCGAGTTCTATCGCAACGATCCGCGCGGCATGATGTTCGGCATGTCGACCTCGCAGGTGATCTCTCTCGTCCTGGCCCCACTCAGCCTCGCGATGCTCGCGTGGCTCGCACGCAGCAGTCCCGAGTCGCCGCAGACGCAGGGACAACGTCGGCGAGTGGCCGCCTGACGTAACGAAGGCTTCGACCTCTGGGCTTTAGGCTTTGGGCATTGAGCTCGCTGTTCCTGCTGAATTCGATGGACAGCGAATCGATCGCTTCCTCGTTTCGGTTCTCGCTGAATACTCGCGATCGCAGATCCAGAAACTGATCGCAGACGGCCACGTCGAAGTGCGACGAGGCGGAGCGTCAGGCCGACTGCTTCCAGCACCGAAGTCGAATCTCCTCGTCCACGAGGCCGACCAGATCACCGTCGCGACGCCCGAGGTGACACCGTCGCCGGTCGCGGCTGAATCGCTTCCGCTCGACATCGTGTATCAGGACTCGGATCTCGCCGTGCTGAACAAGCCCGCCGGGATGGTGATTCACCCCGGCGCAGGGCACTCCTCGGGCACGCTGGTCAATGCGCTCCTGCATCACCTTCCGGACCTGAGCGGCATCGGCGGGGAGAAGCGGCCGGGGATCGTCCATCGGCTCGATCGAGGCACGTCGGGCCTGATGGTGATCGCGAAGCACGATGCCGCGCATCACGAGCTGGCGCGGCAGTTCCACGACCGCGAAGTCGAGAAGGAATACATCGCGCTCGTCTGGGGCGTCGTCCAGGCGGGACGACGAATCGACGCTGCGATCGGCCGGGACCCGGCGAATCGGCAGAAGATGTCGGCGCGCGCCAGGCATGCACGCGAAGCGGTGACGCGCATCACGAGGGCGCATCACATGCCCGGACTCACGCTGTGCCAGGTGGCGATCCATACGGGACGCACGCATCAGATTCGCGTGCACCTGAGCGCGATCGGCCACCCGATCGTCGGCGATGCGCTGTACGGCGGCGTGCACCGCCGCGTCGCCGGAGACATTCGCGCGGTGCAGCGCCTGAATCGGCCGTTCCTGCACGCCGCCCGGCTGGCGTTCACGCATCCGCGCGATCAGCGGCGCATGCAGTTCGTCGCGCCGCTGCCGGATGATCTCGAAGACGTGCTCGACGATCTGCCGGGCTGGCCTCCAGAAACAAAGACAGAGAGACCATGACGATGAACGAACCGATCGTGCCGCGCGAGATCCGCATCGTCTTCAAAGGCCGCGTATTCACGGTGCAGGTCGAAACGATCACGCTCCGGAACGGCGGCGAGCTCGCAGTCGAGATCGTGCGCCATCCCGGCTCGGTCGTGATCGTTCCGGTGACTGACGATGGCGACGTGATCCTGGTGCGTCAGTATCGTCATCCGATCGGGCGCTGGGTCTGGGAGCTGCCCGCAGGAACGTTGAAGCCCGGCGAGCAAGCCGAGCACGCGGCGATCAGAGAGTGTCACGAAGAGACCGGTTTGATTCCGTCTCGAATCGAACAGATCGGCTCGTACTATCCGTCACCAGGTTTTTGTGACGAGGTGATGCACTTCTTCAGAGCGAGGGGACTGCGCAAGCCAGGCGCTGGCGATGAAGGCGCGCATCAGGATGAAGACGAAGACATCGAACCGCGCACATTCTCGCGAGCCGATGTCGAGGCGATGATCAAGGCCGGAGAAATCGTCGACATGAAGACGCTCTCAGGCATCGCGTTGACGAAAATGAGTGGATAGGGCGGGTGGGGGGTTGATGGGGTGGATACGGTTGATGGGGTGGATAGGGTTGATGGGGTGGATAGGGTTGATGGGGTGGATAGGGCAGGTGGGGTGGATGGGGTGGATGGGGTGGATAGGGCTGGTGGGGTTGATGGGGTGGATGGGGCAGGTGGGGAGAATTTCAAAAGTCCCCATCTATCCCATTAACCCCATCAACCCCACCAGCCCCATCCACCCCCACCAGCCTCATTGCAAATGCGCCGGTACCCGCCGCGTTTTGCGTTCGGTGCGTGTCTTGGCCACCGGCATCAACGCGAGCAACAGCACTTCGTCCACGCTGTGGACGTAGTGGATGGTCATCTCGTGCCTGAGATCCTCGTTGAGATCCTCGACCACGTTCTTCTCGTTCTGACGAGGCAGGATCACCTCGCGAATGCCGACACGCCGGGCGGCGAGCACCTTCTCTTTGATACCGCCCACAGGAAGCACCCGACCCGAGAGCGTGATTTCGCCGGTCATGGCGATATCACCGCGCACTGGACGCTGCGTCAGCTCTGACGCGAGCGCCGCCGCGATCGTGACGCCGGCAGACGGGCCGTCCTTCGGAATCGCACCGGACGGCACGTGGAGGTGAATCTCGGCGTTCTTGAAGAAATCCGGATCGGCTCCATACGCGCCGGCATGCGCGCGGAACCATGAGAGCGCGGCACGCGCCGACTCCTTCATCACGTCTCCGAGCTGGCCGGTGAGCGTGAGCTGGCCTCCACCAGCCATCCGTGACGCCTCGACGAAGAGCACATCGCCACCCGCCGGCGTCCATGCGAGACCGATTGCCACGCCTGGATCCTTCGTCCGCTCCTCCATCTCCTCATCGAGAAACACCGGCGCGCCGAGCATCTGCGTGACGACGGCAGACGTGATCGTGAGCGGCGCCTCATCGCCTTCGGCGCGCCGCCTCGCGGCTTTCCGGCACAGCGCACCGATCTCGCGTTCGAGATTGCGCACGCCCGCCTCGCGCGTATACCCGTTGATCACGGCGCGAATGGCGTCTTCGGTGATGGTGAGCTGCTCGGGAGTCAGCCCATGATTCGCGATCTGTTTCTGCACGAGGTGATCGCGAGCAATCAACAGCTTCTCATCTTCGGTGTACCCCGGGATCTCGAGCACTTCCATGCGGTCCCGCAGTGCGGGCGGAATCGTGTGGAGCACGTTGGCGGTGGTGATGAACAGCACATCTGACAGATCGAAGGGCACGTCCAGATAGTGATCGCGGAACGAGCTGTTCTGCTCGGGATCGAGCACCTCGAGCAAGGCCGATGCGGGGTCGCCGCGGAAATCGGATCCGAGCTTGTCGATCTCGTCCAGGATGAAGACCGGATTCCGCGATTCGGCGCGGCGGAGTCCCTGAATGATCTGTCCCGGCAGCGCGCCGATGTACGTGCGCCGATGTCCGCGGATTTCCGCCTCGTCACGCATGCCGCCCAGCGAGACGCGTACGAACTTCCGTCCGAGGGACGAGGCGATTCCGCGCGCGAGCGAGGTCTTGCCCACGCCTGGAGGTCCGGCGAAGCACAGAATCGGCCCCTTCACGTCGGGATTGAGCTTTCGGACGGCGAGGTACTCGAGAATGCGATCCTTGGCTTTGTCGAGGCCCGAGTGGTCCGCATCGAGCACCTGCTTGGTCTTCGCGAGATCGATGACCTCGTCGGTGCGCGCCTGCCAGGGCAGCATGATCAGCCAATCGAGATACGTCCGCGACACGGTGTATTCGGCCGCCGCCACCGGCATCCGCGCGAGGCGATCGAGCTCGCGAAGCGCTTCTTTCTTCACCGTTTCGGGCATGCCCGCCGCCTCGATCTTCTCGCCGAGCTCCTCGATCTCCTTGGTCTGATCGTCGCCTTCGCCGAGCTCCTTCTGAATGGCCTTGAGCTGCTCGCGAAGGAAATATTCACGCTGATTGCGGCCGACCTCGGACTGCACCTGCGACTGAATCTTCGACCCGAGCTCGAGAACCTCGAGCTCCTTGACGAGGATCCGGTTGAGGGTATCCATCCGCGCGCGCACATCGAGCGTCTCGAGCGCTTCCTGCTTGATTGGCGTCGCGATCGTCGAAAGCTGCGACGCGATGAAATCCGAGAGGCGCCCGGGTTCGGTGATGTTGGCCGCCAGCGCCTGAAGATCCTCCGACAGCAGCGGTGAGAGGGACACGACCTTCTGGAAACTGGTCTTGATGTTGCGCAGCAATGCGTCGATTTCGAGACGGTCGGTCTCATCGAGCGTCTCGATCGCCGGCGTGACACGCGCGCGCAGGTAAGGTCGCATCTCTGTGACCTCCTCGAGCTTGAGGCGCGTGAGCCCCTGGACGATCAAACGCAGGCTGCCGTCAGGCAGCTTGAACATCTTGTGAATGTGACTCGCGGTGCCGATGTCGTACAAATCGGACTGCTGGGGATCGTCGACCGCGGCATCGCGCTGCGTGAACACGCCAATGAGCTTGCCTCCCGAGATTGCTTCGTCGATCAGCCGCACGGACGATTCCCGCGCCACTGCCAGCGGCATGAATGAATTCGGGAACAACACCGTGTCCCGAAGAGGCAGAATCGGCAGCTCGTCGGGAATGTCCAGCGGGCGGTCGCTTGCCGACACCTCTTCGAGCTCAGGCGCGTCGTCTCGTTCGCTCATGGGCGGATGCTCTCCTACTTTGTTGAGACGCGCAAGGACGGTGCGCGATTCGGAGAACAGATGTGTGTAGGGATCCGCGCTGCCAGAGCCCGAGAGCCCTGGCAGCGGGCTGCTTTTTGGTTTCGCGCCTCGAAGCGCAGTGTTAGTTTGCGGAGTCGAAGAAGAGGGCCGACGTCCCGCGTCGCTGCGCCAGCATCCGCTCGCGCCGTTCCGCGGTTTCCTTTGCCTCTTCGCAGTCCTTGCACCGGGCCGCAAACGGCAGGGCGCGCAACCGCGCTTCTGCGATCTCTTCGCCGCACTCGAAGCAGTTGCCGTAAGTGCCTTCGTCAAGACGGCGGAGCGCCGCGTCAACCTTGTTGAGCGTCTCCGACTTCATCTGGATAAGGGCGAACTCGATGTCTTCCTGAATGTCGACCTCCGAGCTTTCGCCCTGGTCCAACACATCGCGTTCCTTGCTGCCCTCGGCCCTGACGTCGCGCATCTTCCCCTGCACTGCGCTCAACAACTCGCGGCGGCGGTCTTCGAGCATTTTCTTCAGCTCGGTATAGCGGCTCGTCTTCGCCGCTGTTCTCGTCCTTGTTGTCGTCGCCATGATGACTGCCGCTCCCTTCGCTCCGGCCTTTTCTCAGGCCGGGCCACTTCATGATGTCGGCGGCTATGCAACTTAGGTGCCTCTCTCGCCGTGGCTTGCCGCCGGACTCCACATGCGAGCTATGAATTGCGAACCCAGAACCGACGCCGCAACGATCTAATCCAGCAAGTATCGACGCATCTATGATTTACGCCAATGATTCCGCCGACGTCGACCTTGCTGCACGTTTAGACGCCAGTAACCCTGCCCAGGTTTTCGGTGAGAGCGTCCCCTGTAAATGACAGTTGTCGGGGACGGAACTGTCGTTTCCGTGATCAAGGCGGAGCCCCGAACTTGCCCTCCTGGCCCAGGCACTAATCCCGCCCTCAGATCGACTCAATCACTAAGCGACTGTTTTTCAATCGCTTATCAGCATGCTCACGCTAGGAACCATTGAATCCATCCCATGTGTAGGAGATGGAAGGCTGGAAGATGCAAAATTTGCGCTGTCTGCAGATATATCTACAGAATGATGATTATTAGGCAATGTGCGCAATCATGCTCCGCTTAAAATTTTTCGGCGCATATCAGGAGCCAGTGTCCGGAAAGACACGTCAGCGGCGTGCGGCCCCCCGCCGTTGCTCGTGGACAGGCGCTGTGCGAAGCTTCTGGGTTGATGACCTGCCCTCTATGCGGACAGCGCCGAGCCAAGCGCTCGTGTCCTGCATTGCACCAGACCATCTGTCCGGTGTGCTGCGGCACCAAGCGACTCAAAGAAATCGACTGTCCGGACAGTTGTCCGCATCTGGCCAGCGCCCGCGAGCACCCCGCCGCAGTGGTGAAGCGACAACAGGAAGAGGACGTCGCGGTGCTGTTCCCCGGAATTCGTCACCTCACTGAGCGGCAGTATCAGCTGTTCTTTCTGTTTCACACGGCAATCGCCCGGCACACGCCTGAAGGCTTCAGCCGACTTCGCGACGACGATGTCGCCCAGTCGGCGGGGGCTGTCGCCGCGACGCTTGAAACGTCGACGCGCGGCGTCATCTACGAGCACAAGGCGCAGTCGGCGACGGCGCAGCGTCTCGCATCGGAGCTGACGACGCTCCTGGCGGAAATCCGCAAGCAGGGTGCAACAGTGCGCGACGGCGAAGCCGCCATCGTGCTTCGAGCGATCGAAGAAGGCGCACGCGACACGCAACGTGCGACATCGGGCGGCGAGACGGCGTATCTGGCGCTCGTCGGCAGGCTGCTTCAGGTTCGAAAAGCCGCGCGCCCGACCGAGGCGGCTGCGCTGTCGGGAAGCTCGCTGATACTCCCCTGAACCTGATACAATTCAATGTTTGCGCCCTTGAGGTGCGACGAGAAGAGGATCATGGCAAAGCGTTGCGAAGTGTGCCACAAGGGCCCGGCAGTTGGACGGACGATCTCTCACGCCCACAACGTTGGTCCCAGGCGGTTTGAACCCAACCTGCAAACAGTCCGCGCGAAAATCGGTGGAACGACGAAGAAGATTCGCGTGTGCACGCGGTGCCTGCGTAATGGCAAGGTGACCAAGGCGGCCTGACGTGGGCGCCGAAGCTCAGAACACGAACGCGGCCGTGCGTCAGGCGATCTCGGCACCTGATGCGCCCAAAGCCATGGGCGCCTACTCCCCTGCCATCAAAGCCGGAAACCTGCTGTTCGTGTCGGGGCAGATTCCGGTCGATCCCGCGACCGGCGATCTCATTCAGGGCGATATCACGGCCCAGACCGATCGCGTCATGCGCAACGTTCAAGCGCTCTTGCGTGCCGCCGGTGTCGGTTTCGACCACGTCGTCCGCACGACGGTTTTTCTGGCCGACATGAACGAGTTCGCCGCGATGAACGAGGTCTACCGTCAGTACATCGTGGACCCGCCGCCGGCCCGCGCGACCGTGCAGGTTGCCCGCCTGCCGAGAGATATCAAGATCGAGATCGACGCGATAGCTGTGATCGAGTAATGCAAAATGCCAAATGCAAAAAGAGGGCATTCAGCTTGTCCCTTTTGCATTTTGCATTTTGCATTTTGCATTACGCCCGCGCGCTTCTCTCCACCCCAATCACACCCTGCACGCCTTTGATCGACTTGATCACCTTCTCGAGGTGCTTCACGTCTCTGATCTCGACTGTCATGTCGATTCGCGCCTGTTGATCGTCGCCGGTGCGCGCTTCCATGTTGGTGATGTTGGTGTTGATGTCAGAGACCTTCGCGCTGATCTCGGCGAGCATTCCTTTGCGATCTTCGACCTGCATCGTGAGCCGCACGACGTACGGCGTCTGATCGGTGCCGGCGCTGTCCCACTCGACCTCGATGCGGCGCTCGGGATCGAACATCAGGTTCACGACGTTCGGGCAGGCCCACGAGTGCACCGACACGCCCTTGCCGCGTGTGATGTAGCCGACGATGCGCTCGCCTCGTATGGGATTGCAGCACTTGGCCCGGAACACCATCACATCATCGGCGCCCCGCACCTTGATCTTGTCCGCGCTCGTCCCGGGGCGCAGCACACGACGCACGATCGAGACGACCGGCGACGCCTCGCGCAGCTGGGCGGGGGGCACCGACTTCTGGAGTACGGTCCGGGGGGACAGCTTGCCGTAGCCGATGTGGGCCATCAGCTCCTCTGATGTTTTCGCGCCGTACTCGGTCGCGAACTTCATCAGCTCGGGGCTTTCGAGCAGTGTGGCTGGATTGAGGCCGTAACGCCGCACTTCTTTCTCGAACAGCCGACGGCCCAGCTCGATGCTTCGCGTGCGCTCTTCGCTCAGGAGCACGTGCTTGATCTTGCTTCGGGCACGCGAGGTGACAACGAAGGTGAGCCAGTCGCGGCTCGGCTTGTGACCCGACTGCGTCACGATCTCGATGATGTCGCCGTTCTGCAGGCGCGTCCGCAGCGGCACCATCTTGCCGTTGATGCGCGCACCGACGCACTGATTACCGACGTCGGTGTGCACCGTGTACGCGAAGTCGACTGCGGTGGCGCCGCGCGGCAACGATCGCACCTCGCCTTTGGGCGTGAAAATATAGACCTCTTCCGGGTAGAGATCGATCTTCAGGTTCTGCAGGAACTCCTGTGGATCGCGCACCTCCTGCTGCACTTCGAGCAGCTGCCGCATCCACTGGAAGTAGCGCTCGTCGCGATGATCGCCGACGCGCCCTTCCTTGTATTTCCAGTGGGCGGCAATCCCCTCTTCCGCCCGCCGATGCATTTCGTCGGTCCGGATCTGCAGCTCGAACGGGAAGCCGTGCTCGCTGATGACCGACGTATGCAGCGACTGGTACCCGTTGGGCCGCGGCATCGCGATGAAGTCCTTGATGCGGCCGGGAACGGGAGACCAGGTCTGATGGATGATGCCGAGCGCCCCGTAGCAGTCCTTGACCGATTGGGTGATCACGCGCAACGCCACGAAGTCGTAGACGCGCTCCAGATCGATTTTCTGCCGCTTCAACTTGAGATGGATGCTGTAGAGACGCTTGATGCGTCCATCGAGCGCGATCACCGGTATCTGCGCTTCTTCGAGCTTGGCCCGCAGCGCTCGCGTCAACTCGTCGATGATCGCTTCGGCACTCTTGCGGCGGGCTTCGACCTTGGCGCGCAGGGCCTCGTAGGCCTTCGGCTCGAGATACCTGAACGAGAGCTCCTCGAGTTCGTTCTTGACCTTGCTCATGCCCAGCCGGTTGGCAATCGGGGCGTAGATGTCGAGGGTCTCCTGCGCGATCTTGATGCGACGCTCCTCAGGCAGGTGATGAAGCGTCCGCATGTTGTGAAGGCGGTCGGCGAGCTTCACCAGAATGACTCTGATGTCGTCGACCATCGCCAGCAGCATCTTGCGGAAGTTCTCCGCCTGCCGCTCTTCGCTCGACGAAAACGGGATCGCGCCAATCTTGGTGACCCCTTCGACGACGTGTGCGATCTCCTTCCCGAAGAGCTCCTCGATGCGTTCCGGTGTCGTGAGTGTGTCTTCGACGACGTCATGCAGCAGCCCGGCCGAGACCGCGACAACGTCGAGCTTCATGTCGGCGAGAGAATCGGCCACTTCGAGCGGGTGCACCAGATAGGGCTCGCCCGAATGGCGCACCTGGCCCTTGTGCTCGAGGGCGGAGAACACGTACGCCCGCCGCAACAGCTCGAGGTCAGCCTCCGGGCTGTAGCTCCGAACCTTTTCGAGGAGCGTCTCGAATCGAATCATGGAAAGCGGTGTCTAACCCGTTGAGACGCGTGTCTGGCCCGGCGCGTGTCTCGGCCGGTCCGTCACAGAACGTTTTGCGTTGCCGACATCTTCATGATAGCCGGACCCTTGACTGGCCAGAAAACGGATCACTATACTGGCGCGTTTTCAGGCTCCGGGCGCGGTTTACCGGGTGCAACATGGGGGATACGATGCGAAGGGTTTCATCACGGGCGTCGCTGGGCGTCCTGATCGCGGCGTTCGGGTTGCTGGCCGCCGGGTGCGGCCAGTTTGGACTGCTCAAGGGGAAGATGGCGTTCAAAGACGCCAATACGTTCTACCAGCAGCAGGACTACAAATCCGCCGCGGAGAAGTACGAAGAGACTCTTGCGGCGTGCAAAGGCTCCGAGGACACTTGCACCGATGCTCGCCTGACATCCGCCTATTTCTTCCTCGGCAACAGCTACGATAATCAGTATCGTCCTGCCCGCAAGGGGGAGCAGTCGAACGACGACATGCTCACGAAGGCGATCGAGAACTACAAGAAGTCGGCCGAAATCGAGCAGTCGCGGCCCGATATCAAGAAGCTGGCGTTGGAATACCTGGTCGCCGCTTACGGTCCCGACAAGCTGAATGACCCGTCGCAGGCCGAACCCATTCTCCGCCGCATGATCGAGCTCGAGCCGAACGAACCGAGCAACTATACGTATCTCTCCCGCATCTACGAGGAGAACGGCGAGTACGACCAGGCCGAGCAACTGCTGCAGAAGGCTCGCGAGATGAAGCCGAATGATGCGAGCGTGTACGTGTCGCTGGCGCTCTTCTACAACCGGCAGGGCGAATTCGACAAGACGATGGAGGCGCTCCACTCGCGGGCCGAGAAGGAGCCGAGCAATCCCGAGGCGTTCTACACGATCGCTACCTACTACTGGGATAAGGCAAACCGCGACTTCACGACGCCGGAGCCCGACAAGATCAAGTTCGTGAGCTCCGGTCTGCAGGCGGTCGACAAGGCGATCGAGCTCAAACCCGAATACCCTGAGGCGCTGACCTATAAAGGCCTGCTGCTGCGCACCCAGGCGCTCCTCGAGAAGAACCCGAAGAAGCAGCAGGCTCTCATCAAGGAAGCGGACCAGTATCGCGACCGCGCCGTCGCCATCCAAGCCAAGCAGCGGGCAGCCGGCGCCAGCGCCACGAAGTAGACACACGCGCGTTATCGAGGAGGCCGCTCGCAGCCGCGGGCGGCCTCCAGCATCATGCCCGTTTCGGGGCCGACGGTCTTGTATCGTTCGTGGCTCCTTCGCCTCCCAAAATCGGCATTTATTTACCAATCCGTGACTCGTCTCTGGTACGCTTGGGCTTCAGCGCGGGGCGAATTTCACTTACAGAGGGAATAGGCATGAGGCACGTGGGAATTGCGGCGTGTGTGGCGATAGCCGTGCTCACATTGATGGCGCCCTCGCGGGCATCGGGGCAGTCGCAGGCGACGACGGCCGAGATCAACGGGCGAGTCACGGATACGCAGGGCGGCGTGCTGCCCGGAGTGACCGTGACGGCGCGCAATACGGCCACGAGTTACAGCCGGGCGGTTGTCACCAATGAGAACGGCGTGTACTTGCTCTCGCTCCTGCCGCCCGGCAACTACGACGTCGAGATCGAACTCGCTGGATTCACGACCGTCAAGCGCACAGTGCCTCTCACCGTCGGCGCGGCGAGCACTGTCAACGCGACCATGCAGGTTGGCGCGATCCAGGAGAACATCACCGTCCAGGCCGCGGTGCCGGTGGTGGAAACGAGCTCCACCGTCCGGAGCTCCACACTCAATCAGGACGCGATCGCGAACCTGCCGATCAACGGACGCCGATTCCAGGACTTCATCACGCTGACACCAACGGTGCAGGTCGATACGTCGCGCGGTCAGCTGTCATTCGCCGGCCAGCGGGGGATCAACGGAAACGTCAGCATCGATGGCGCCGACTACAACCAGCCGTTCTTCGGCGGCATCCGTGGCGGCGAGCGGTCGAACAATGCGTTCACGATTCCGCAGGAGTCGATCAAGGAATTCCAGGTAGTCGCCGCCGGATACTCAGCTGAGTTCGGACGCTCGACCGGCGGCCTGGTCAACGCGATCACCAAGTCGGGCAGCAACACGAACCACGGTTCCGGCTTCTACGTGAATCGCCATCGAGACCTGGCGGAGCAGAACGCGTTCGGCCAGACCGCCGCGCCGACGCAGCAGCAGTTTGGTGGGTCGATGGGCGGTCCGATCGCCAGCAACAAACTCTTCTACTTCGGCGCGCTCGAAGTGCAGCGATTCGAGAACACCAGGAACGTGGTGTTCAACTTCAGCGGCGTCACCCCCGGCCCCGACAACCTCGACGCGTACAACTACTTCAGGAGTCTCGAGGAGCCATTCGACACGACCAACAACGCCGTCGCGCTCCTCGGACGCATCGACTATCAGACCCAGACGGGGACACGCGTCACGGGTCGATACAACTGGAGCGACAACAAAGCGCTGAACGCAAACGCCACCGGCAACGCGCTCTCCGACACGACGATCAGCGCGGTCTCGAACAACGGCACCGAGCGCGACCGGACCAACACCGTGCTGGGCGAGTTCACGTCGGCGCTGCGCAACAACATGCTGCTGGAAGCGCGCGGCCAGTACGCGCGCGAGCGCCGCCCGCGTGACGCGAACACTCAGCAGCCGCTGTTGACCGGCACAGTCGGCAACATCGGAACCGTGAGCTTCCTCGGCCAGAACATCCAGCGTGATGTGCGCTCGCAGGCATCCTCGAACATCACCACGCTCTTCGGCGGTCATTCGTTCAAGGGCGGCTTCGAATACAACCACGTGTTCGCCACGCAGCTGTTTGGCTTCGATCAGTACTCCACCTACAGCATCAGCGGAACTTCGTCGGCGATGCTGGAGGCGTTGACTGTTGGCGGACCGAACGCGAATCGCCTGGATGTCCCGGTCAACGTTGCGAGTCTGCGGCGGCAGTTGGGCAACCTGACGACCGAACTGACGACCGACGAGCTCGCGTTCTACGCGCAGGACTCGTGGAGATTGGCGTCGACGTTCACGCTCAATTACGGGCTTCGGTGGGAAGGCACGTTCAATCCCACGCCGCAGGCCGACAACGAGGCGATCCTGAGTCAGCTTCGGAATGTCACCTTCCCCCTCGGAAAGTCGGTCGACCCAACACAGATTCCCGATCAACTCGATCAATGGTCGCCGCGCCTCGGCTTCGCGTGGGACCCGGCGGCAAACGGCAAGACCGTGGTTCGAGGGTACACGGGCATCTACTACGCGCGGACGCCGATGCTGATCTACTCGGATCCGATGACCGGCTTCCGGTCCATTCCGGGAAACCTGACCACGTCACTGCCGTTCACGAACCTGCCCGCGGGGAATCCGAATACGACTCTCTACCGGCAGCTCCTGTTGATCGGAATCGACCTCAATACGATTCCGTTGAACCAACTGCCGACGATCACTCCCGATCAGATTCAACGGATCGCGGCAGCGTTGGGATTGACGCCAAATCCATTTCTCAATGCCAACGTGACCGCCGTGGACAAGGACTTCAAGAACCCGCGCGCGCGGCAGGTCGGCTTCGGCTTCGAGCGTGAGCTGATGCCGCGACTCACGGCGAGTGCCGACTTCACATACGTGAAGACCGATCGTCTGGAGCGCAACGTCGACCTGAATCTCGCGCAGCCGGTTCCGGCAGCAGGCGATGTGTCGTTGCGGCCCATCTATCCAACGGCGCGTCCGGTCGCAGGCCTCGGGCAGATACAGATCCGCGAGTCGTCGGCACATTCCGACTACAAGGCCATGTCCCTGACCTCGCGGTACGATCGTCGCTGGGGACAGTTCAGCGCGAACTACGTGCTCAGCAAATCGATGTCGGACGACGACAACGAGCGCGATTCCGGCGGCGTCGGCTTCGAGAATGGCTTCAACCTCGCGCCGGAATGGTCGCCGGCGCGTCTCGATCGCCGGCATCAGTTCAACGGCTACGGCCTGTTCTTCCTGCCCAAGGGCTTCGATGTCTCGACCGGTTTCCGCTTCCTGTCAGGTCTGCCGATCGATGCGTCGTTCGGGCGCGACATCAACAACAGTCGCGGCGGTCCGGATCGCCCATTCAGCGCACCGGGCGTGCCGTTCGAGCGCAATGCCTTCAGGAACCTGGCCTTCAAGGAAGTGAACTTCCGTGCCCAGTGGGGCCTCAACCTGATGAGCGGCCGCCGACTCAAAGTGACAGCAGAAGTGTTCAATCTCTTCAACTACGACAATATCCAACTGTCGGGTACTGCCGTCACGAACTACTGCGCCGGTACGGCGCCGCTCGATTGCGGGTTCGGCGCGCCAACCAATCCAAACTTTCTCGCACTTCGCGATAGCGTCACGGGACAGTTGATCCAGACGAACATCCCTGGAGCTCCACGTCAGGTCCAGCTCGGAGTCCGATACGAGTTCTGATTGAACGCTCTTGCGCCGGTGCCGACAACGGCACCGGCGTGCCCCACGCCCCGGCTTCGATCCTCCCCTCGCCATCGACTACACTCTGACGCGTGACCCGCCGAGCGTTGTTGCTCCTGTTGTTCTGGCTCCTCAGTGGGGTCGGACACAGCCAGACGGTTCGAAGCGACGAGTCCAAGCCAACTGTCATCCTCGTTTCCTTCGACGGTTGGCGATGGGACTACGAGTCCCGATACTCTGCGCCGAATCTGCATCGTCTCATCGCGAAGGGCGTCGGTGCAGAGCTCATACCGAGTTATCCCTCGAAGACATTTCCCAACCACTACACGATCGTCACCGGACTCTATCCAGGACATCACGGGATCGTCGCGAACTCGGTCAAGGATCCACCGACCGGCCGGCGGATGACGATGTCCAACTCGCGAGAAGTGCAGGATCCGATGTGGTGGGGCGGCGAGCCGATCTGGGTGACGCTGCAGCATGCGGATCAGCGCACGGCCTCGATGTTCTGGCCTGGCACCGAGGCACCCATCGAAGGCGTCAGGCCAAACTTCTGGGCGCCATTCGACGATCGCCTGCCTGGGAACATCCGCGTCGATCGGGTGCTGTCCTGGCTCGATCTCCCGGTCGAGAGGCGGCCCACGTTGATCACGCTCTACATCGGCGATGTGGATGGCGCGGGGCACGAGAAGGGTCCGAACTCGATGGAAGTGCGCAGCGCGGTGCGGCGCGCCGACGGGTACCTCGGCCGCCTGCTGAAAGGACTCGAGCGGCGGCGTCTCTCCGACCGTGTCAACATCGTCGCGGTCTCCGATCACGGCATGGCGGAAACGTCGCTCGATCGCGTGGTCATCCTGGACGACTACATCTCACTCAGCGACGTCGAGGTGATCGATATCAATCCCACGCTGGGACTGTTTCCACGGCCCGGGCGCGAGGACGCTGTATACGCGGCCCTCGTCAAGGCGCACCCCCGCCTGAAGGTGTATCGCCGCGCTGAAACGCCGGAGCACTGGCACTACCGCGATCACCCTCGCATTCCACCGATCGTTGGAGTCGTCGACGAAGGCTGGCAGATCATGGTGCGCGACACGTTCAATCAACGTCGCACGCGGGGGGACACGGGACCGCGTGGCGAGCACGGCTACGATCCGATCGTGGCCCGCTCGATGCACGGCATTTTCGTCGCTGCCGGCCCCGCCTTCAAGACGGACGTCACCGTACCAGCGTTCGAGAACGTCAACATCTACGACATGCTGTGCGAGGTGCTCGGCGTGATGCCGGTCCGCAACGACGGGGACCCGGCGTTCGCGAAGACCGTGCTGCGATAGAGGCAACGGAGGGAACGTACCCTCCGTTCCCTCGTACAAAAGAAAAAGGCCGCCTCGTGAGAGACGGCCTTCGGGAATCCCGCGGCTTCGGTCGCTACTCGCCTCCCCCTGAGGCCGCCTTGCGCATGCCCTCGGTGACGATGCCGACTTTTTCGACGCCGGCGCCTTTTGCGGCATCGATGACCTCGACGATTTCGCCGTAGCGCAGCGTGCCCGCGCCCATGATGAACATCGTCTTCTCCTTGCGTTCCTCGAAGGTCGTTCGGAGGAACTCCTGGAGATCGCGGATCGGGATGTCCTTGTTGTTGACCGAGATCTTCTTGTCAGCCGTGTAGTTCAGCACGATCTGGCTGATGTCGGGCGTCGACTGCTTCGGCTGCTGCGTTTCGGCCGGCAGGTTGACGTCGAGCCCACGCTGGTTGAGCGGCAGGGTCACCATGAAGATGACGAGCAGCACGAGCAGCACGTCGATCAGCGGGGTCACGTTCATGTCTGCGGAGGCCTCCGGCAGTTTCGCCGTGGTGACGCGCTCCGCGCCGTGGTGCATGTGGTGGGACATTATTTCGCTCCTGGCTGCTTCTTCTTCTCGGTGATGAGCGCGACCTGGTCAATCTGCGCTTTCCGGAGGGCGTCCATCATGTCCATGATGGCGCCGTACGGCGCGTCGGTGTCACCCTTCAGATAGACCAGCTTCTGCCCCTTCTGCTCGAACGTGTCCGTGAGCCGCTTGACCACTTCGCCCTGGGCGATCGGGCCCATCGCGTTCACGTACAACTGCCCGGCGGCGTCGATCGAGACGACGGTCTGATCGGACGTGTCGGGCTTCGGGTTGCTGTTGTTCGCGTCGGGCAAGGTCAGCTGCACGCCCTGATTGAGCATCGGGGCGAT
>DATFRP010000158.1:0-5386 GCA_035263125.1 Vicinamibacterales bacterium
CCTTCCAGGATGAGCGCCTGCGCGTGGCCAGTCTCCCTGTTGAGCCGCAGCGGGTGACGATCAAAAATCCGCTGTCTGGGGCAGAAAAGCAGGCGAACATCGCCCTGTTCCGCAAGGCAGGGGAGGTCGCTGGCACGCGCCGGGCGATTTCAGAAATTATCAAGTGGATGAACTACGTCACGGACAATCGGTTTATCACCCTGGCCGCCGACCTCTCTGAGTCCATTAACGTGGAACACGGCAGTCTGTGGGGCCACTACGATCCGGAGACGAACCCGATTGGGACGCGCTTTAAGGCGGCGATCCAGGAAGCCGGCAATGCTTCCTCGGCCATTGGACTGGTGGGCCAGAGTGCCTCGCTTGACCCGGCCCAATTCGCCGGGGTCTGGGCCTTGAGCGGCACCTATGGCGCCTTCACGCCACTGATGTACACCCCGGCGCGGGTGTGGAGTCAGCAAAGCCAGGACAGCAAGTTCCGCATGGGCGTGCTGCACATTCTCGTGGGCCACTCAGGTCCCGAGACAGCTGCCGATGGACGGACGCACTTCGGCATCTTCGCACCGCAGGTGTGGAAGCTCTTCCCGCGCGGCCAGGCGATCCATCTGAACTTCTGGGACTACAACGACGTCGCCCCCGCGTATTTCGCCGCTGCGGAGATCGCGGCGCGTGAGGCGAAGGTCGCGATCATCACGCTCGAAGTAGCGAGGCCGGACTTCCCTGTCGCCGACCGTTCCACGTTCGCTGACTCGGATCTGAAGGCAGCCGCCAAAGGCTTCTACGTGATTCGCGATTTCGCTCCGGGGCCGCGGCATGGATACGTCATCACGCAGGGGTCGAGTTCGACCGTGAACCTCGTGAGCGTGCTGCCGAAACTCGCTGCGGCGGGCGTCAACGTGAAGGTCGTCGCCGCGATCAGCGAGGAGTTGTTCGATCGTCAGCCCGAGTCGTATCGGAATGCGGTGCTGCCGCCAGAAGCGATGTGCGACCTGATGGTCGTCAGCACCGGCACGCGTCGGGTGTGGCCGCTGAAGGCGCCGGGGCCGCTCACCGACGAGTACTCGCTGACCTCGGACTGGGACAATCAGTGGTTGACCGGCGGGCTCGAGCCCGACGTCATCGCCGAGGCGCACCTCGACGCGACCTCGATATTCAACGGGATTCAGCGCTTCGCGCGCGAGCGCGAGCAACGATTGACGCGGCAGCGGAATTTGATTGAGCGGCTGTAGAGCGAGAGAGAGATAACGGAGAGCTCGGAGGAAACGGATTAACAGGAGGAACGGAGGAACGGGAGAACGCACGGAGTACCGCCAACAACTTCGTTCCGTTTCTCCGTTCCTCCTGTTAATCCGTTTCCTCCGTAACCTCCGTTCCCTCTTTACTGCGATGATCGTCGTCCCCGCGCTCTCCGCCCCCTCGAATTAGAACACTTTCAACAACGACGGTAGCGCCCACACGAGCAGTACACCAGCCGCGACGAGGCCGGCGGCAATCTGCACCGGTTCCATGAGGTCGAGCGGCGCCTGCACCTTGCGCTCGGCTTCCCATCGGCGCAGCATCTGCGCCTTCACCCACAACAGTTCGACATCCGGCATCCGCGCCGTTCGCGGAAGCGGTGATGCGCCCAGCCGCGTCATATACCCGGCAAGGTGCTGTTCTTCATCGGCGGTCACGTTGCGATCGAACCAACTCATTGCGCCCTCGCAGTCACTCCACGTGCCGTCAGCAGATCCCGCAGCTTCGCGCGTGCACGGAACAGCAGAACCTTGATGCTGCCGCGCCTGAGCCCGAGTGCGTCGGCGATCTCCTGATGATTGTCGCCTTCCACGTAGGCCAACCACAAGAGCGCGCGCTCTCGAGGTGTCAGCGCCGCAAATTCCCTCGACACGCTGTCGTCGTACTCCGGATCGACGTGGACCTCCGGGGCTCCACGCAATCGCTCGAGCCACGAGCCCTCGCGCGCCGCCCGACGCCATCGATCCGCCATCAGGTTGCCGGCGATCCTGAACACATAGCGGCGCAGGCCTTCCTCATCGCTGGCATCGATCTCGGCGCTGATGATGCGGCAGAACGCTTCCTGGACGATGTCGTCGGCGTCGCTGGCGTGTCCGGTCACACGATAGGCATAAAGCCAGACCGCACGCCACGTGCGCTCATAGAAGGACGCGAACGTCCGCTCGTCCCAATTAGCCACGTGCTAGGCAGACTGTCCCGGTTCCAGCTGTCGTCTCGACTCGTGCTTGCTCAGCAGGCCCATCTGTCTCGACAGCCCATAGGTGATCGCTGTCGAGAGGACGAGGCCGGCTCCGATCGCCGCCGTCACCGTCGCCGTGACAGTCAGCCCGTCCGTCGCCTCGATCGAAAACTGTCGCTCGATGGTCAACACGAACAGTCCGATGCCGAGCGCGAGCATGACAAGACCCGTCTGCACCGATCGGAGGATACGAAGCTGTGGGGATACCGTCTCTGTCGACGACAGCGAATCCATGAAGCGCCTGCCTGCATCGCTGGCGAAGAACTCGCCGAATTCCTTGGCCGACCCGATCCGGTCGAGCAGCCTGGTGTGAAACTCAGTCACCATCCTCGCCTGCGAGCGCCGCCGAAATGCCTCCGCGATCGTGTACACGATGAACCCGGTCATGAAAAACGCCGACGGCACGATGATGATCTCTGGCATGCAGATCCTCCTGGCGATACAACGGTCGGGTCCGGTGGCCGGTTAACGGCGTCCAAAGAATAAGATCACTCCATGGCTGCCGCCGTCATCGTCTCCGCCGTTCGTCTGCCCACCGGGAAGTTCCTCGGTGGTCTGAAAGGGTTGTCCGCCCCCGAGTTGGGGGCGATGGTGATCCGCGAGGCCGTCGCTCGCGCCGGCATCGATCCCGGGGTCGTTCAGGACTGCATCATGGGCAACGTGGTCTCGGCCGGGCTCGGCCAGGCGCCGGCGCGTCAGGCCGCGCTTCGCGGCGGACTGCTGGATTCCGTCTCAGCGCTGACGATCAACAAGGTCTGCGGGTCCGGCCTGCAGGCAGTCATGCTCGCCGACCTGGGCATCCGCGCCGGTGACATGGATGTGGTCGTCGCGGGTGGCATGGAGTCGATGAGCAATGCCCCGTACCTGCTGGCGCGCGTGCGTGAAGGGCTGCGCATGGGCAACGCGCAGCTGGTCGACTCGATGATCGGTGACGGGCTGTGGTGCAGCTTCGAGCAGTGGCACATGGGGAACGCCGGTGAGGTCATCGCCTCGGAATGCGGCATCGGACGCGCGGCACAGGACGAATACGCGCTCGGCAGTCACCGCAAGGCCGCAGACGCTACGGCGGCAGGCCGATTCAAGGCCGAGATCCTCCCTGTAACGATTCCGCAGAAGAAGGGCGATCCGATCGTCGTGTCGGAGGATGAATCGATTCGTGCTGATTCGACGCTCCAGGCGCTCAGTGCCTTGACGCCTGCGTTCAAGAGAGACGGTACCGTCACGGCCGGCAACGCCCCGCCGGTCAACGACGGCGCCGCGGCGCTGGTCGTGATGTCAGAGACACGCGCTCGCGATCTCGGCCTCGTACCACTGGCTCGCATCGTCGCCCAGGCCTCGAGCGGGCTGGCCCCGAAGTACGTGCTGATGACGCCGATCGAGGCGATCCGTCGCGTGCTCGTGAAGGCCGGCTGGTCGATCGATCAGGTCGATCTCTTCGAGATCAATGAAGCGTTCTCGGTGCAGATGGTCGCGATCCTGCGCGATCTCAAAGTCGATTCCGCGAAGGTGAACGTCAACGGCGGCGCCGTCGCGCTGGGCCACCCGATCGGCGCAAGTGGCGCCCGTATCCTCACCACACTCCTCTACGCGATGCGTCAACGCGGCGCCCAGCGAGGGATTGCGTCGCTCTGTCTCGGTGGTGGCAACGGCGTTGCGATCGCGATCGAAGCGGTCAAGTGAGTAACGGAGGGCGACGGAGGGCGACGGAGAGAACGGATTAACAGGAGAAACGGAGGAACGGAGGAACGGAGATCGGACTGAGGACTTCGCACACTTTCGATGCGCGGCCCCGCCCCTTTGACAGCGTGTGTCTCCGTTCGTCCTCCGTTTTTCCGTTATCTCCTGTTAATCCGTTGCCTCCGTCGCCCTCCGTTCGCGTGATCAAAACCTGCGAGAAACAGCCCTCTCGGAGATGGCAGTTCCTGCAAACCCCGCGGCCTCGAGGCGAAAGTCAGTCTCGTCTGTAAGTTGTTGAGACAATTGCTATCAAGCGTCAGGAACTTCACGGGTTTTCGCTTGACTTTCGTACGGCACGCTCTTAGGATCAACCGCGGCCGTGACCTTCCCTGTCACACCACCGAGCCACGATAGCCCTGCTAAAGGCGGGGCTATCGAGCACTGCCCCGTCGAAGGCGGGGCAAGCCAACCCTGCATCTAGCGAGGCGGAGCCAATCGTCATGCTCGCTGGTCTGAGACGCAGCCTCGCTAGATCCATCACGGCCCACGCCAAGGAGATCGCATGCCGCTCGACGACCTGAAAGAACGCACCAAAGCCCTCGACATCGCTGTCGGCCAGATTGAGAAACAGTTCGGCAAGGGCTCAATCATGCGCCTCGGCCAGCGCAATGCCATCGCTCCCATCGAAGCCATCTCCACCGGCGCGATCAGCATCGACTACGCGCTTGGTATCGGCGGCCTGCCTCGTGGCCGCGTCATCGAGATCTTCGGTCCTGAATCTTCAGGCAAGACAACGCTGGCACTGCAGGTCATCGCCGAAGCGCAACGCGGCGGCGGCATGGCGGCCTTCGTCGACGCCGAGCACGCGCTCGATGCGCAGTACGCGCAGAAGCTTGGCGTCGATCTCGAAAACCTGCTCGTCTCTCAGCCCGATCACGGTGAACAGGCGCTCGAGATCACCGAGGTCCTCATTCGCTCGGGCAGTGTCGACGTGGTCGTCGTCGATTCGGTCGCTGCGCTGGTGCCGAAGGCGGAGATCGACGGCGAGATGGGCGACGCGCAGATGGGCCTTCAGGCGCGGCTCATGTCGCAGGCGCTCCGCAAGCTCACCGGAGTGGTGTCCAAGTCGAAGACGACGCTCATCTTCATCAACCAGCTGCGCGAGAAGATCGGCGTGATGTTCGGCAACCCCGAGACGACGACGGGCGGCCGCGCGCTGAAATTCTATGCGTCGGTTCGCATCGACATCCGCCGCATCGCGAGCATCAAGGACGGCGATCAGGTGATCGGCGGACGAACCCGCGTCAAGATCGTGAAGAACAAGGTGGCGCCGCCGTTCCGCGAGGCTGAGTTCGACATCATGTATGGTGAAGGGATCTCGCGTGAGGGCGATCTGATCGATCTCGCCGTCGAGAAGCGCATTGTCGAAAAAAGCGGTGCCTGGTTCGCCTACTCCGG
>DATFRP010000159.1:0-20587 GCA_035263125.1 Vicinamibacterales bacterium
GCATTTTGCATTTTGCATTACTGGTCTCCTGACAGGATCGCGCGCACTCTTTTCATATCCTCCCAGACCTCACGCTTGGAAGCGGGATTGCGCAACAGATACGCGGGATGATACGTCGGCATCAGGATCGCGTTGCGATACGTGTACTGGCGACCCCGAATCCTCGTGATCGGCTCGGTCGTGCGCAGCAGCGACTGCGCGGCGAATTTGCCGAGGGCAACGATGACCTTCGGCTTGATGATGTCGATCTGGCGAAAGAGAAACGGCTCACAGCGATCGACTTCGTCAGTTTCGGGGTTGCGGTTGCCGGGCGGACGGCACTTGATCACGTTGGCGATGTACACCTGCTCGCGCTTCATGCCGATCGCCTCGATGATCTTCGTCAGCAGCTGCCCGGCACGACCGACGAACGGCTCGCCTTGGATGTCTTCGTCTGCGCCCGGCGCTTCACCGACGAACATCAGATCCGCCGAGGGATTCCCGACGCCGAACACGACCTGTTTGCGACCGAGGGTGTGGAGCTTGCAGCGGGTGCAGTCGGGACCGATCTCGAGGCGCAGTGCGCTGAGCGCATCGTGTTCTGACATGAAGACTTGAACCGGTTGAACGGGTTCAGACGGGGGTTCAGCGGGTTCAGCGGGTTCAGGGGGTTCAGAAGGTTCCTGTGGTTCGCGCCTCACGGCGCGCATCCGCCATTCTGGTTCGAGGCGCACGCCGTCGACACCGAGCTCGCCGAAGAACTCGAGGTGAGCTTTGAGCTGATCGCGGGTCACGGGTCAGCGGGCCGCAGGTGTGGCCGTGCGGGAACGCAGCAGCTGCTCGACGCGATCGAGAATCGCCTCTGCAACACGATCCTTGCCCTGGAGTGACACCTGCTGCTCACCCTCGTCCCCGACGATGGTGACCGCATTGGTCGCGGCGTCGAAGCCGCGATCGGATTGCGAGACGTCGTTGGCCACGATGAGATCGATTTTCTTCCGGAGGCGCTTGTCACGCGCCTTGGCCAGCACGTCATCGGTTTCGGCGGCAAAGCCCACGAGCACGGGGCGCGATGAGCCCAGTCCGCTCCGCATCGAGCCCAGGTCCGCGAGAATGTCCTTGGTTCGCCGCAGCGTGAGCGTCATCGGCGCGTCCGCTTTCGCGATCTTTGCCGACGAGGCGGAGGCGGGGGTGTAATCGGCAACCGCGGCGGCCATGATCACCGCATCCGCATTGGACGCCGCGCGCATCACCGCCTCGTGCATCTCGTCGGCGCTGCGCACGCGAACGAGCGTGTCCACCGACGGCGCATCGAGGCGCGTGGGCCCGGCGATCAGCGTGACCAGCGCGCCGCGTCGTCGGGCTTCGGCAGCGAGCGCAAATCCCATCCGACCACTCGAACGATTCCCGACGTACCGAACCGGATCGATGTCTTCGTAGGTTGGACCGGCGGTCACCAGCACGCGGGTACCGCGCAGCACCGAGTCGAGCGGCGCGAGCACGCGCTCGGCCGCGTCCACGATGTCGGCAGGCTCGGCGAGCCGTCCTTTGCCGATCCAGCCGCACGCGAGGTAGCCCTCGCCCGGCTCGACAAACCGCACGCCGCGCGCCGACAGCGTCTCGACGTTCCGCTGTACGGCCGCATGCGCGAGCATGTTCACGTTCATCGCCGGCGCGAGGAGCACGGGCGCCTTGGTCGCGAGGTACAGCGAGCTGAGAAAATCGTCGGCGATCCCGTTCGCGAACTTGCCGATCATGTTGGCGGTGCACGGCGCCACCAGCAGGAGGGCGATGCCGTCGGCGATCGCGATGTGCTCGATGTCGGCGTTCATCCCGGGACGCCACTGGGAGGTGATGACCGGGCGACGCGTAATCGCTTCGAACGTGAGCGGCCCGACGAACCGCGTCGCCGCGCGCGTCATCACCGCGACGACATCGTGCCCGCGCTTCTGCAGACCGCGACACACCTCGACGGCTTTATACGCGCCGACGCCGCCGGTTACGCCGAGGGCGATCAATGCCATGCGAATTCTCGTGCGGCGGGTTTACTGACTCGCCTCGTGAACGCCGGGTCTGGAGAGCAAGACCCGGCCTACACTGTCTCTGGTTCGCCTTCGAGGATCTTTTCCACCTTGCGGCGAAGCACTTCACGCTGCGCGATGGTGGTCTTCTTGTTGCCCTCTTCGCGCGGCAGCGCGCCAGCCAGCAGCTGTCGCGCACGCGCACTGGCCACGACCACGAACTCGAACCGGTTCTCTTTCGGACTTCCCGTCATGCAAACGTCCTGATGATGCGTTCGGCCTCGCGCTGCATCGGCGTCACCCGCGCGCGCTCGGCCAGTATGATTGCTCGAAGCCGGTCGACCGCCGACTCCACTTCGTCATTCACGACCACGTACTCGTAGTGCGCGTACTCGCCAACTTCGCGGCGGGCCACGTGCAGCCGCCGCTGTATCTGTTCTTCGGTGTCCTTGCTGCGACCGCGCAGCCGCTGCTCCAGGATGGCCGCCGACGGCGGCAGGACGAAAATGCCGACCGTCTGAATCCCGCGGCCTCGGACTTTCCGGGCCCCCTGCACGTCGATCACCAGCACCACATCGTCGCCGCTCGCGCGCGCGGCGTCGGTATCGGCGGCCGAGGTGCCGTAGTAGCTGCCGAAGACGTCGGCCCACTCGAGGAAGGCCTCCTCGCGGATCATCGCCTCGAAGTGTTCCCGGCTGATGAAATTATAGTCGACGCCGTTCTGTTCCCCGACCCGGGCGGGCCGGGATGTGTAGGAACGCGACATCTGCAGGTTCGGGACGCATTTCACGACCCGCTCCACGAGCGTCGTTTTCCCCGTGCCGGATGGGGCCGAGACGATGAACAGCAGCCCCCGACGCCCTTCGACTCGCTGCGCTCGCTCGGGGCCAGGGTCCGACTCACTCGACATTTTGGACCTGCTCGCGCATCCGCTCGAGTTCCGCCTTGGCGTTGATGATCAGCTCCGAGACACCGAGCCCATCGGCTTTCGAGCCGATGGTGTTGATCTCGCGGTTCATCTCCTGGAGCAGAAAATCAAGCTTGCGTCCGCAGGGCTCCGCGCCTTCGACCAGCACGGCCCAATGCGCGAGGTGTGCTCTGAAGCGGGTCACCTCTTCCGAGATATCGGATCGCGCGGCGGCCCGGACGATCTCCTGCGCGATCATCGCCTGATCGACCGGCAGTTCCAGTCGCAGCTCATCGACCCGCTCGTGGAGACGCGTTTCGAGCGCAACCCGTCCTTCATCGGCGGCGAGGCGGAGCCGCTCGATCAACTCGGCCAGCATCTGACGACGAGCGTCGAGATCGACCTGCAGATGTCCGCCCTCGCGCACCCGCATCGCGTCGAGTTCGCCGAGCGCCTGCTCCACCGCGGCCTCGATGCTCGAGGCCAGGCGGCCATCGGCCGCCGGGTCCGATTCCACGGCTCGCTCACGCACGGTCACCGCCTGCGGCAGTCGCAGCAGATCGCCCGGCGTCAACAACCCGGACACGAGCCCCTGCTCACGCGCCTGTTCGATCGCCGCCGCCAGCGCACTCGCGAACTCGCGATTGAGCTCCACGGTAGGCGCCGCCGCGTTGCGGACCTGCAGCGAAATCCCGAGCTCGACTCGTCCCCGGGCGAGCCACTTCTGCAGCAGGGCACGAACGCGCGCTTCGGCATCGCCAATCGACTGGGGAATCCGCAGCTGGAGATCGAGGAACCGGTGGTTGACCGCGCGGATCGTCACCGCGATCGTCGCACGTTCGTCTTCGTGCGTGAGCGAGGCGAACCCGGTCATCGATTTGATCATCGGGCCGCGATCCTCGATCTAGTCAGAATCTGCATTCTGCATTCTGAATTCAGCATTCTGCATACTGCATACTGCATCACAGCTCTATCTCTGAAGGCTCTTCCTCGAGCTGCAGCTCGTAAAGTCTCGCATACGCGCCGCCGCGCGCCAGCAACTCGTCGTGCGTACCCGTCTCGACGATACGGCCGCGGTCGAGCACGACGATCACGTCGGCACGGCGCACGGTCGAGAGCCGGTGCGCGATGACGAACGAGGTGCGATTGAGCAGCAGATTGGCCAGCGCATCCTGGACGAGCGCTTCCGATTCGGCGTCGAGCGACGAGGTCGCTTCGTCGAGGATCAGAATCGGCGAGTCGCGAAGAATCGCGCGCGCGATCGCCAGCCGCTGCCGCTGCCCTCCGGACAGCCGCTGTCCCCGCTCACCGATGACCGTGTCGTAGCCGTGGTCGAGCCGCTCGATGAAGTCGTGGGCATGCGCCGCACGGGCGGCGTCTTCGATCTGTGCCCGGGTCGCCTCGATCCGTCCGTACGCGATGTTCGCGGCCACGGTATCGTCGAACAGCACCGTCTCCTGCGTGACGATCCCGACCTGCGCGCGCAGCGAGGCCAGCATCACGTCTCGGACATCCCGTCCATCGATCACGATCGAGCCGCCAGTGACGTCATAGAATCGCGGGATCAGGTTCACGAGCGTCGTCTTGCCGGCCCCGCTGCGACCGACAATCGCCAGCGTCTGACCGGCGCGGACAGTGAACGTCACGCCCCGGAGCGTGGCCTGATCGGCATCGCCGTACGCGAACTGCACATCACGAAACTCGATGGCGCTGGTGAGCGGCGGCATCGGCGCCGCGCCGGCCTTGTCGACGACCTCGCTATGGGTATCGAGGATCTCGAACACGCGCTCGGCCGCCGACATCGCCTGATGCAGATCGGCGTTGACGCGGCTCAGCTTCTTGGCGGGGCCATACATCGTGAACAGCACCGTGATGAACGTGACGAACCCGCCGGTCGTCAGGTTGCCCGCGCGGATCTCCTGACTGCCGTACCACAGCGCGATGACGAAGGCACCGCCACCCAGGAACTCCATCATCGGTGGGAGCACCGACAGGGCACTCGTCACACGCATGCTGGTGCGATAGAAGCGCTGCGAGGCCACCGCGAATTTGTCGGCTTCGCGCGTCTCGGCACCGAACGCTTTCACGATCCGATGCCCCGTGAACGCTTCCGCGCTCACGTGGGACATCTGCTCCAACGCTTCCTGACTGCGTCGTGTCGTCCGACGGACACGGCGGCCGAGGGCAGCCAGCGGATACAGGATGAGCGGCGCGATCGTGCCGCATACGATCGCGAGTTTGGGCGCGTTGTAGAACAGCACCACGGCGAAGCCCACAAGCGAGAGCGATTCGCGCGCCAGATCGCCGATGGTCTCCGAGACCGCCCGTTGCAGCTGGCCGACATCGTTCGTGATCCGCGACATCAAGCGGCCGGTGGTCTGCAGCGAGAAGAACGCCGCCGACTGCCCCAGAATGTGTTTGAAGAGCACGTTGCGAAGGTCACGAACGACGCGCTGGCCGACGTCGGTCATCAGGTACGACGAGAGGTACGACCCCAGCCCCTTCAGAAAGAACATCACCAGGATCGCCACGACCGTCGACAGCAGTCGTTCCTGGTTCGGCAGCACTTCATCGAGGATCGGCCGGATGAACCACATGGTTCCGGCGGTGGCCACGCCGTACAGCACCATGGCGAGCAACGCCACCAGTAGGCGGCCACGATGCGGCCGCGCGTACTCGAGGAGCCTGCGGAACGGCGTCACATCGTCATCCTACGCGAATCCTCAGCGGGGCTGCCCCTTGAATCCCTGCGGGTGCGTCGAGTGCCAGCGCCAGGCATCGGCCACGATCGTGTCGATGTCGGGGCGAGACGGTCGCCACCCGAGGTCGTTCCGGATGCGCTCGGCGGACGCATACAGTACAGCCGGATCGCCCGGCCGTCTGGGGGCTGAGCGACGAACGACTGTACGACCCGTCACGCGTTCGACCGCGGCGATGACCTCTTTCACGGATGTCGGCCGTTCCGTTCCAACGTTGTAGGTGCCCGAGGCGCCTCCCTTCGCCAGCCAGTCCAATGCGCGAAGGTGAGCATCCGCCAGATCCACGACGTGAATGTAGTCGCGCAGGCACGTCCCGTCCGGCGTCGGGTAGTCCTCGCCGAAGATGTCGAGCGGTGTGCCACCGCGCACAGCCTCCAGCGAGCGCGGAATGACATGGATCTCCGGCGCGTGATCCTCTCCGAGCTCACCGCCGGGGTCGGCGCCCGCCGCGTTGAAATAGCGCAGACGGATCGAGCGGATGCCATAGGCGCGCTCGAAATGTGGAAGGGCGTGCTCGACCGCGAGCTTGGTCTGGCCGTAGGCGTTGATGGGCGCGTTGGGATGCGTTTCGCGAATCGGCGCCTCGATCGGCTCGCCGTAGGTCGCGCACGTCGACGAGAAGACGAAGTGCGTGCACCGCTCGAGGGCCATCGCCTCGAGCGTCCCCAGGGTGCCCAGTACGTTGTTGCGGTAATACCCGACCGGATCGCGAACCGAATCAGGCACCGACAGCCACGCGGCGAAATGCATCACCGCTCCGGCGCGCGACTCGCGGAGCGCCCGCCTGACTGCGTCGACGTCGCGAATGTCGCCTTCGATCACTGGAGCGCCGAGCGCCGCCTCGCGATGTCCGGCCGAGAGGTTGTCGTAGATGACGGCGTGGTAGCCCGCGGCGCGCAGCGCTTTGACGGCGTGACTGCCGATGTATCCTGCGCCGCCGGTCACGAGGACGGCGCGGGGGTCAGCTGCGGCCAATGGAGTAGTAGGTGAACCCGCTCTGCTTCATCTCGTCGGGTGTGAAGATGTTGCGACCATCGAACACCACCGGCGAGCGCATCAGCGAACGCATCCGGGTGAAGTCGGGCCGTCGAAACTCGTTCCATTCGGTCACGATGGCCAGGCAGTCCGCCCCCTTGAGCGCATCGTAGTTGCTGGCCGCGTAGGTGATCTGGTTGCCGAATAGTCCGCGCGCCACCTTCATGGCTTCCGGATCGTATGCCTGCACGGTGACGCCGGCCGCGATCAGCGATTCGATCAGCGGGATGGCCGGCGCTTCGCGCATATCGTCGGTCTTCGGCTTGAACGCCAACCCCCAGACGGCCACCGCCTTCCCTTTCAGACTGCCAAAGTGTTTCTTGATCTTCGCGAAGAGTCGGGCCTTCTGCGCCTTGTTGACCGACTCGACCGCCTCGAGAATCTTGAACTGATAGTTCCTGTCCGACGAGAAGCGAATCGTCGCCTGCACGTCTTTGGGAAAACAGCTGCCGCCGTATCCCACGCCCGGGAAGAGAAACGCGGTGCCGATCCGGCGATCGGCGCCCATCGACTTGCGCACCTGATCGACGTCGGCGCCGACCAGCTCGCAGACATTGGCGATCTCGTTCATGAACGAGATGCGCGACGCCAGCATTGCGTTGGCCGCGTACTTCGAGAGCTCCGCGCTGGCGCAGTCCATGACCATGATGGGTGCGCCGGTACGCGTGAACGGCGAGTAGAGCTCGAGCATCATGTCCTGCGCGCGCGCGTCCTCGGCGCCGATCACGACGCGATCGGGCTTCATGAAATCGTCGATCGCCGCACCCTGCTTCAGGAACTCCGGGTTGCTCACGACGCTGAAGGGATGCGTCGTCCCGTGGCGAATCACTTCACGCACGCGTTCGCTCGTCCCGACCGGCACCGTGCTCTTGTTCACGATCACCTTGTAGCCGTTCATCGCCTTGGCGATGTCGGCGGCGACCGCGAGGACGTGTTTGAGATCGGCCGAGCCGTCCTCACCTTGCGGCGTGCCGACCGCGATGAAGACGATCGCGGAGTCGCGTACCGCTTTCGGCAGCGCGGTCGCGAACGTGAGACGGCCCTCGGTCCGGTTGCGACGGACCAGCTCTTCGAGCCCGGGCTCGTAGATCGGCATCTTGCCGCGCTTCAACGTGCGGATCTTGGCCTCGTCCTTGTCGATGCACGCCACGTCGTTGCCTGACTCGGCGAAACATGCGCCCGCAACCAACCCGACATACCCAGTACCAATGACAGCAACCTTCATCCGCCCCCCGACGACCTCTCTTCCGTCCGCAATCCGTGAACAAAACAGCAGAGGCTATCATACCGGCTGAATGCGGATACTCGTCGACTATCGTCCCGCCCTGCGCGCACGCACGGGCGTCGGCGAGTACATGCGTCAACTGGTTCAGGCGTTTACTGCGGCCTACAGCGACGAGGTCGCGATCTTCACGAGCTCGTGGAAGGATCGCCCGGCGCCCGCGACCGCCGCCGACCTCGGTGTGCAGGTGATCGACAGGCGTGTGCCGGTTGCGGTCCTCAATTACCTGTGGCACCGCCTCGAATGGCCGCCGATCGAATCGCTGGCCGGGCCGGTCGACGTCGTGCATGCCGCCCATCCCTTGTTGATACCCTCGCACCGTGCTGCGAAGATCGTGACCATTCACGATCTCTTCTTCCTCGATCACCCGGAACGCACCCATGCAGAGATCAGACGCGACTACCCGCATCTGGTGCGGGATCACGCGCGCCGCGCCGACGCGGTCATCACCCCGTCGGAGTACACGCGTCGGCTGTCGCAGCAACGCCTCGGTGTGGACATCACGCGGATCTACTGCTGCCCTCCCGGGGCGCCGACGTGGACGACGCTCGGTCGCGAACCGAACGTTCCCGATGACGGCTACATCCTGTTCCTCGGCACCTTGGAACCCCGCAAGAACATCGGCTTCCTGCTCGACGTCTTCACTCGCGTGATCGAGCGGACATCGTCGCCGCCAATACTGAAAATCGCCGGTGGCGCGACCACCGACGCCACTGCGTGGCTCGATCGCCTGTCACATCCGCCCCTCGCACCGCACGTCCAGTACCTCGGATACACACCGCATGAGGAGCGTGAACGCCTCTACGCCGGTGCGCGCGCGCTCGTGCTTCCCTCGCTCGACGAGGGATTCGGGCTGCCGGCGCTCGAAGCGATGTCAGCGGGCGTTCCCGTCATCGCGTCCAATCGTGGTTCGCTTCCCGAAGTGATCGCCACGGGCGGCACGCTGCTCGAACCCACCGATGTCGAGGGATGGGCATCGGCGATCGAGCGCGTGATGAGTGACCGACGATGGGCGGCCGCGCAGGGGTGCGCGGGGCTCGACCGCGCCAAAGCCTTTACCTGGCCCGCCACCGCGACTCGCTTGCACGATGCGTACGTCGCAGCGATCGCTCGTCGCCGCGAACGCTGATGCGAATCGCGATCGACGCGCGTGAGATGACGGGTCGCCCGACCGGCGTGGGCCGATACCTGTCCGAGATCCTCTGCGCCTGGAGTCAGCTTCCTGACGCAAGCGCCCATGAGTTCATCCTCTGCGCGCCGGATCCGCTCGAGTGTTCTCTGACCGGACTCTCGATAACGTGTGTGATCGAGCCGGGACACGGGACGATCTGGGAGCAGTGGACGCTGCCGCGACTGGTCGCGCGCGGCGGCGCAGATGTGCTGTTCGCCCCCGCGTACACGGCGCCGCTGCGCTGTCAGGTACCTGTGGTGCTCACGATTCACGACGTCTCGTTCGCCGCGCATCCCGAGTGGTTTCCGTGGCGCGAAGGTCTCAGACGTCGAACGCTGGCGCGCATGAGCGCCCGACGGGCCGCGCGCGTCATCACCGATTCGGAGTTCTCGAAGCGTGAGATCGCCAGCCGTCTTGGCGTCGACGGTTCCCGCATCGATGTGATCTACCTCGGCTCCTCATCGCCGCCACCGCCAGCGCCGCGAGAGCCGCTCGTGCTCTACGCCGGTTCGATCTTCAACCGTCGTCATCTCCCGGCGCTGATCGAAGGGTTCGCACTCATCGCGGCCCATCATCTGGAGGTACGGCTGGAGATCGTCGGCGACAATCGCACGTTTCCACCCGTCGATCTCGATCGAACGATTGCCGAGAGCGGCGCCTCCGATCGCATTCGCATGAGGCGGTACCTGCCAGATGCTGAATTGTCCTCTCTGCACGCACGCGCGGCGGTGTTCGTCTTCCTGTCCGAGTACGAAGGCTTCGGCCTGACTCCACTCGAAGCCATGGCAGCCGGCGTGCCCGTTGTCGTGCTCGATACCGAAGTCGCGCGCGAAATCTACGGAGCTGCCGCCGAATACGTGGAGGGTCCCGACCCTGCGCTCGTCGCGTCGGCGCTTGAACGAGTACTCGTCGACCACGCCGTCCGTACGCGTCTCGTCGACGCGGCCGCGAAGCAGATTCAGCGCTATTCCTGGCGCGCCTGTGCCCGGCGGACGCTGGAGGTGCTGCTCGCGTCGGGGGGTCGGGAGTCATTACGGAATCGGTAATGACTCCCGACCCCATCTCGCCGATGCCGCGCTTGACGATCGTCATCGTCACCTACAACTCGCGGCACGAGATCGATATTGCGCTCGAAGCCGTGCGCGAGCCGCGTCCGTGCATCGAGCACGAGATTTTGGTGGTCGATAACGCCTCCGTCGACGGCACTGCGTCACACGTGCGCACCGCATGGCCGGATGTTCGCGTCATTGACGCGGGCGCCAATCTCGGTTTCGCGGCGGCCAACAACATCGGCATCCGTCACAGCGCGAGCGAGATCGTGCTGCTCTTGAACCCCGACACTCGCGCGACCGGCGACGCTGTCGATCGGCTCGTGTCGTGCCTCGACGCACGACCCGACGCCGCCATCGTCGGGCCGCGCATCGTCGATGCGCAGGGACATGCGGAATTGTCTTTCGGCGCGATGATCTCGCCGTTGAGCGAGCTCCGTCAGAAGGTCCTCGCCGTCGGCAGCGGCCGGAGACTGCCAGTTCTGACGCAACTTGTGGACACGATGACACGACGCACGCAGGTGGTCGATTGGGTGAGCGGCGCCTGCCTGATGATTCGACGAGTCGACCTCGAAGCGGCAGGTCTCCTCGACGAGCGCTTCTTCATGTACACCGAGGATGTCGACTTGTGCGCGGCCGTCCGCGCACGCGGTCGTCACGTCGTCTTCTTCGCCGACGCACACATCGAACATCGTCGAGGTCGATCGGTGTCGTACGCGGCGCGGCCGACTGCGGTTGCGTACCGACGCAGCCAGATCGCGTTCTACGAAAAACACCATCCAGGCTGGGCTCCGATCCTCAAGGCTTACCTCAAGATCCGCGGACGACTGCCCGATAACCGGTAGTAATGGGGAACCTGTAGCGGCCCCTCCACCTGGTATGGAGCAGCATCCCTCACCATCGTTTCTGTGGACATGTCTGTCCTGCGGACGACGTGTGCCACGGCGTGTCGACGAATGCAGGTACGGCTTCACGCATTCGGAGACCGCAGTCGTCGAATCTGCACACGCGATCAAACCTGCGAGCACGACACCCAATCGACGGTTGCTGTTGCTCAGGGCCGCACCGGTCGTGGCCGCATTTCTCCTGGGTGGCGGCACGGTGTACCTGCTTGGAGCCACCGAGCACGCGGACGTCGCAAAGGCCACACGCACCCTCGCACCAGCGCCGGCGCCAACGACCGCCTTGGCGTCCGAATCGCAACCGGCCGGTTTCACACCGGCCGTCGTCATGTTTTCGCCGACCACGATCGCGGCAACAGCCACCACCGCGCCGGCAGCAGCGACATCCACGTCTCTCGAAGATGTCGTGAGTCGCGTGCTTCCCGCGGTCGCGTCGATCAGCGCGGGGCAATCGCGCGGCACGGGGTTCTTCGTTCGCGCCGATCAGGTCTTGACCAATGCGCACGTCGTCCAGGGGCATAGCACGGTCACGTTGCACGTCGGCAATACCAGCTACACCGCCCGCATCGAGCGCGTATCGCAAAGCAGCGATCTCGCCTTGCTGCAGGTGAACGGCGCCAATGCCGCGCAACCGACGCTCCGTCTCGGATCCGTCTCCGGGGCGCGTGTGGGGCAGGAAGTCATCGCGGTGGGATCGGCGCTTGGCGTGCTGTCGAATACGGTGACGCGCGGAATCGTGAGCGCGGTGCGTCAGGTCGGCCCGGTCACGCTCATTCAGACGGACGCCGCGATCAATCCCGGCAACAGCGGCGGACCGCTCGTGGATCGATCGGGCATGGTGATTGGCGTCAACTCGATGGGCATCTCAGCGCAGGCGGGTCAGGGGCTCGCGTTCGCCGTCGCGAGCGATCACGCCACGAACCTGCTGAACGGCGGAGCGCTCGGCGCCTCGTCGCAGACGCCACTGAGCGCGCTGACCAAAGCGATGGGAGGCCCGAGCGAGATCGATCAACTTCGCGCGCGCGGCGAGCAGGCGTATGCGCAGATACTCGAGTGGGCGGCGCGGAATGGGCAGCAACTGGACGCATACTGGGACAAATATGCCTCGTCCTGTGTCGCGTCCGCGTCGCGTTCTGGCGATCGCCCGTGGTTCGCGGCCTTCGAGCCCAACAGCATCCGCCTGACCGCCTCGTCCGCCTACAACTGTCAAAGCTGGCTCGATACTGTGCAAAGCAACGCCGCGGCGATCAAGGCGGAGGTCGACAAGGCCGGCGAGTCCGCACGCCAGAGCGGCGTGTATCCCGGTGTGCTCCGCGATGTGCGCCGGCGATATCGTATGAACTGGAGTGGGTGGGATCAGTAGCTCACGGCAGTTCAAGGTTAGGGGACGGCGAACGCTGAACCATGACCGAGAACCGGAACCCGGCATCGGGACCCTGAACCCCTGAACCCCTGAACCCCTGAACCCTGAACTAGTAGAATTCACAGGATGCGAGTCGCGATCGATGCGCGGAAGCTCCACGACTTCGGCATCGGCACGTACATTCGCAACCTGCTCAGACATCTCGCCCGCACGGATCACGACACCGACTACCTACTGCTGTGCGGTGAGGCCGACCTCGGCGTCGCGGCCCAACTCGGCCCCAACTTCCGGAGCGTGCTCGAACCATCGCCCAATTACTCGATTCGCGAACAGATGCACGTGCCCTGGGTGCTCAGACGCGAGCGGCCCGACGTGTATCACGCGCCCCACTACGTGCTCCCCGCCGGCGTGCGGTGTCCGTCTGTCGTGACCATCCACGACTGCATTCACCTCATGTTTCCTCAATACCTGCCGAACCGGCTCGCCTACGCGTACGCGCGGGCGCAGATGTGGGCGGCGGCGCGGCGATCCGACTGCATTCTGACGGTCTCGGAGGCATCCAAGCGCGACATCCTCCACCTGTTCAACGTGCCACCCGAGAAGATCGTCGTCGTGTACAACGCCATCGACAGCCACTTCGCCGTGACCCCGTCGGAGGAAGCGGTTGCGCGCGTGCGCGAGCGGTATCAGCTCAATCATCAGTTCGTCCTGTACGTCGGGAACATCAAGCCGCACAAGAACCTGGTCCGGCTGATCGAAGCCTTCGACGAGCTCCGACGGAGCGGCTTCGAACATGTGAAGCTGCTCATCATCGGCGACGAGATCTCGAAGCTGCCGTCGTTGCGGCGCGCCGTGCATCACTACAAACTGCACAAGCAGGTGCGGTTTCTCGGATACCTCAGCGACGATCAGCTCGCGATCCTGTACCGGCTGGCGTCGGTCTTCGTGTTCCCGTCGCTCTACGAAGGGTTCGGGCTTCCACCACTTGAAGCGATGGCGAGCGGCACACCGGTGGTCACCTCGAACGTCTCGTCGCTCCCCGAGGTCGTGGGCGATGCGGCGGTGCTCGTCAACCCCTACGACGTCGACGCCATCGTCGACGGTCTGCGGCGGGTGCTGACCGACCCCGCGCTGGCGGCGGAGATGCGACGCAAAGGCATCGAGCGCGCACGCGAATTCTCCTGGGAACGATCCGTCGCCAAGACGTGGGGGGTCTATCAGCAAGTGGCGCGACAGAAGTCGAAGGCTGGCGACCAAGCCGAGCGTCTGCGCGAGACCGTCGGTCGATGAGGGTCGCCCTCGTCCACGACTGGCTGACCGGCATGCGCGGCGGGGAGAAAGTGCTGGAAGGTCTGTGCGGCCTGTTTCCCGACGCCGACCTCCACGTCCTGTTCCACCATCGCGGATCGGTCTCGCCGATCATCGAGCGACACCGGGTGCGCACCTCGTTCCTGCAGTTCCTGCCGCTTGCCAGGACGCACTATCGCAGCTATCTGCCGCTCTATCCGTTTGCGATCGAACGTTTCGATCTCGACGCCTATGATCTCGTGATCAGCTCGAGCCACTGTGCGGCGAAGGCGGTCGTGCCGGCCGGTCGCGCGCGACATCTCTGTTACTGCCACTCGCCGATGCGCTATGCGTGGGACCAGTTCGATGCCTACTTCGGCCCTGCACGCGTGGGAGTGGCGGCGAACCGATGGTTCTACCGTCCACTGCTCGCGTCGCTCGCGCGATGGGACGTCGCAACGGCCGGACGCGTGCACCGCTTCGTCGCCAACTCGCGACACGTTGCCGATCGGATCCGGCGATACTATAATCGCGAGGCGACGATCGTGTATCCGCCTGTTGACACGGTCTTCTTCCATCCCGCCGCGTACTCCCGAGAACGCCACTTTCTGATCGTGTCCGCCTTCGTACCCTACAAGCGTCTCGACATCGCAATCGACGCATGTCAGCGGGTGGGCGCGCCGCTGCGCATCGTGGGCGACGGACCGGATCGCGCCCGATTGGAACGCACGGCAGGTTCCGGTGTGAAGTTCCTGGGCCGACTCTCCGACGATCAGATTCGAGAGGAATATCGCCGCGCGTGCGCGGTGATCCTTCCCGGGGAGGAAGACTTCGGCATCGTCCCGGTCGAAGCTCAGGCGTGCGGCTGCCCCGTCGTTGCCTTCGGACGCGGCGGCGCACTCGAGACGGTCGTCGACGGAGACACAGGAATCGTGTTCAGCGAACTGAACGCAACATCATTGGCCGCCGCGCTCGAGCGCGCGGCGACTCTCACGTTCAACAGCGATCGACTGCGCCGGCACGCCGAACAGTTTTCGCGAGCACTTCATCTCTCTGCCATGAAAGCGGTGATCAAGGACACGATGGCGGCACCCGCAGGCACCCGATGGTGAGACGCCACAACCGCCTGCTCGTCGCGCTGTATGTGTGCTCGGACGCGCTGCTCGCGACCTGGGCGTTCATCCTGGCGTACGGCATCCGTTTCGAGAGCGGCCTCATCCCCGTGTACCGGGGGTATCCGCCGATCGAGCAGTATCTCAACCTGCTGCCGTTTGTCGCCGTCCTCACCCCGTTCGCGTTCTGGCTGCAGGGCGTGTATCGACTGCGGCGGGGACGCTCGAGGGTCGACGACTTCTTCGCCGTCCTCATCGGCAGCATCCTGTCAGTCGTGTTCGGTGTCGTGTCGACGCTGTATTTCGGCGCTTACTATGCGTCGGATCAGGCCCGAGATCAGGGGGCCTATCAAGTGTCCCAGCTCGTCTGGGCCCTGTTCCTGGTGCTGAACGTCCTGTTCACGTACGTATCGCGTGAGACCGTTCGCGAACTGCTCGAACGTCGCTGGCGCGCAGGCATCGGGCTCAAGCGCATACTGATCGCCGGTGCCGGCGATCTCGGTCGTCTCGTGGCCGACCGCATGCTCCAGCATCGTGAGCTTGGCTTTCAGGTGGTTGGCTTCATCGACGACCGTGCCGGCGGCGACCATATCGGGTACCGGGGACTGCCGCTGCTCGGCACCCTCGCCGAGGTCGGCGAGATCGCCCGACGCGAGCGCGCCGATCATCTCTACGTCACGCTGCCGCTCGAAGAGCACGCCAAGCTGCTCGACCTGATGGACATCGCGAGCCGCGAGTTCATCGACGTGAAAGTCGTCCCCGATCTGCTGCAGTTCATCGCCCTGCGGGCACGCCTCGAGGATCTGGATGGTCTGCCGGTCATCAACCTGAATGAAGTGCCGCTGCAGGGATTCAACACCTGGTTGAAGCGCGGCCTCGATGTGGTGCTTTCGGTCGCCGCGATGATCTTCCTCGCCATCCCCTTTGCGATCATCTCCGCACTGGTGAAGTGGACGTCGCCCGGACCGGTGTTCTACAAGCAGGAGCGGATGGGCCTCGATGGCAAGGCGTTCACGGTCTACAAATTCCGATCGATGCACCAGGACGCCGAAGAAGTGACCGGGCCGGTATGGGCGCGCGACGACGACCCGCGCGCGACGCGCGTGGGTCGATGGCTGCGGCAACTCGATCTCGACGAACTGCCGCAGTTCTGGAACGTGCTGCGAGGCGAAATGTCGATCGTCGGCCCCCGTCCCGAGCGGCCGTTCTTCGTGGAGCAGTTCAAACATCGCATCCCGCAGTACATGCTCCGGCACAAGGTCAAGGCGGGCATCACCGGCTGGGCACAGGTGAACGGCTGGCGCGGCAACACGTCGCTCGAGAAGCGAATCGAATACGACCTGTACTACATCGAAAACTGGTCGGTGACGCTCGACCTGAAGATCATGTGGCTCACCCTCGTCCGCGGACTCTTTCAGCGCGGAGTGGCCTATTGACGCCGCTCCGCCCGAAGTCGCGTATCGTCGTCACCGGGGCAGCCGGTTTCATCGGTTCTCATCTCTGCGAAGCGCTGCTCGGACGCGGCCACTCGGTCGTCGGGATCGACAACCTGGTCACCGGCGACATGGCCAACGTCGCGCATCTGCGCGACTGCGACTTCGAGTTCATCCGCCATGACGTCACGCAGTACATCGATGTGGACGGCGCCGTCGACTGCGTGCTCCACTGGGCGAGCCCGGCCAGCCCGATCGATTACCTCGAGCTGCCGATCCAGACACTCAAAGTCGGCTCGCTCGGCACCCACAACGCGCTCGGGCTGGCCAAGGCCAAAGGGGCCAGGTTCGTGCTCGCGTCGACATCAGAGATCTACGGCGATCCGCTCGAACATCCGCAGCGGGAGACGTACTGGGGCAACGTCAACCCAATCGGACCGCGTGGCGTGTACGACGAGGCCAAGCGATTTGCGGAAGCCATCACCCTCGCCTACCACCGATCGCACGAGGTCGACACCAAGATCGTCCGCATCTTCAACACCTATGGTCCGCGCATGCGGCTCCGCGATGGGCGAGCTGTCCCCGCATTCATGTCGCAGGCGCTGCGCAACGAGGATGTCACGATCTTCGGCGACGGCACGCAGACGCGAAGCTTCTGCTACATCACTGATCTGGTGGACGGCATCCTGCGACTGATGGACTCGACGACCAACGAGCCGGTCAACATCGGCAACCCGCACGAGATCACGATCGAACACATCGCCCGCACGATCATCACGCTGGTCGGCTCCTCGAGCCGTCTGGTGTACCATCCGCTCCCGGTCGACGATCCAAGGCAGCGTCAACCCGACATCACCCGGGCACGCACGTTGCTCGGATGGGAACCGAAGATCGACCTGGAGGACGGGCTGCTGCGAACGGTCGAGTACTTCAGGCGGAAACTCTGAACTGTACGTCGTGTCCGGCTTCAGCCGGACGGGTCGCGGTCCGCCTGAAGGCGGACACTACGTACAACTTCACTGAATCAGCTTCCTCAGCCTCACGAAATAGTCCGCGGTCGACAGCAGCGTCAATGAGAGCGACAGCCAGATCGCCATGTCGACCAGGACGGACCTCTCGCGACGGTAGTTGAAGTACATCACCACGACGCTCGTGAGAATGAGCGTCGCCGTGGTGGCTTTCCCGAAGAACGACGGCCGGAACGTTCGCGGACCCACCGCCAGATTCACGATCGCAACCACCCCGACGATGACGACGTCGCGGCTGATCACGACGACCGTCAGCCACAACGGAAGATGGTTCGCCAGAGGCAGGCTGGGCAGCGTCAGGACGATGAAGGTCGTGACCAGCAGCAGCTTGTCGGCCATCGGATCGAGCCACGCCCCGAGGCTCGTGCCCTGGCCGGCGAGCCGAGCGATGAGACCGTCGAGCGCATCGGTGATGCCGGCGACGAGGAAGGTGAGCAGCGCCGCGCCCAGGTACCCGTAGACGACGAGCAACACGAACGCAGGGATCAGCATGATCCGCAGCAGCGTGAGCTGGTTTGCGAGAGTGAGGTTGCGCACGATTCGGTCGCGCTCGTCTCAGAACGCGGAGACCGGCAGCGTCCGCGCCGCCAGCACGCGGACACGCTCGATCACGTCGACCGCCTCGGCACCAGTGACGTCCTGCGCGACCTGGAACCGATCGCCGGCGAGCAGCGGCATCACCCCTGACGAGACCGCGGCAGCGACCGCGGTGTACTGCGCGTGCCCCGGCGTCACATCCGCGATCGCGGGACGCCGGCTCAGACGCGTGCGCAGCTCCGGATCGCGCATCGCGATCAGCGAGAGCAGACGGCTCGCGACGGTGGCCAGATCTCCGCGATGGAGTCCCTCCAGCGGCTGAAACGTGTGGTTCTCGAATGGATCAATCACGCCGGAGCGGGCGACCAGGACGATCCATTCCGCGGCCCAGTGATCCCGCGTGTCGGTGATGACCACCTGACGTTCGGGCGCTTCCCGGAGCAGCGTGTCGAGTCTGACGCCGATCAAGGCGGCGAGCTCACCGCGCGTGAGCTGCGGCGTCGTCAACGCCAGCGTGAACTCCGGAGGCAGTCTCGCCTCGCGTGCCTTCTTCGCCGTGACCGCGACGCGCGAGGCGAGTTCGGGGGTCGGCTCGAGATCCGCGGCCTTCCGGTAGGCGGCCTCGGCTCCCGCAAAGTCGCCGCGTTCGTCCAACAGGTCGCCGATCTGTGCCAGGGACACCGTGTCTGTCGGATCCAGATCGACGGCGCGGCGGAACTCCTGCAGCGCCTGCTCGGGATGAGCGGTCTTGCGATCGAGCAACCCGAGCTCACGATACAGAAACGCGCTCTCGGGCGAGGCGGAGATCGCGCGGGCATACGCGGCGCGCGCCTCGGCTTCACGCCCTCTCCGCACCGCATCACGGGCCGTTTCGATCATGTCCTGAACCCGGCGAAATCGCAGCACGTCCACCCTGCGGCGCACGTCGGTCAACGTCGAATCGGCGGCAAGTGCCGCTTCGAACGCGGGCAGCGCTTCCTGCTCGCGACCGAGCGCCAGCAGCGCCTGACCGCGGCCGACGAGTGCAGGCACGTAGGACGGCCCGGCCTTGAGCGCCTCGTCGAAGTCCGACAAGGCGCGTGAGAACTCCCGTTTCGCGAGCGCGACGTACCCCTGCCCCACTCGTGCCGGATAGAGCGCAGCGTCGCGGCGTAGCGCCTGTGCAAATGTTCGATCGGCGTTGCGGGTGTCGTCGTTCTGCAGATATCTCCAGCCGACGTCGATCAGATCCGCGCCTGGACGGTCCCTCAGCGCCGACGGGACCGCAGGATACACGAACTCGCTGTGCGCAACCGTCTTCGGCGGGGGCGACGAGACGGTGCGCATCGCGCACCCGGTCGCGAGCATCGCAATCACCATGTAGAGCGCGGGCTTCAGCGCAGTCGGACCAGGGCCCTTGGACCAAAGGACGGACCAAGAACCACGCACCACGCACCAGGGACGTCGATCACGACGGCTCGACATGGCCCTCCGGCTCGGGAACGGCGGTCGTGAGCCGCTCGAGGAAGCGTCGCGGAACATCGGCTTCGATGACCACACGGCCGTTGGTGGCCACGTGGCTCAGGATCCGTGCGATGCGATACATCCGTGCGATCTGCTGCCGGTCGAACTCCTTCGTGCTGTCGAACGTGATCGTCACGCGGCGCGTGTCGAGCGCCAGACGCGCGGCGACAATCTGCAGCAGCTCGTCGACACCCTCACCCGTGCGAGCCGAAATGAGTGCGGCCGCCGGATCTGCATCGCGCAATCGTCGTCGAGCCTCCGCGCTGATCGCATCGATCTTGTTGTGCACGTCGAGTCGAGGTACGTCTTCCGCGCCGACGTCTTCGAGCACTCGCCGCACCGCCGCCACCTGACGATCGCGCTCTTCGCTGGAGGCATCGATGACATGCAGCACGAGGTCGGCCTCGGCGACTTCCTCGAGCGTGGCCCGGAACGCCGCCACGAGCGCATGCGGCAGCCGCTCGATGAAACCGACCGTATCGGAGACGAGCAGCTCGCGCGCATCCGGCAGCCGTGCCCGACGCAGCAAGGGATCCAGCGTGACGAAGAGCGCATCGGACGCGACCGCCTGCTCGTTCGTCAGTCGGTTGAACAACGTCGTCTTGCCGGCGTTGGTGTAGCCCACGAGCGCAACGGTCGGCACCGACTGCTTGTGGCGGCGCTCGCGCAACTGCGCTCGACGCTGCCGGACCTGATCGATCTCTTTCTGAATCGCTTGAATCCTGACGCGAATGCGGCGGCGATCGCTTTCCAGCTTCGTTTCGCCAGGCCCGCGCGTCCCGATTCCGCCGCCCAGACGCGAGAGCGCCGCACTCGACCCGACCAGCCGCGGCAGCAGGTATTTCAACTGCGCCAGTTCGACCTGCCACTTTCCTTCTCGCGTCCGCGCGCGGCTGGCGAAGATGTCGAGAATGAGCTGCGTGCGATCGACGACCTTGCGCTCGAGACGCTCCTCGAGCTGACGAAGCTGCCCCGGTGCGAGCTCGTTGTCGACGATGACGACGTCGATGTCGGCTTCCGCACAGGCGGCAGCGAGGCTGGCCACTTTCCCCGGACCGATGAACGTCGCCGCGTCCGGCTTGGGACGTTCCTGCAACGTGCGCAGGACGACTGATGCGCCCGCAGCCTCGGCAAGTCCGGCGAGCTCGTCGAGCGACTGTTCCGCGCTCACGCGACGCGAAGAACTGGTGACCAGGCCGACTAACGCGGCGCGTTCGGG
>DATFRP010000160.1:0-22341 GCA_035263125.1 Vicinamibacterales bacterium
TGCCGGGAGGGATGCCGCGACCAGCGAGACGAGCGCACCCGCCCACCCGCTGACGACCCAGCCAAGGCCGACGCAATATGCGAGGACGTTCGTGCCCGGCGTCAACCGCGACACCGCCGTCAATACCGCGTGTCCCTGATCACCGAACCACCCTTCGGTCTTCGCGCTGCGTCGCAGCAGCTCCATCGACGCGATGCCGCCGCCGAAGGTGCGATTGACGTCACGCAGCACGACCCACGTTAGCCGCTTGATCGATGCCCTCTGCTCACTGCCGAATGCCCAAGGCTGTGTTGCCTGCACGTTCTAAATATATGAACACACAACGACTGGCGCCGTCGCTCGCCGCGGACGTCTCAACGCACTTCCATCGTCGTGAGGTACTTGTCGATGAGCGCGCGTTGTGGACCCTTGTAGGCAGCGGCCCACTTCCGGATGCGCGCGCGGTCGACGTTCGAGAGCACCACCTGCCCCGTGCGCACGACCTCGTACTGCGCGACCAGTGCAGTGAGCAGCATGTCCTGATCATCAGCATGGCGCGACAGGTACGCGTCGGCCACCGGCAGCGCCTCTGCGAAGCGTGCGGTCATTGCATACGCCACCGCCAGCCGCTTCGCGATCTCGTCATTGGCGGAGTCGCGATCGAAGGCCGGCTTCAGGATCTCGATCGCCGAGTCGACTTGCCCATCGCGCAGACGCGCGTCGGCCACCATCGTGTACACAATCGGCGGGCGCGCTTCAGTGCCGAGCGCCATCTGCCAGACGCCGGCCGCATCGCGGTCTCGCCCGACCGCCGCGAAGCAGGCACCCAGGAAGAAAGCGGCCGGGAAGAATTCGCGGCGCGGCCCGGCAGCGGCTTGAAGCTGCGTGGCAGCCTGATCGAGCTGTCCCTTCGAGAAGAGCTCGACGCCCTTCAGAAACGCCGCCGCCGTCTGATCGCCTGCTGAGAGCGCTTCGATCGCGGCCGGGCCATAGCGGCCGGCGCGCGCTTCGACGACCGCGTCCTTGAGCGAAGGCGATCGCTTCTCGACGATGTCGATCATCGACCCCATGAATTCGCTGCGCATCGCCAGCGACGGATCGAACTTCGGCAAAGACGAGGCAAACGAGACCGCGGATGCCGTGACGACGGCTGGTGCCACGGTGCGGGGCCCGGCTGCGCGCTCGAGCACGAACGGACGTGAGAGGACACCCACCGCCTTTCCGCCCTGCGTGATCTGCGCGCGTGCGACATAGCGCCCGGGCGGCAGCGCGCGCGCGGCGACGATTCCGGAGGCAATGCGCCAGGTCGGCTGCTTCCCCGGCGTCAACGGTGCCTGAAGCGACATGAGGGCAGGCGAGTCCTGGTTGTCCGCGATCTCGAACGTCACGGCGGCCTTGTCCCACGTCGACGCGGCGTTCGAGTACAGCTCGAGATACGCCGCGAGACCGTCGCCCGTCACGAACGGCTCGACTTCGGCGTGAATCCCCTGCCCCGCCCCTGGAATGTTGCCGACGATCAAGTCGCCCAGCGCCAGTGTTTCACCGGTCATCTTCCAGGCGCTGACGTCGCGCACGACGCTGCCGCGACGCCCCTCCGCATCGACGACGCCGAAACGCAGCGAGTAGATCCCCGGATCGAGCAGCACACCGCTGTCGAACTGCAGCGGCTCGTTGGCACTGCCGGCTCGAGGGGACAGCGTGGCCTGCGTCGCGAAATTGGCCGCGACCTGGTTCTGATCGTTCAGGACCAGATAGCCGACTGTATACGGCCCAGGCTTCGCCCCGGGCTGTCCGATCTGCGCCGAGATCGTCATCCGCACTTTCTCGCTGGCGGGATCCTGGCTGGCAAATGTGGTGACACGGACCGGTACACCCGAAACGGCGAACGGTGAGACCAGCGCGTCGGCCAGATGATCGCGCGGCGACTTCTTCGTCGTCTGCGATGGTGACAGCACGAACGCCTGACGCGATCGAATCGTGACATCACGGCGACGCACCTCGACGTCGATGCGATGCCGATCGCCGCGGCTGTCGCTCGGCCGCTGTTCGACACCCAGGAGATAGTAGGCAGAGATCTCCGACGCGAGTCGATCGAAGATCGGCTCGCCGGTCCCCGCGATGTGGAAGAGACTGCCGCGCGACATCGTGGCCAGCGCTTCGAGCCCTTCCATCTGTATGCGGCGGTCCTGTGGTTCACTCGGCGGCCGCTCGGAAATCGTGATGTCGCCGCGGTTCAGATCGACGGAGAGCACGTTGATCGCCGTGCGGGCCTGGCCGGCGAGCTGCACGATGCCGCGCAGCACGCTCGAGTCTTCGATCGCCAGCCCCTGCGACACGAGGATGAGCGATTTTGGACCGTCGATGTACTGAAGGCGCGTGAGCAGGTCCTGCAGGCCGTGCAGCGACTGCTCCGCGTCTTCTCTCAGATGACGGACAATCTGCGACGACTCGGCCTGGATGTCGCGCTCGCACTGTGCGAGCCGCGCCGGATCGGTCGTCTTGCACTCGCGCTGGACCACCGACGCGAGCACGATCTGATCGCGCTTCTGTTCGATCGAGACCGCTTCGAAGTCGCCGATGTTGTACGACCCGATCTTGGCCACCGCCGCCTGCTGACCGATCAGCCCCTGCATCGCGAGCCGCAGCTTCAGCTTGTCACGCGTGAACGGCACGCGCGGCCCTGGCTCCGGATACGAGATGAACGCCACCTGGTCGAGCGGGCTCAACTGGTCGAGGAACTTCGACGCCGCCGACAACAACGGCTTCAACGTTCCGGGTCTGATGTTGATCTGATCGACGACGATGACGATCGATCGCCCGTTGGGCGGCGTGAGATTGCTCGTGTAGAACGTTTCCGACTTGTCGTCGACCTGCTTCTTCGCCGCCTCGATGTCGACCTTGATGAGTTCGGCCGAGACGACACGACGCGCTTCGCCGTCGATCTTCACCGAGAATTCGGCCGCGCCGAGGTCCTCGACGGGATGACCGTTGCGGTCGACGACTGCGACATCGACGGTGACGACGTCGATGCCGGTGCGAAACGTCGGTCCTTGAGCCGGCGTTTGCGTCGAAGGCGCCTGCGAGGACGGCGCAGCAGGCGTCTGTGCGGGCGGCGCAGGCGATTGAGCGGTCTGCGCGGCCGCGGTGGCCGGGACGGCAACCGTCATCAGAGCGGCGAGCAGGAATTTCATGGGGCGGATCTTATCTCTTGGAGGAAGCGGAGGGGGCGGAGGAAACGGATGAACAGGAGGAACGGAGAAATGGAGATCGGACGGAGACGCCTCGTCTATGCGATGGTCGCTCGGCCGTGAGAGTCGTTTCCTCCGTTTAGAAACTCCTCCGTTTCTCCGTTCCTCCTGTTAATCCGTTTCCTCCGCAACCTCCGTTCTCTCGACACCTTGCGAAGTCTTCGTACTGATCCACAGCGACGAAGTCGACGCCCGCGTCGATTGCGGCTCGCCATCGCGTCTCCGCGGCGGGGAGCGAGCCGAAGTTGTACGACGCGGTCCATCCGTTCGTGTCCGAGGCTGCTTCGAATCCATCGAGCGTGTAGAAGCGAATCCACAAACCGGCGTCGTGTGCCTGTGCGACTGCGTGCTTCAACCTGCCGGCATCCTGCGCGCTCCAATCACCGGCATCGTGCTGCCCTTCCGGTTCGACGACTTTCCATGGGTTGTTCCACCACCGGCGATAGTTGGTCTTCGGCGAAGGACCGCCATCTGGCCGGCGATGAACGGCACCAAAGAGTCGCAGCCGCTCACCGACCGGCACATCGTCGTGAAAGACGCGCTCCTGGACGTCGGACTCTCCAGTCAGTATGAGCAGCGGCCCCGGCGTCATCGGGCTGACATCCTCGCTCCGCGATCGACGCGTGGCGGTGCAGAGCCAGGGGTCGTACTTCGCGATCACCCGCCAGATCTCGCGCAGATGCTCCGGTTCGTCGTCTTTGAAGTCCAGATTCAACGTGATGAGTGGCCAGCCGTCGCGCGAGCCGTCCTGAACGGCACGCTCGATGAGCGGCCTGATGCGCTCGAAGAAGTACTGGTCGAGCGTTGGTTCCTGTGCAGTGAACGGCGGTCCGTGCGACACAACCGATCGGCCGCGACCGGTCCCCGGATCACGACGCCACACGAGATCCTGCTCGATCGCAACAGGAAGGCCGGTCGCGAGCGCCCGATCGATGCGATCGGCCCAGCGTCCCTGGTCGGGATAGGCGTTGTGCGCGTCGAGCAGGACGCGTGTTCCCGGCGTAAGGCTGTCGCCCGACGCACGTGCGTGGCGCGGCTGGCTCATTGCCGACAGACAGACCGCGACCAGAACGACGGGCCAGAACCGTCGCGCCCGAGCCATGGTCGTCACTATATGAGGCTGATGTGAACGCGCTGAAACAAATCCGCTTCTGATCGCGGAGGCTGAAGCCCCCGCTCTACGACGTTCGTCACTGGCCGGCAGCCGACGCGATCGTCATCGGCCCGTCATCCGACGCGCCTACCATCACCATCGCATGCAGGTCATGCGATTCGCACACGCGGCCGCGGTGCTCGCGGTGGTCATTGCGTTCACACCGTCACTAACATCGCGCGAGTCGGACGTCGTCCGTCACTTCACCCCTCGCGATCAGGAAGTAGAACGCTATGAGTACGTGCCGGTATCGGTTCCAACCGGCACCACTCGACTCACGTTCGCCTATCACTACGACGCCAAGGGCGGAGCCAACGCAATCGATCTCGGAGTCTTCGAACCAGGGCCGCTTGCGTTGAGTTCGCGGGCGTTGCGGGGGTGGAGTGGGGGATCTCGAGACACCGTGACGATCGGCATCGATGACGCGTCGCCGGGGTATTGGCCAGGGCCGCTGCCGCCCGGCGAGTGGCACGTCATGCTCGGTCTCTACAAGGTCGCTCCCGAAGGAGTCGATGTCACCGTCTCCACGACGTTTTCGCGCGAACCGGCCGGCGCCATCAAACCGCTCCCGATGCGAAATGCGGCGCCCCTGAAGCGTGGCCCCGACTGGTACGCCGGTGTCGTGCACGCTCACACGACCGAGAGCGACGGCGTGCTCACGGCCTCGGAGCTGATCGAGAAAGCGCGCGGCGAGCGACTCGACTTCATCGCCATCACCGATCACAACAACACGACCCATCAACGCGTGGCCCTCGATCGTCCGGACTTGCTCGTGATCACCGGCGAGGAGGTCACAACCCCCAATGGCCACTTCAACGTCTGGGGTCTTGGCGGCGACCGTGACTACATCGATTTCCGGATTCGCGCAGGCGACGGCGCGCTCGCGACGCTGATGGAGAAAGCGCACCGGCGCGGGGCGGTGATCGGCATCAATCACCCTGTCACAGACTGCCTCGCCTGCACGTGGACACATGACGTTCCCGCTGCCGTCGCGGCGATTGAAATAGCGAATGGCTCGCTGACCGCTCGGCAACAGTCCATGGCGATGTGGGACACGCTGCTGCGCGCGGGCCGTCGAATCACGGCGGTCGAGGGACGAGACTGGCATCGTGGCCCGGACCCGATCGGCGCACCGGTACTCCGCGTTCGGGCAGACGAACTATCGACGCCTGCCGTCCTCGACGCGTTGCGACGAGGCCGCGCGATCGTCATGGCAAATGCCAGCATGCCTCCGCCCGACTTCACGATCGCCACCGACGATGCCACCTTTCGAGTCGGCGACACGGTAACCATTCCGCGCGGGACCCGCTTGCATGTCCGCGTCGATGTGCCACCCTCGCTGCGCACGGCTCGTGTCGAATGGGTCTGGAATGGGGAAACGCTCGCAAGGTGGCCGATTGGCAGTGATGGTCGTGTGACCGACGAGCGTTACGCCGCCTCCAGCGGATACGCTCGCGTGCATCTGGTCGACACCGACGGCAACCTGATCGCCGTGACCAATCCCATCTTCGTCATCGTCCGCTGACACGCGCCTCCTGCACGGAAATCAGATCAGTCACAGAAAACTTGTACGGCTGTTTCAGACGCGGCGCACGCGGTTGATAGCGTGACGGGGTCTCCAGGAGGAAATCCGATGAAACGTCTGGCCGCCGTCGCGGTGCTCGTGCTGCTTGTCTGCCATCCTGCGCTCGCTCAGGTCGATCGAGCGACGCTGACCGGCATCGTCACCGACGCCGGCGGTGCGGTGCTGCCCGGCGCGACAGTCACTGTCACGAATATCGCGACCAATATCGCAGTGACTCAACAGACCACGGGCACCGGCTCGTACCTCCTGGTCAACCTCATACCCGGTGAGTATCGAATCGACATCGATCTCGCAGGCTTCAAAAAGAGCTCGCGCACGGTCATCCTCGAGGTCGGCCTGCGCGCGAGGATCGATGTGACGCTCGAGGTCGGCCAGATCACTGAAACGGTGACGGTGGAAAGCACCGTGCCGCCGTTGAGCAGCGATTCGTCGGTCGGCGCGGTCGTCTCTCAGACGCAAATTGCCAACCTTCCGCTGGCGATTCGGAACTGGGATGACATTCTCGCGCTCGTTCCGGGCGTTCAACAGGATCGCTACACCGAGCAGGGCGGCGGCACGTCGTTCGGACGGACCGGCGGAATCAACGTGCACGGCGCGCGTGCGCTGCAGAACAACTTCCTGCTCGATGGCGTCGACAACAACAGCATCTCCGAGAACGTGCAGGAACTGACGACGCAGGTGTCGCGCCCGTCGGTCGACGCGATTCAGGAATTCAAGGTCGTCACCAGTCCGTATTCCGCCGAGTACGGCCGCTCACCGGGAGCCGCAGTCAGTGTTTCGACCAAGTCTGGGACCAACGGACTGCACGGGACGGCATACGAGTACTTCCGCAACCAGTCGATGGACAGCATCGACTTCTTCTCGAAGCGCGCGGGCGCACCCAAACCAGACAATCGTCAATCACAGCCCGGTGCCAACATCGGTGGACCGGTCGTGAAAGATCGGGCGTTTTTCTTCGTCGATTACGAAGGGACACGCATCACGCGCGGCGTGACCCGACTCACGCGCGTGCCGACCGCGGACGAACGCGCCGGTATCTTCACGGCGGCGGTCCGCGATCCGGTCACGGGACAGCCCTTCGCCAACAACCAGATTCCGAGCGACCGCATCGACCCGTACGCGAAAGCGATCATCGATCTGGTCCCGCTGCCCAATCAGCCTGGTGCCAACAACTTCTTCCGCATCGCCGATCTGCTCGACAACTCCGACCGCGTGCTGACGCGACTCGATCTGCGGCCGACGAGCAGCGACGGCATCTTCGGCCGCTACATCTTCTCGAACCGCGATCGCGAGATTCCTGGAGCGTTCGGCGGCGTCATCGACGGCACCGGCACGTCGGCGTTCGGCAACCAGAAGATCAAGACCAACGCGTTCGTCGCCGGCTGGACCCGCGTGATGTCGTCGACCACCGTGAACGAGGCGCGCTTCTCCTGGTCGCGTTCGACCTCCGACGCCGTCCAGCAGTCGTTCGGTCAGACCCCGCCTGCCAACGCGCAGATTCCGGGCATGATCACCAACCCGCTCGTCGCGGGCGGCCTGGCGGGTATCACGATCGACGGATTCTTCGGCGGATCGGGTCTGGGCCGGATCGGATCCCCCGACTTCCTCCCGAAGTTCCAGCACACCGATCAGTTCGAGTTCCTCGACACGATGTCATGGCTCCGCGGCAACCACGCGTTCAAGCTGGGCGCCGACATCATCGCGCCGATGAAGAATCAGTACATGGACGTCCCGGCGACGCGGGGGGCGCTGCGATTCCGCAACGGGTTCACCGGGAATGCGATGGCCGACTATCTCCTCGGCTACGTCTCCGATCTGCAGCTCTCCAACGTGTGGGTGGTCGAGCAGCGGCATTGGGCGGCGATGGGATTCGCGCAGGACGACTGGAAAGTGAATTCGAACCTGACGCTGAACCTCGGACTGCGCTACGACTTCATCACGCCGGCACTCGAGGCGGCGGACCACCAGACCAACTTCAACCCTGATGGCTCCGGTAGCCTGGTGTTCGCATCCGACGGCTCACTCGAGGATCGCGGTCTCGTCAAAGCGGATCGGAACAATCTCGCGCCGCGCATCGGGGTGGTCTACAAGGTCAACGAACACACGCTGGTTCGAGGTGGATGGGGCATCTTCTACAACCTGTTCGATCGCGTCGGCAGCGAGGATCAACTCGCGCTCAACGTGCCCGGCTTGATCAACAACACAGTGACGCAGACGTCCGGGGCGCCGGTCATGTTCCTCCGACAGGGATTCCCGGCCAACTTCCTGACGCTGCCCAATCTCGATCCCGCCGCGGGCCAGCTCGCACGACTCCGCATTCGGGCGGTGGCCGAGGATGCACCAAAGACCACCATCAACCAGACCAGTTTCGGATTTCAACAGGAACTGCCGGCAGGCTTCGTCGCCTCAGCGGACTTCATCTATACGCGCGGTTCAAACCTCGCAACGCTCGTGAACTTGAATCAGCCGCTTCCGAGCGCCCCGGGTGCCAACGATGCGCGAGGCGCGCTTCCGTATCCCAACTTCGGGTTCATCGAGTGGCGGGCTCAGAACGGCAAATCGGCATACAAGGGGGTCGATACATCGATCGAGAAGCGCTTCGCGCGCGGATATAGCGCAGGCGTGGCCTACACGCTCGGGGAGTCCAAGGACAACGCATCCGAACAGCTGACCACGCAGGGATCGAATGCATTCCCGCAGGATGCGAGAAACTTCGACAACTGGTACGGGCCGAGCGATTACGACGTGCGTCATCGCCTCACGACGAACTTCGTCGTGAATCTGCCGTTCGGCCAGAATGTCATCGCGCGCGATTGGACGGTGTCGGGTATCTACGCGATTCGCTCGGGCCGGCCGTACACGGTGAATCAGAGTGGCAACAACGTCGGCACGAACATGACCGGTCTGCCCGACATGACCGGCGATCCCGACGGTCCCAAGACCGTCGACCGCTGGTTCAACACATCGGCATTCACGGCGGTGCCGTCGGGCGTCTTCGGCAACGAGCACCGCAATCTCCTGCGCGGCCCGAGCTTCCAGAGCTTCGACATGACGCTGCAGCGCATGATTCGCATGGCTCGCTATTCGGCGACACTGCGCTGGGACATCTTCAACCTGTTCAACACGACGAATTTCGGATTGCCGAACCGCAATCTGTCGGACACGGCGACATTCGGCACGATCACGAGCCTCTCTGGGGATGCCCGGACGATGCAGCTGGCAGTGAGGTTCACATTCTAGGAATCAGGATGCAGGAATCAGGATGCAGGCCTGGGCTAGGAATCAGGCTGTAGGTCTGAGGCCTCACGGCTGATCCCTCGAGCCTGGCCCAGCCCTGATTCCTGATTCCTGATTCCTCTCAGCATCAGATTCCATAGACTTCCGGATCCCATCGCAACCCGAGTTCATCGGGCGGCGCCATGTAACCGGCAAGCGCAGACGCAGCGACGATCGCAGGGCTGGCGAGGTAGCCCTCGCCGCCTACACCCATGCGGTTCTGCCAGTTGCGGTTGAACGACGTGATCGCGCGCTCGCCGCGCTTGAGGGCATCGGGCCCCTGACCGAAGCAGGGACCGCACCAGGATTGACGAATCTCGCCTCCGACCGATCGGAGCACGCCGGCCACCGACTCGCCGCCGAGACGAGGGTCTGGACGCTCGATCATCCGTCCCACACCACCCGAGCCGGGAAACACGACGAGCGGACGCCGGGTTCGCGTCAGGCCGGCGCCGCGCGCATGATAGAGCACGAGCGCGGCCTGAAGCAGATCGTCGTAGCTGCCGTTCGTGCACGATCCGATCAGCGCCTTGTCGAATTCGAGTCGTTCTCGCGCCACCTCCTCCGCCGCGAACGCGTTGCCCGGGCTGAACGGCTTCGCGATCATCGGCGCGACGTTGTCGAGCGACAGCTCTTCGTCCAGCGCGTATCGAGCCTGCGCACCGGGAGCGATCTGTGGATACGGGAAAGTCGTCATGCCCTTGTCGGCGTACCACGCCATCGTGATCTCGTCGGCGGCAAAGATGCCGTTCTGCGCTTCAGCCTCCGCCATCATGTTCGCCATCGTGTTGCGATACGCGATCGGAAGCTGGCGATGCGCATCGACGAATTCGACCGACATGCCCTGCGACTGCTGCGTACCCCACCGCCGCAGCAGTTCGAGCACGATGTCCTTGCCGCTCACCCAGGGCTGAAGGGCACCCGTGACGACCACGCGACGCGCTCTGGCGAGCGTGAAGTACACGTATCCGGTCGCCCAACCGAACCCGAGCGTCGTCGAGCCCACGCCGACACCAACTGCACCGTATGCCCCATACGCACGGCTGTGGGAGTCGGCACCTGGAATGAACTGCCCGGGCAGCACCAGCCCCTGCTCGGGGAAATAGAAGTGAAAGATGCCGTCGCCTGGTGTCGCGTAGTACGGCGGTCGCAGACCGTGGAGCTCGGCGAAGGCTCGGCCGATGCTCGTCTGCCTGTCATCGTCTTCGCGGCCGGTGAAGACGAAGTGATCGTTGGCAACCGCCGCCTGGCGCGGATCGATCGTTGAGCCCCCGGTGATCTGGTTGAACGTGTGGATCGCAAATGGCGCCGTGCCGTCGGAGGCCGGCAGCAGATCGGCGTATACGCGAAGCGTGTCGCCCGGCTTCAGCTCGCGCTGATCCTTGTCGACGCGGTGGGCCCAGATGATTTGTTCGGTAGTCGTGAGATTTCGGGCCATCGCCTCGTCTGGAAACTCGATTTCAGGACGACGCTCGACCGACGCGCGGAACTCACGTCGACCGGCGGCGACGATCCCACCGCTCCTGCGAAGGTCGTCCTCTTTGGGCGTGAGCGGAATCGGCTCGTACTGTTTCGATTGTGTAACGTTCGTAAGACGACGGGAGTCGGGATCGAACGTGAACTCGTCATCGTCGCCGGCGTCGGCAACCGCCTCGGGACTCTGGACCACATGCAGCCCGAGATTGAGGGCATTGCGTCGAAAGATGTCGCCCATGTTCTCGCCGCAGACGATCACCATCTCGAGGCCGGCCTCGTCGGCAATGCCCTTGAGACCAGCCGGACTCATCTCACGCGACGAGCCGATGGCGAAACGATCGCCGGCGATGACGAACGTCTCGCCGCGATGCACGCGGGCGCGGAAGTCGGGCATCAGATAACGGAATGCGCCCGCCTTCCACCGTTCGTCGAGTGTTTCGAGTGTCTCTGAGACGCAGTCAGCCGCGGGCGTGATCTGATCGGTGTCGATGGCGTCGAGCTTCTTGGCATAACGGGTGCCCTTCAAAGTAGGATCCCAGAAGACAAGTGCCCTGCCACGGATGAGCCGCAAATGTGAGCGTTTGCGGGACGAATCCGAGGGAGCCGGCAAGTCGCTGGGGGTGACCTGTGGCTTGAGTATTGCTCCTCGAATTGTGTGCATCTTGGGCGGATCTTAGCGCGTCATATCGATCTGCTATGATGCCGGATCCCTTAGCCAGCTCAACAGTTCATGGCCCCTTTCGACATTGCCCTCGTAGAGCCTAGACCGTTGTCAGGACGGCGGCCGCGTCGCCCGACATCCGGACGCACGCCAGCTCGACCTCAACCGCATGAGGCAAACGACCTGAAGCGGCCAGAGCTGTACATCAACCGCGAATTGAGCTGGCTGGAGTTCAACGAACGCGTGCTGGCCCAGGCGTGCGATCCGAGTCATCCGCTACTCGAGCGCATCAAGTTCTTCGCCATAACTGCGACCAACCTCGACGAGTTCTTCATGATTCGCGTGTCGACCACGCTGAAGAACCTCAATGAGGGCACAGAAGATGTCGCGCCCGACGGGTACAACACCGAGCAGCAGCTCGAAGCGATGCGGGCACGTGCCCGCCGGATGCTGAACGATCAGGCGGGCGTGTGGGAGGAATTGAGGCGTCTGCTCGCAGCGGAACAGATCTCGCTGCTGGAGCAGGATCACTGGACGCCCGAAATCCGCGAGCATTTGAGCAGCTACTTCAGTCGTGAGATCTGCCCGGTGCTCACGCCGCTCGCATTCGATCCCGGACACCCGTTCCCGTTGATCTCGAACTTGAGCAAGAACTTCGCAGTGGTCGTCAAGCATGCCGGCCGCACGAAGTTCGCCCGCGTGAAAGTGCCCGATGCGCTGCCGCGCTTCATCTCGCTTCCTGAAGCGCTCAGCCCGACGCCAGGCATCACCTTCGTGTTCCTCGAAGACGTCATCCGCGCGAACATCCACGAGTTGTTCCCGGGTACCCAGGTCAAAGGGGCGCATCTTTTCCGCGTCATCAGAGACACCGACCTCGAGATCGAAGAGGACGAAGCCGACGATCTGCTCGAGAGCGTCGATCGCAGCCTGAAGGAGCTTCGGCGTGGCGCCATCGCGCTGCTGCACGTCGAGTCCGACATGCCGACGCGCGTGCTGAACATCCTGGTCGAGAACTTCGAGGTGACTGACGATGTGGTGGTGCGGACGTCGGATCGATTGGGTTTTGCCGACTGGTCGCAGCTGACGCGCATTCATCGGCCGGAGCTGAAGGACGCGCCGTTCTCGCCGCGAGTTCTGTGGCGCACCGACGAAGATCCGGAAGCGATCTTCGATCAGATCCGCTATCAGGACGTGCTCGTACATCATCCGTTCGAGTCGTTCAGCTCGGTCGAAACGTTCCTGCGCGTGGCGGTCGAAGACCCGCACGTCATCGCGATCAAGATGACGCTGTACCGCATCGGGCCGAACTCGCCGCTCATTCCGCTTCTCATCGCCGCCGCCGAAGCGGGCAAGCAGGTCGCGGTGCTCGTCGAGCTCAAGGCGCGATTCGACGAGAAGAACAACATCATCTGGGCCAGGCGGCTGGAGTCGCACGGCATTCACGTCGTCTACGGATTCGCCGATCTGAAAACGCACGCCAAGCTCTGCATGGTCGTTCGCCAGGAAGCCGACGGCATCCAGCGATACGTGCATACGAGCAGCGGCAACTACAACCCGGAGACGGCCAAGATCTACACCGATGTCGGACTCTTCACCGCCGACCCCGAAATCATCAGCGACGTCTCGGACGTCTTCAACTACCTGACCGGGTACTCGAATCAGAAGGAGTTCCGCAGCCTGCTGGTCGCCCCGGTGCAGCTGCGGACGCGACTGACCGAGCTCATCGAGCGCGAGACCGCGCATGCGCGAGAGGGGCGGCCCGCGCGACTCTGCATCAAGGTCAACGCGGTCACCGACGATCAGATGATTCGCGTGCTCTATCGCGCTTCACAGGTCGGCGTGTCGATCGACCTCATCGTCCGCGGCACGTGCAGCCTGCGCCCCGGGATTCCCGGCATCAGCGAGAACATCCGTGTGCGCTCGATCGTCGGCCGGCTGCTCGAGCACTCGCGTATCTTCTGGTTCCTGAACGACGGACGTGAAGAGATGTACATCGGCACGGCCGATCTGATGGAGCGCAATCTCGAACGCCGGGTCGAGACGATGACGCCGATCCGCGATCCCGAGCTCCTCACGCACCTCCGCGACGTGGTGCTTGGTGCCTATCTGCGCGATACGATTCGCGCCATGGAACTCGACTCGAGTGGGAAATACAACCGGCCGCCGGTCAACGGCGAGGCCTTCAACGCGCAGCAGTTCCTGATGCGTCATTACGCGGAGAAGGGCGCCGACGTCTGAGACTGGTCCTTAGTCCTTAGTACATGGTGCTTGGTCCGTTGGTCCATGGGTCCGTCGCGCGCGGGACCAACGGACGAAGCCCCGCCCACCAAACGGACTAAGGACCAAGCACAAAGGACCAAGGACTAAGACCGCCGCGGCAGGAACGCCAGCGGCGATGCCGCGAGCAATATCGCCACCGTCACGATAAACGCGAGGGGACCGATCGGCCAGAGCGCTGCGAGCAGCAGGCGCTCGAACGGGCCCGCGTCGGTGCGCCACAGCGCGATGAGCGCGCCCGCCAGATAAACGATTGCCAGCGCGTTCAAGGGCTATCCCTTCCCGATCGCTTCGAACTGCGGCAGATGATGACGCTCGTGTCCGGCACACCACCCCATGAGCCAGTCGACGTCGATCTCGCCGAACTCGGGGTGCGTGAACACGCGGCGCTTCTGCTGACCGGTCAGCCCGCGACATAGCTGCAGATTCATCCTGCGCAAGGAGACATACGCATCGAGCGCGATCAGCGCGGCGACCGGAGACTCGGCCGCCATCCAGTCGTCCTGCTCGAACGGCTGCACGACATAGTGGTCTTCGGTCAACGCGTGACGCAGACGGGTCGTGAAGACCATCTCGATGTGCGCGAGATGAACCAGGAGCTGCCGCGCGCTCCACTTCCCGGGCGCGTACGACTGCTCGTCGCGCTGACGCGGCCAGCCACGCACGAGCGCGTCGAGCCGGGCCGGCGTCTCTTCGAGGCAGCGAAGGACGTCGTGTCCCTCGACGTATGCGGCGTAGACGGGATGCGGTTTCATCCCTATAGAATGCAAAATTCAAAATGCAAAATGCAAAGGGCCGCATGCGCGCGTCCAAGCCATGTCACTTGAATTCTGCATTTGAATTTCGCATTTCGAATTTTGCATTTTGCATTACCCATGTCCGAACTCATCCCCCTCCTCCGTATCGCCGGCCCCGTGATCCTTGCCGAAGTCGGCTGGATGTCGATGGGCATCGTCGACACCATCATGGTGGGACCGCTCGGCCCGGCCGCGATCGGCGCCGCGGGAATGGGCAGCAGTCTCTTCACCGCGATCGCCATCTTCGGCATGGGCCTCATGCTCGGGCTCGACACATTCGTGTCGCAGGCGCATGGCGCGAACGACTCGACGAGCTGTCGGCAGTGGCTGCACAGCGGCGTCTGGCTCGCGCTCCTCGTCACGCCCTTTGTCATGGGCCTCGCGTGGCTGCTCTGGCTGACGCTCGACTGGTGGGGACTGCATCCACAGATTCGACCGCTCGTCAGCGACTACCTGCGGGTCATCTCGTTCGGCGCGCTCCCGCTTCTGCTCTACGCCGCACTGCGACGGTACCTGCAGGGCATGCACGTCGTGCGGCCGATCATGTTCGCCCTCGTCTCGGCCAACCTGGTGAACGCAGGGGCAAACTGGGTTCTGATCTACGGGCATCTCGGCATGCCTGCCCTGGGCGTCGAAGGTTCGGCCTGGTCGACGACTCTGGCGCGCATCTACATGGCGCTCTTTCTGTACGTCGCGATCCTGATCGAACATCGCCGCCGTCGCGAACACATAGATGTTCCGCTCGCACCCGATGCGGCCCGTGTTCGTCGCCTCGTCACGCTCGGATTTCCGGCCGCGTCGCAAGTCGCGCTCGAAGTCGGCGTCTTCGCCGCTGCAACCGCGCTGGCGGGCAGGCTCGAGCCGGTCTCGTCAGGATCGCATCAGATCGCGCTCAACATTGCCTCGCTGGCATTCATGGTGCCGCTCGGCCTCGCCTCGTCGGGGGCCGTACGCGTGGGCCACGCCGTCGGCGCTCGCGACCTTCGACGCGCCGTGCGCGCCGGATGGACAGCGCTCGCGACCGGAGGCGTGGTGATGACGCTCATCGGCCTGGTTCTCTTTGCATGGCCGGCCGCGCTCATCGGCGCGTTCACGACCGATCCCCGCATCATCCAGATCGGCGTCGGCCTGCTCGCAATCGCGGCCGCGTTTCAGCTGTTCGACGGGACGCAGGCCGTCGCAACCGGCGTCCTCCGTGGCGTGGGGGAGACCCGCATGCCGATGCTCGTCAACGTCGTCGGGCATTGGGTGTTCGGTCTGCCGGTTGGATACGCCCTGTGCTTTCACTTCGCCTGGGGCGTCGCGGGGCTTTGGATCGGCCTGTCGATCGGGCTCGTCTTTACGGCCGTCGTGTTGGTCGCCGTATGGTGGAAGCGGACTCGGGTAATGCAGAATGCAGAATTCGGAATGCAGAAATGAACGACTCCCACTGCCACTTCTTTTCCACCCACTTCTTCGCCACGCTCTCGAATCAACGCGGGCGGGGTGAGACGCCGGCGCAACTCTGCCAGGAGCTGCAATGGGAAGACCCTGGCACTCCGGAGTCTCTCGCGGCGCGATGGGCACGGGAACTCGATACCGCCGGGGTCGCGCGGGCCGCGCTCATCGCGAGCGTACCCGGCGACGAGGACTCGGTCGCCGCGGCCGTCGCGAGCCAGCCGCGCCGGTTCGTCGGATTCTTCATGCTCGACCCGTCACGAGACGACGCGGTCGATCGGGCACGTCGAGCGGTGCATGATCGAGGAATGCGTGCCATGTGCCTGTTTCCGGCGATGCACCATGTTCCGCTCGATGACGAGCGCGTGCGACGGGTCGTGGAGGTGGCGGCTGCCTACCCGGGGACCGCGGTCTTCGTTCACTGCGGGGTGCTCTCGGTCGGCGTTCGCAAGAAGCTCGGCCTGCCCAGCCGCTTCGACATGCGGCTCGGCGATCCGCTCGCCGTCGGACGACTCGCGACCATGTTCCCGACCGTTCCCTTCATCGTTCCGCACTTCGGCGCGGGCCTGCTGCGCGAGGCCCTGATGGCGGCTGATCTGTGTCCGAACATCCATCTCGACACCTCGAGCTCGAACGGCTGGATTCGCTATACGCCCGGACTGACATTGCACGATGTGTTCAGAACCGCGCTCGCAGTCGTCGGACCGTCGCGCCTCCTCTTTGGAACCGATTCGTCGTTCTTCCCGAGGGGATGGCAACGACCCGTCCACGAGGCCCAGACGACCATCGTCGCCTCGCTCGATCTTCGTCCCGAAGACAAAGCGTTGATCTTCGGCGGCAATTTCGATCGGCTCTTCCCCATCTCCGAATCCTGAACGGACCGCCTTTAAGCCGAGACGGACGTCTAACCGGACGTGTCCGCTTTCTCCGGAACTTTCCAGGCACATGGCGCAATCACATTCGTCATGCGGCACGAGGGCGAGGTTTCCGACGACGACCTGATGCGGCGCACCGCCGCCGGCGATCGCGACGCCTTCGCAGCTGTTTACCGGAAGCACCACTCGGTCGTCTTTCGGTTCGCCCGGCTCATGACCGGCTCCAACGAAACCGCCGAGGACATCGTCCAGGAAGTCTTCCTGGGACTCATGCGCGGCGCCTCACGGTACGATCCGGCGCGCGCGAGCCTGACGACATATCTCTACGGTTCGGCTCGCCACCAGATTCGCCGCCGGTTGCTGCGCGATCGTCTGTTCGTCTCGCTCGACGACAGCGGCTCCGACCTCTGCCCGGCACACGTCGTCGGCTCTGCGGTCGAGGAACTGTCGCGGGAGCGTGACGTTCGCGAGATGCGCCGGGCGATCCTCGCGCTGCCCTCGAAGTACCGCGAGGTGATCGTGCTCTGCGATCTGCAGGACGTCAGCTATGCCGATGCCGCATCGGCGCTCTCGTGCGCAATCGGCACGGTACGCTCGAGGCTGCATCGCGCGAGGCAGCTGCTCACGCAGAAGCTGCAGCGCTCACGCGCCTGTGCGCTCGTTCCGGCGCGACCCACGGTGAGGTGCGAAGTATGAGTGCACGATCGAGCGACCAGGCATTGACGCGGGCGCTGCGCGCACTGGCGGATGCAGAGGCGCGCGTCGAAACACCGGCGCATGTCGAGACCGCGATCATGGCGCTCTGGGATGCACGCCACGACCAGGCACAGACGGCGCCGACGCGGCGGAGGATCGTCCGCGGCGCAGCCGCCATTGCGGCCGGCGTCACGATCGTGGGTTCGGTGGCGCTCCAGCGTGATCTGGCCGACAGACCGATCGCTCCGCCACGATCGCCGGCGATCTCATTTGATCGGGCTGCGTCCCCACGGGTCGCGCCCGCGATCTCGGACGCAGCAGACACGCCTGCGCCGGGCGCAGCCGATCGGCACCCGAGTCCGGGCGCGAACGATGCGCGCTCGGCGCTCGTGGTCATGGGCGATCCGATCGCGACCGGCGAGATCGTACACATCGTACGGATGCGGGTGATGCGATCGGCGCTGACAGAGCTCGGTATCGCAGCAAACGCCTCCACGGAAATGGTCGATGTCGACGTCCTGGTTGGCGAGGACGGCGTGGCGAGAGGACTGAGGGTATCCCTGTAGGCTTGGAGAATGACGATGACGAAGACACGAGCAGGCTGGTCGGTGGTGGCAATGGTCGTGGCGATGGCGGCGGCGTCGACCTCGGCACAGGAACGGGCGGTATTCACGCTGTCGACTCCGAGCTTGCAGATCGGGAACGTCGAGGCCGCCGAGAACGTGCCGCCGATAACCGGCGCGCCCTTCACCGCTGATGCCGCGACGGAATTCACACAGACGTTGTCTGACGGCAATCGAATCGAGCAGCGCTTCTCCACGTCGATCGCCCGTGACACCAAGGGACGCACGCGACGCGAGCAGCAGATGGCGCTCGTTGGACCGCTGTCCGTCCTGCGGCTGACGACCGAGCCGAAGAACGCAGCGGCTGGTGCCGGCGGGCGGGGGCGCGCGGTGTGGACCAGCGCCGCCCCATCGAACGAGCCGCAGCGCTATGTGGTCATCACCGATCCGGTCGAACACGTGTCCTACACGCTCTACGAACAGACCAGGGAGGCGCTCCGGAGCCCGGCGTTGATCGTGCAGCGACGCGAGGATCTGAACACCGCGACGCTGAAGTTGAAGCGCGCGGAGGCCGATGGGGCTGGCGCCTCGCGCGGTCCAGTCGTCCAGGATCTCGGGACGCGGCAGATCGAAGGGGTGAACGCCACCGGCACACGCACGACGAATACGATCCCGGCCGGCGAGATCGGCAATCTCGCGCCGATCAACCTCGTGACCGAACGCTGGTTCTCCGCCGAGTTGGGAATGGCCGTCCTGATCACTCGCAGCGATCCCCGATCGGGCGACACCGTATACCGATTGACGAACATCGTGCGCGCCGAGCCGCCGCCCGACCTCTTCACCGTGCCGTCCGACTACAAGCTCGTCGACTCGCTCGATGAGAGGAAGCTGCAGGAGCTCAAGAAGCTGCAGGAAGGCGGACGCGGCGCCGGAGGCCGCGGCTTCAAATAGTCTCGATACGCGCGCGATCGCTTGTCCGACACGCTATGCATCGAGTTTCGAGATCCTGGCCAAGGCAACGCGCCGTCGTCAATCTCGCGAGAGCAAAGTGGGCGTAATTACGAACTACTTCTTCGAGGCCGCTTCCTTTTTGAAGCGCTCCACCGCCGACGCGGCCGCCTCCTTCACCTTCTTCTTCCTGCTCGCGGCGGCCTTCTCGATCGCGGCGTCCCCGTCGCTGCTGCGGTTGGTGCGCAGCGTCTGCACCACTGCCACCCGCACGTCGTCCTCTTCCTGCTCGTCGAGGAGAACCGACACCGCCGCCTCGGTAGCCCAGGGCGCCCTCGCTGCGCCAAGCGTGTAGGCCACCGCCGTCCTCGTGGGCTCCGGCGCCTTTCGATTCCTGAAGACGTCGATCAGCGCGTCGCGCGCCGCCTGATTGTCCATCGCGATGATGGCCGCGCCCGCTGTCTGGTACAGGGTGCGCCGGTTGTCGTGCAGAGCCGTGATGAGGAGCGGCAGCGAATCCAGATCCTTCAGCGCACCGACCGTCCGGATCGCGTAGCTCGCTGTCTGCTCGTCCTTGTCCCGGAGCAGCGTGCGCACGGCCGGGGCCGCCGCCGGATCGCCAAGGTCCCCCAGCGCGGCGATCGCGGCAACGCGTGTGGCGCCGGTGCCGGTCTCGAGCAGCTTCACCAGCGCGGGCAGCGCGCCTGGCGTCTTCAACAGGCCCATGTTGAGGATCGCGGGCGTCCGCATCACGGACGAGGGCGACGTGTCGCCGGCGAGCGCGATGAGCGTCTCGCTTGTCTCCGCCGGGTAGGTGTCCACGAGGAAGTTCAGCGCCTGCAGCCGGCGCCACGCCGGCTGCAGGACGTCGTTCGCGATGCCGCGAAGCGCCGGGGCGTCGTTTGGGAGGACGTCCGTGCTCCGGACCTCGAAGGCCGTGCCCGACTCGACGATCCCCTTCACGTCGAAGACGAGCATCGAGGGCGCGGGCCGCAGATTCGTTCCGGCGGGGCGGACCACTGGCGGGACGATCACGATCGCTTCGCGGAGGCCCTTCACTTCCGCATTGAAGGGGAACACCAGCTGCTCCGAGATCGTGCGAGTCTCGCCCGGCTGCAGCGGCGCCCCGTAGCCGCTGCCCGGGAGGGCGTCCACCCTTCTCGCCTGCAGCGAGAGCATGAGCGCTTCGATCTTATTGATTTCGCGAAGCGCCGTGAACGGCCACATCGCGGAGCCCTCTGAGGGCACGTTGATGCCCCACGTCATCCGATACCGATCGGCAACATACCTGGGCGCCTTGCCCGGCTTCGCGGGTGCGCGCGACACGTGCACCGACGCTGCCCCACCTGACGAGGAGGGCGCGATGAGAAAGAGCGACTCGCCCAGCTCCCACGGCTGCTTCGACGTGTTCACGTAGACGAGCTCCACCTTCCACGCGGGGAGGATGGTCTTTCCGAGCGTGACGGTGTCGCGAACGAGGCGGCCGCTGACCGTGACGGGCCGGACCTGCGCGTCGCCTGGGGGCGCCGCGGTCTGCGCTGACGCTTCGACACACAGCGTAGCAAACGCCAGCGTTGCGGCAAGGGCGCGGCATATCAACCAGGACGCTCTCACACTTCGGCCATGCATCGTCATCTCTCCTGCGAACGCAAGGTTTTTCAAGGATTGTAATGTCCGACTTTCCGGGCCTGAGCGAAGTCGAAGGCGGCAAGGCGCAAGGCGCCCGGCGCGCTCAATCGTTCAGAACCGAGAATGGAATTCGTCGGCAAACGAGCAACTCGCGTTCCAGCGCGCGATGGCATTGCAGCATGGATGTCTGGACGAGCGGCCATGACGGCCGACAAATCGGTGTGGCCGATCACAGATGCGCATGTGGCTGCCTTGCAACACCGGCTCGCTTGCCACGCTCACAATTTCAGCGACAAGGTCGGCGTCAGTGGCTGAAACGATGGGAAACATCAGGCGCGGTTTTTGGAAGATCGGTGATGCGAGGGGCGCACGCACACAGCGCGGTCCGCATCGCAGGCCGCTCGCCGGAGATAGACGGAGACACAAAAACGATGGGATTCTACGACTGCAGGTGCATGGTTACAGGAGTAAGTCTGAAAGGAGCCGACGCTGCTCTCGTCCTACTCCATCAATCGTCCGACCAATACGTTCCTATGACGCTCGCGGTTAAGGGGAACTACAACCGCCTTGGCTCGATCGACGGGATTGATGAAGACGTCAACGCTCAGTCGGTATTGCGGTTCTTTCAGGAAGGCTTACGGTCGGGTGCCTTCACCGTCGACGAGGAATACCTGCGAGGACACGGATGTTTCCCGATTCAGACTATTGAGAACCTCCTCCAAGGTTTTGAGCGGAATATGAATGATGGGACAGGGATTGCTGTCCTGAACGGGCAGGCCGTCGTGTTCGCCCTGATTGCCAGGGCCGTTTGGGACACAATCGCGGAAGCGGCACCCACGCCCGTTGATCCAGCGTCGACTTTGTTCAAGCGACTGTTCACAGCGTCCCCGGTTGGGTTGGAGATCTACGCCAAGTCCCTGGGAGCGGTGTCTACGCATATCGGCGAACTCGCGGCAATCGATTCGTTGTTGACCGGGCGTGGACTGTCGTGGCGGCCATCCGAAGCGACGGGGCAAGACTACGCTGAGGAGATGCGACGATACCTGGGTGAGGCGAGAGAGATCTTCTCCGATTCGCCAACAATCCTGTCGGCGTTGCGACGCTACGAACAAGAGATTGGCGACTTGCTCATAGACGATTGAGGCCGGTCCATCTGGAGTGCGTGCGCCGATCGCGCACGACGAAGAATCATCTGGCGTTTCACTACCGCCAAGGCGCGGCGCGTCTTCCGCACCCACTACTTGGTCGATGATTTTGGCGGCGTCAATTTTGGCTGCAGGTGCTTCAACAGTGGTTCCAGGTCCCACGTCAGTGCGACAGTCCTGGCCCAGTCGCGCGAAATGCGCGCCGGAAGCGGGTCTGTCGCCGCAAATGCCGCGCGCTCGAAACCCGTGGGAAAGACGAGCACGCCGAATCGGGCCCGCGGAATCGCCGCCGACCACATGTGCGTTCTCCACACGAAGGGCGCATGAGCCTCAATCCGGATAGGTTCCAAAAAGGCCCCGCTGAACGCGGGGAATTCCGTCGAACTGAACCAGTACCAACCTGCTCCAAACCCGAAGTCCACAACATCGGCCTTCTCGAATCGGTTCAGCAGTGCAATCGTGACAGCCGGTTCCAACGTCGTCAGGCTGATGCGCTGGCTATTGGCAAAGGCGGGGTTGTCATCGGCCCACATGAACCGCGCGCCAATGTCAAACGAGGCGCGGCGCTTCGTCAGGATTCTGGTGTTGGTCTTCTC
>DATFRP010000161.1:0-31248 GCA_035263125.1 Vicinamibacterales bacterium
CCGAGCGCGCAACGGCGGCGGGGCAACGACAACACGGCTCAGGGTGCCCCGGTTGCAACCAATACGATCCTGCAGGCTCCCGACGTGTTTTACGGGAAGGTGGTCACCGTGTCGGCCGGCATCGAACAGGTGCTCTCGAAAACGGCATTCATCGTCGATCAGCGAAAGGCGGTCGGCGCCACCGGCGTCAAGCCGATTGGCGCCCCGCTATTGGTGATCGCGCCGTACCTGAATGCGTCCCTCGACCCGAAGCACTACCTGACGGTGCGCGGTCAGGTCGTCAGATTCGATCCGGCCGCGATCACCCGTGTCGCTCCCGACTACACGCTCGATGTGCCGGCTGATGCAGGTTCGAAATTTCAGGGCCAGCCGGTCCTGGTGGCCACGGCGGTCATCGACGCGTCCTTCACGGATCTGGCGAAGAAACCGATTCCGCCGCCGACGCCGACCGATGTCTCACTCAGCGTGGCGATGAAGGCGATCAATCCTGCGTTTACGGCGATACGTACGGCCGCGCAGGAATCGAAGGCTGATGTGGTCGCCGAGAACGCCGCGAAACTGAAGCTCGCCTTCGCAGAAGCAGCGGCGATCTTCGACGCGAGCAAGAATCCGGCAGCCGCGCGTGCGCGCGACGGCATCACGCACATCACTGCGATCGAACGCGCAGCCGTTGCTGGAGACTGGGAAGGCGCGAAAGGGTCGGCCGCGCTGCTGAATCAACTGTGCCAGAACTGTCACGCAGCATATCGAGAGCGGCAGGACGACGGCACGTTCCGGTTGAAGGAGGGTTCGTTCTAAGGCTTGAGACGCCGACGGTCCGGGCCGGTGAAGACCCAGTCTTCGCGACGGTTCATCGTCAACTCCGCGTCGGTCCACACGGCGCGCATCAAGCCGGTGCGGCTGTGGCCCCTGACGCCGAGGAGCAGGTGGCCGATCTCGTGGGCGAGCGTCCGACCGAGAAGTTCGCTGCCGTCGACGCCGCTGCGCCGCGCGACCGACTCCACTTGATCGTGAAAGATCGTGGCCATCGCGCCGGTGTGTCTCGTGGGATCGACGACGGCGAAGCCGAGCGGAAAGTCCGCGTCCTCGAGGTTGGCGTGAACCTCCGCCGCGCTCGGCGGGTGCAGGGCCGATGCAGTCGCCGGCATGATGCGCACGATCAGATCGCGCGCGGGCCGCGGAGTCTGGCACGCTGGAGAAACACCTTCCGTGCAGTCGTGCCAATCGGCCGCGATACCGGCCTGATCGAGGATTGCAGCTGCGGTTCGGATGGCAGCCGCGCGGAGGTGGGCCGTGCTGGCGCCGGCGTCGTAGATCCGTATGACGACAGGCGGCTCGTCCATCGCGGCAGCAGTCGAGGCTGCCACGATCGTCAGCCCAGCTGACGTGACGAGAGCGATGCGAACAAGAGTCTGTAGCATGACGCGGCGCACAACCTGGGACGCCCGATCCTGAAGGCGCACATCACGGCGCGCCCCTTTCAACGGCTGCTACCTTAGCACGCACCTGCTGCAGGCGACCGGCACCAGACTGTACTTGTCAGATTGCCGGTTCGAGGTTTCAACTTCGTCAGTTCGTTGACCCGGACGTTTCGACCCGGCGACACGATTCGTGTTCGGTCCAGAGGGGAAGTGCGTTATTATCTCCAGGACGTCAACCATCCGAGTGCCGATGCGTCTTACTAACAACCACTTCGTGGGGTGCCCGTCGACGCCGCCGTTCACCGGCGCCGCCGATGTTCGCATCGCTGCGGTACTCAGCGTCGACTGGCTGAAGGACGCAGGTACATCCGGATGATGTAGAGCCGAGCTCTCTCGAGATCGCAAAGGGCCATCATCCGGATTCGGGTGATGGCCCTTTTGTTTTGTACCCAACTTGGAACTGGAACGTCTGAACTCTGACCAGCAGGAAAGGAGGCTTCCCGTGTCGGCCCGTGCACAAACGCGTTGGGTTACCTTCGACTGTTTCGGAACGCTCGTCGATTGGCAGTCGGGATTTGCCGCGACGCTCGCCCCGATCACCGGCGATCGGACGTCGGAGATCGTGCGCAGCTACTTCGCCAGCGAGCGGCTCGTCGAGCGCGAGACACCGCATCGTTCGTACAAGGACGTGCTGGCCACGGCACTGGTGCGTGCGGCCGCGGCGCGTGGTGTGCGTGTGTCGGACTCCGATGCACGGACGCTCGAGCGGTCGTGGGGCTCGATGCCGGCCTTCGCTGACGTCGAGGCGATGCTGGCGGACCTGCGCCGGAACGGATGGCGTCTCGCCGTGCTGACCAACTGCGACGATGATCTCTTCGAGATCACGCATCGGTCGTTCCGTCAGCCGTTCGATCTGTTCGTGACGGCGGAGCGGATCCGCGGCTACAAGCCGGCGCCGTGGCACTTCCGCGCGTTCCAGATGCTCACGCGTGTCAACCGCTGCGACTGGGTGCACGTCGCGTGCAGCTGGTATCACGACATCGCGCCTGCGCATGCATTGGGTGTGCAGACGGTATGGCTCGATCGTGACCGTACGGGCGAGGCGCGGCTGTCTGACTCGACCCGCGTGCAGTCGGCGGCCGATGTGAGGGCCGGGGTGGAAGCGATCTTCGAAGGCTGCTACGCGTAACAGAAACACGAACCACGCCCTTCGACTGCGCTCAGGGCGTCCTGAGCAACGTCGAAGGACGGAGGCACTGAGGTGTGGCTCCGTGGTTCGTGGACCGGATCGGCTCGTAACTACGAATTCGCCTTCGCAAACGTCACCGTCGTCGTGATGTTTCCTCGTGGACCTTTGACAAGGTTCTCCATGCGGAGCGTGCCCTCGGGATTCAGACTCCAGGTCTGCTTGCTGTCCACTTTGAAGTCTCCGCCCCCATTTGAATTGTTGCCATTCTGCGAGGCCGGGATCGTCGTCGTGCTTTCAACGACCAGCGACTGGTTGTCCCAGTGCGCCTTGCTCTTCACTTTCGAATCGCCAGGACCGGGATTGGTGGTCTCTTTGCCGTCGAATGTATAGCGGCTCATACGTCCGAGGTTTTCATTGGTGACGATGAGAGACGTGTCTTCCTGTTTGATCGAGACGCGATCGTCCTGCTGATAGGACTCGCCGAGCATCCCGCGGCCTCCGCCGCCTCGGTTCTGACCGCCACCGCCACCACCACCAGAGCGGCGTCCACCTCCGCCAAATCCGCCGCGCCCGCCGAAGCCGCCGCGCCCGCCGAAACCGCCACCGCCTGGCCGTGTGCTGCCGCCATTCTGATTCTGCGGTCGCTGCTGATCGATGTGCTGAACGACCCAGGTGCCCGAGAAGTCCGGGTGGGTCTGGGCGTATGAGGGAGCCGTGCCGAGTGCGAGCGCAATTGCCGCAGTGGCGATGACGAGCCGACCGATCATGAAACCTCCTGTCATTCGTAACGCAGCGCTTCGATTGGATCCAGCGCAGCAGCCTTACGTGCCGGATAGAACCCGAAGAAGATGCCGATCGCGGCTGCGCACCCGAACGACATCAGAACCGCGCCGGGTGTCACGAGCGCCGGCCACTGCATGATGCGGCTGACGCCGAACGACGCCGTGAAGCCGGCCAGCACGCCGATCGCGCCTCCGGCGAGGCTCAGGACCAGCGCTTCGACGAGGAACTGCATCAGCACGTCTCGATCGCGCGCGCCGATCGACAGGCGCAGGCCGATCTCCCGCGTGCGCTCGGTGACCGACACCAGCATGATGTTCATGATGCCGATGCCGCCGACGAGCAGCGACACGGCGGCGATGCTGGCCAGCAGCCAGGTCATCGTCGTTGTGGTCGACGTCAGCACGCCTGCGATCTCCTCGAGGCTGCGCACCGTGAAGTCATCCTGCTCTCCGGGCTGAAGCTGGTGACGCGCGCGCAGCAGATCGGTGATCTGATCGGACGCCCCCTGGAACGGCACGCCGTCGGCCGTCGACAGCGTGATGTTCTGCAGGTGAGTGATGCCGAGCAGCTTCTTCTGCACGGTGGTGTACGGGACAACGATCAGGTCGTCCTGATCGGGACCGAATGCGGCCTGTCCCTTGCTCTTCAATACGCCGATCACGCGGAAGGGCTGGTTCTTGATCCGGATGGTCTCACCAGTCGGATCGGTCCCCGCGCCGAAGAGTTGTTCACGCACGACCGAACCAAGGACGGCGACCTTGGCGGACATCAACACGTCCTGATCCGTGAAGAACGATCCGTACTCGAGCGACCACGCGCGGATCGCCGGGAGGTCCGGGCCCGTACCCTGCACCTGCGTGTTCCAGTTTGCCGACTCGGCGACGATCTGCGCACGAGTGTTGACGCCCGGCGAGATGTACTTGATGCCATCGACCTCTTTGGCGATCGCCTCGGCGTCTGCGGGCATCAGCGTCGTGGTGTTGCCCGTGCCCTGGCGCACCGGGCCGAACGAGTTCGACCCCGCGGAGATCGTGACGACGTTGGTGCCGGCGCTGCGGATCTGCGTCTCGATCGACGACTTCGCGCCGTTGCCGATCGACACCATCACGATGACCGCAGCCACGCCGATGATCAGACCGAGCGCGGTCAATGCCGTTCGCATCGCGTTTCGTCGAAGTGCAGCGACGGCAATCGAAACGATGATCAGCGGATTCATGCCGAGCGCTCCAGGCTGTCCTCCTCGAAGCGGCCCTCGTCGAAACGGCGCAGCTCCTCTTCGGCATCGCGCCGCACGGCGACCGGCTGATCGAGCCGGACGCGCCCGTCGCGGAACGCGACGATGCGTGAGGCGTACTCGGCGATGTCGGGTTCGTGGGTCACGAGGACGATCGTGATGTGTCGGTCACGATTCAGCTTCTGAAAGATGCCCATGACCTCGATGCTCGTTCGCGAGTCGAGGTTGCCCGTTGGCTCGTCGGCCAGCAGCAGCGATGGCTCGTTCACGAGTGCCCGCGCAATCGCGACACGCTGCTGCTGGCCGCCCGAGAGCTGATTCGGGTGATGATCCAGACGCTGGCCCAATCCGACCGCAGTGAGCGACGCGGTCGCGCGGCGATGACGCTCCTTCGCCGGGACCGAGGGACCGTAGAGCATCGGCAGTTCCACGTTTTCGAGCGCGGTCGTGCGGGAGAGGAGGTTGAACCCCTGAAAGACGAACCCGATCTCGCGGTTGCGCACGGCGGAGAGCTCGCGCTTCGAGAGTCGAGAGACGTCACGCCCGTTCAACAGATACGTGCCCGATGTCGGTCGATCGAGACAGCCCGCCAGGTGCATGAACGTCGACTTGCCCGAGCCCGACGGACCGGTGAGCGCGACGAACTCGCCACGCCGGATGTCCAGTGAGACGCCGCGAAGGGCCGGCACCTCGACTTCGCCGACGACATATGTCTTGACGAGATCCCGAATGGTGATGAGCGTGTCGCCGTTCACGATCGTCCTCCGCCGCCTCGTCGTCCCCCGGTGGGGAGGAGCGGCGATCGCTGCGTCGAAGGGGCCGCGTCGTTGCTCGCTGTCACGCCGGTCGCGACGAACGCGCCCGGGGTGAGTTCCCCGGTGACGGCCGTCACCTTGCCATCGCTCAACCCGACCTGCACCGGCACGCGACGGAGGTGGCCGCCGTCGAGCACCCACACGGCGCGCCGAGCGCTGCGATCGGCCGATGTCGCGTTGCCGCTGCGTGTGCCCGCATTGGAGCGCGGCGCGCTCGAAGCAGCGCTCGACCCACCGCTCGACGCAGTGCTCGAACCAGCGGCTCGCGCGGGCGCCTGCTGACCAAGCTTCTCGAAGACCACCTTGTCAGGCTGGAAGCGCAGCGCCGCATTGGGGACCGTAACGACGTCGTCGGCCCGGCCGATTTCGACCGTGACCGCTGCGGTCATGCCGGGCTTGAGCTTCAGGTCCTTGTTCGGGACGTCGATGACCGTGACGTAGGTGACGACGTTCTGATCGACCACCGGTTGCAGGCGCACCTGTGAGATCGTGCCGGTGAACGTCTCTGTCGGGTAGGCATCGACGCGGAAGTGCACCGCCTGCCGCGGCTGAATCTTGCCGATGTCCGACTCGTCGATGCTCGCGTCGACGCGCATCTCGGTGAGGTCCTGCGCGATCACGAAGAGGGTCGGCGCCTGCATGCTGGCCGCGACCGTTTGCCCGACATCGACGTTTCGTGCGATCACCACGCCGTCGATCGGCGCGCGGATGATCGCGTGACTGAGATTCACCTGTGCCTGACTCAACGATGCGTTCGCCTGTGTCACTTGTGAATCAGCCGATTTGACGGCGGCCGCGGCCGCGTCTGCAGTGCTCTGGGCGGCATCGAGATCGCTCCTGGCGATCAACTGCTGCGCGGACAACTCGCGGGCACGACGCAGCTTGACCTGCGCATCGTCGGCCTGCACTCTGGCACGCTCGGCCTCCGACTTGAGCCGCTGCACCGTCGCCTGTTCCTGCGCGACCTGCGTCTGAAACAACGAGGGATCGAGCTCGGCGATCACCTGACCTTTGCGCACGCGCGAGTTGAAATCGGCGTTGAGCGTCTTGATCGTGCCGGACACCTGCGTGCCCACTTGCACCGTCGTCACTGCCTGGAGCGTTCCGCTGGCCTCGACGGTTGCGACGACGTCCCCTCGCTTCACCTCGACGGTGGTCACAGGAGAGACGTCCGCGTCGACGTCGCTGCGGTAGTAGTAGGTGGCGACCGCAAGCGTGGCCACGAGAAGTGCCGCCGGTACCCAGAGTCGTCTTCGTTTCATCACGTCCTCAGTCTCTTCTGACGGATCGCAGGTGACGATCACGAGGCATACCTGTGACAAATCGATGCACATGGTCGAGCCACCGAACTGTCATGTCTGTGCCGTGCAGCCGCCACGGCCGTACCGTCCAATAAAGTGCGATGCGACAAGCAATTCGTGGGAGGCAAGACATGATTCGTTTTCGATCCTTGACGGCGGCGGTTGCCGTGTTCGCACTGGCGGCTGGCGTCGTGTATGCGCAGGGGCCTCGAGGCGGCGGCCCTGGCGGCCCGGGCGGGCGTGGCATGCGCGGTCTGCCCGGCGGGCTGCCGCTGCGTGAGCTTCAGTTGAGCGATGCGCAGCAGCAGCAGGTGAAGGACATTCGTTCCCGTCACCAGGCCGAGATCCGCGATGCGATGTCGCGGCTCGAGACGGCGCGTCAGGCGCAGCAGAAGGCGGTGGAAACGGTCCCTGCCGATGAGACGAAAATCACGGCGCTGACGCAGGACATGGTCCAGGCCCAGGTCGACGTGGCGATTCAGGCGTCACGGATGAACTCGGAGATCTGGTCCGTGCTGACACCGGATCAGCAGTCGAAGCTGAAGGATCTGCGCGCACAACGTCAGGCGCAGGCCCAACAGCGACGCCAGCAATTCCAGCAGCGTCGCAACCAGTAACGTAGAGGCCGCCTTCAGGCGGCCTGATCAAGTGGGGGCCGCCTAAAGGCGGCCCCTACGTTTTTCAGCCCCTGTAATTTCCAAACTGCAGCGCGACGCCGAAGTCCTGCTCGCGCAGCTGCCGCATCGCTTCCTGCAGATCGTCTTTCGACGGTGACGTGATGCGAAGCTGATCACCCTGGATCGACGCCTGGACCTTCTTCAGTTTGGCGTCTTTCAGAAACTTCACGATGTCGCGTGCCTTCTCGACCGGGATGCCCTGCTGCAACGCGATCTCCTGCCGGACAGTGGTGTTGGCGGCCGGCGTGATCGTGCCCCGTGTGAGATTCCGCACCGGCACGTTGCGTCGCACGAGTCGCGTCTGCACGATCTCCCAGAGCGCGTTCAGCTTGAAGTCGTCGTCGGCAATGAGCACGAGCTTCGATTCTTTCGCGTCGAACTCGATCGAGGCCTTCGATCCCTTGAAGTCGTACCGCTGCGCCACTTCCTTTCGCGCCTGATTCAGTGCGTTGTCCACTTCCTGCAGATCGACATTCGAGGTGATGTCGAAGGAACACTGGCTTGCCATACGTGCTTCACATGTTAGCAAGGATCTTCGTTCAAGCGACGGAGCTTGACATCGATCGCTGTCAACTTCCGGCATCGAGCTGTGTGTCGGACGGTGGAAGGAAATCCACTTCGGGGACGGCGCCAGGCCTGTGCGGCAGAATGCGCGCCTGAAGTCCCATCGCGGTCGCGTTGAATCCTTCGGCAACGAAGATCTGCGCGAGAGCGTGACTGCTCGCGGGCGTCCCGTTGATCTCAGCGATGAGCATGCCTCGACGCCCTTCCTCACGCGAGCGGGCAAGCGACATCAGCGCACGCGCCGTCGCACGTGTACTGGTCGATCGCTGCGGCTCCGCGTCGGGCACCATCAACAGCAGCTCGCGTTCTCCACGCCGCAGATACGCGGCCGGATATCCATCGACGAGCACAACAAAGGCGCCGACTGTGCGCGTCGGGCCGCGGCCGGTGTCGCTTATTGTTTGCATCGGATTGCCGGACTCTGAAGACGCAGGCCACTTGAGGATGGCGCCGTAGGGATTGGCGGGATCCGTTGCTGCGACGATCACGGTCTGCGAAGTGTCGCTGGGTTCGCGCATGGAACGGAGACGATCGAGCGCAGCGGGCAACGCAAACTGCGCGCCTCCCAGTCCGGCGACGAAGTATCCGCGTCGAACGCGGCCGGCGTCCTCCATCGCCTTGAGTACCTGATAGACCGCCGAGAAGCCGCCGGACAGGTTCTCGCTCGCCGCAGTCTCACGGGTGACGATGCCGTGGCGGGTGAGCAGTTGCTGCGCAAGGGCGGCGCTCCACTCGGTTGGCGTGGTCTCGGTGCCGCCAGGCGGCGAGACGAGCGTCCATCGGCCTTCGGCAGATGGCGGCACAAGGCGGCGCGATCGAAACGCTCCCGCCTTCGCACGTCGGATCCCGCGAGTCTCCGGGACGTGACCGAAGGCTCGGAGCGCGTGCAGCGTGTCGTTGGTGACGAGGCCCCGCCACACCAGATCCCACAACGCGTCGACCGTCTCACGCGGAAAGCCTCCCCCCGATCCCTCATGAATCGCTGCGAAGAACGATGCCCCATGACGACGGAGGTGCGCCAGGATCTCGTCCGCGCGGGTGTGATCGTCATCGCCTCCGTTCTTCCGCGCGGTTCGCGGGGATGGCGGCGCAGGCGCCCGCAACCGCGTCACGTGATCGGTGAGGTAGAGCGCGATGCGGCCGTCGCGTTCGCCGATCGGCTCGACGCCGACCCAGATGATCTCGCCTGCGGCCATCAACGTGTCGAGCATCGCGGGCTGGTAGTCGGCGACGCGTGCCGGCAGTACCTGGCGCTCGAGCACTGACGCGGGGATCGGGGCCCCCTGCAGATGCTCGATCGCGTCGAGCAGTGCGTCGTGTCCGCGTCGCGAGGATCCGATCCCGTGCCACGACACGGTGAATCGCGTGAGCGCCGCCGCGTCGACCGGCTCGATCTCGTGGCGCAGCCGCGCGAGCGAGCGGCCGCGCAGTCGACGCAGCACGTCCGCGTCGATCCATTCGCGGTCGGTGCCACCCGGCCGGAATTCGCCTTCGATGATGCGTCCTTCGCCAGTGACTCTCGCCAGGAGCGTGTTGACCACCGCGATGCCGAGGCGGTAGCGATCGGCGAACATCCGCGCCGTAAAGGGCCCGTGCGACCGCGCGTAGCGCAGCACGAGATCGCCCGCGGGATCGCGGACCGGTTCGAGCAGCGCCTCGGGCAGCCCCGGTGGCACTGGCGTGCCGACCGCGTCGCGGTATCGCGAGACGTCTTCGACCGCGACGTACCGCCGCTCGCCCGCGATCGGCAGCGCGACGATCCGGCGTGCCCGCTCCAAATCCGCGACTGCCGCGCTGGTGTCGGCGATCGCACTGCGCGCCTCGATCTCCTCGGTCGTCAGATCGCCGAGCCGCAGGAGCAGATCGTGCAGCCCGTCGGAGGTCCGCACGCGATAGTTCTGGTCGATCTGCTGAAGCTGCCGTTCGACCGCGTCGATCGATTCGGGATCGAGCAGTTCGCGCAGCTCGGCATCGCCCAGCAGCTCGCGAAGCTGCGCCTGATCGACCGAGAGCGCCTGCGCGCGTCGTTCCGCGAGTGGAGCGTCGCCGTCGTAGATGTAGTTGGCCACATAGCTGAAGAGCAGCGAGGCCGCAAACGGCGACGGCGTGGTGGAGTCGATCGTCGTCAGACGAAGGCTACGCGACGCGAGTCGGCGCAGCACGTCGACGAGCGCGGGCATGTCGAAGTAATCGCGCAGCAGCTCGCGATAGGTTTCGAGGAGCGCAGGGAACGATCCGAAGCGCGAGGCCACCGCGAGCAGATCAGACGCGCGCTTCCGCTGCTGCCACAGCGGCGTGCGTGCACCCGGCCGCCGCCGAGGGAGGAGCAGCGCGCGCGCAGCGGTTTCGCGAAAGCGCGCGGCGAAGAGCGACGTCGATCCGAGCTGACGAAGGACGAGGCCTTCGACCTCGCCCGCATCCGGCAGGAGCAGCGACGGGTCCGGGGGCGAGTCCACTTCGGGGAACCGGACCACGAAGCCTTCGTCACCCCAGAGGACTTCGACGTCGATGCCGGTCCGGTTGCGAATCAAGGCGGTTGCTGCCATCGCCCACGGCGCGTGAATGCGGCTTCCAAGTGGAGACAGCACGCAGACACGCCAATCGCCGAGATCATCGAGACACCGCTCGATGACGAGCGTGCGATCGTCGGGGATGGCGCCGGCGGCAGCCTGATCGTCGAGGTAGCGAAGCAGATTCTCAGCGGCCGGTGCATCGAGATCGTGTTCGCGCACGAGCCGATCGGTGGCGGCGGCTCGAGCCAGGCCGCGCAGTTCGCGTACGAGCTTGCCGATCGCAAACCCGAGCTCCACGGGGCGACCGGCCTGATCGCCGTGCCAGAACGGCGTCTTACCCGGTTCGCCCGGGGCAGGCGTGACGAGCACGCGGTCGTGCGTGATCTCTTCCACACGCCACGTCGACGCGCCGAGGACGAAGGTCTCACCGACCTCGGTCTCGAACACCATCTCTTCGTCGAGCTCGCCGACCCGGACGGGGCGATCGGCTCCTGCGAGGAACACGCCGTACAAACCGCGATCGGGAATGGTGCCGGCGTTGGCAATCGCGACCCGCTTGGCCCCGGTGCGTCCCGAGATGCGACCGCGCAGACGGTCCCACGTCACACGCGGGCGCAGCTCGGCGAACTCGTCGGAGGGATATCGACCCGATAACATGTCGAGGACGCCCTCGAAAGCGCGACGACTCAAGTCGGCGAAGGGTGCCGCGCGTCTCACGAGCCCGAACAAGTCATCGATCTCCCACGTCTCGAGCGACGCCATCGCCACCAGCTGCTGGGCGAGCACGTCGAGCGGGTTGCGCGGATACCGGGTCGCCTCGACGCGCCCTTCGTGCATCGCTCGAGCGACTGCGGCGCAGGCCACCAGATCGCCACGGAACTTCGGAAAGACGATGCCCTCGCTCACGGCTCCGGCCTGGTGGCCGGCGCGGCCAATGCGCTGCAGGCCGCTCGCGACCGAGGGCGGCGATTCGATCTGCACGACCAGGTCGATGGCGCCCATGTCGATCCCGAGCTCGAGCGACGAGGTTGCGACGAGCGCTTTGATCCGTCCGGCCTTCAGGAGATCTTCGACGTCGCTTCGGGCCGCACGCGCAAGCGAGCCATGGTGCGATCGCACGAGCGGTTCGCCTGCCAGCTCGTTGAGTGCTCCCGCCAACCGCTCCGCGAGGCGACGGCTGTTCACGAAGAGCAACGTCGACTGATGCGCGCGAATCAGTTCGAGCAGGCGCGGGTGGACCGACGACCAGATCGAGGGACGTACCGGACCTTGCGAGGCGGGCCCGCCCGGAATCTCGTTCGGTGCGGCCAACCTCGCCATGTCTTCGACCGGGACTTCGATGCGCAGGGCGAGACGTTTCTTCTCCGACGCATCGACGATCGTGACCGGGCGGTAGCCGGCAGGCCCGCGTTCATCTCCGAACTCGCCGTGGAGCTCGGCTTCGACGTCGGCGTGTGTCGATTGGGCGGTGGCCGCGTGCTTCTTCGCCCGCGTACGTCGTGTTGATGATCGTCGCAGCTCGGCGCCGCCGAGGAACCGTGCGACTTCTTCGAGCGGTCGCTGAGTCGCCGACAGTCCGATGCGCTGCAATGGTGCTCCCGACCGGATGGCTTCGAGGCGCTCGATCGACAGCGCCAGGTGCGCGCCTCGCTTACCGGGGACGAGCGCATGGATCTCGTCGATGATGACCGTGTCGACCGTCTTCAAACGTTCCCGCGCGTTGGACGTGAGCAGGAGGAAGAGCGATTCGGGCGTGGTGATCAGAATGTCAGCGGCGTCTCGTAGAAATCGCGATCGCTCCAGTGCTGGTGTGTCGCCCGTCCTGATCGCGACCTCTGGCATCGTCATCGCCGTAGCGCTCGCATGCGCGAGGTTGGCGATGCCTGCGAGCGGGGCACGAAGGTTGCGCTCGACATCGACGGCCAGCGCCTTGAGCGGCGAGACGTACAAGACGCGACAGCGTGACTGCTTCGGCGGGGGCGGCTCGAACATCACGCGGTTGAGGCACCAGAGAAACGCGGCGAGCGTTTTGCCGCTGCCGGTCGGCGCGAGGATGAGTGTGGATTCGCCGCGCGCGATGGCCGGCCATCCGAGTTGCTGCGGAGTCGTCGGCGCCGGAAACGCGCCGCTGAACCACTCGCGCACGGCGGGGTGGAACAGGTCCAGAGGCGAGCGCTTCACGAGGTGATCTTAGTCAATGCCTGCATCTCGCGGGTCAATGCCCAAGAGTCGGTCACAGGCCCATGCTCAATGCTCAGGAGTGCACATACCTCAACGCTCACCTTGTTGATCAACGTGGAGAACCCGCGAGCCTCGACCGGGTCCGAGTTGTGCATTGAGCAGTGGGCATGGATAATCAGATCCATGGGTGATGCCGGAGAAGGCCTCGTCGACGCGGAGTCCCGCCTCGCCGAGCGCATGGAAGAACGAGAACAGGAACGACGCAAGGCCCGCCAGGATGGGAAGGGTCCCGACCCGGAGCGCATCCGCCAGATCGAATCGCTTCGATTGGCCCGGACCGAGATGCAGCGACAGCTCGAGCTGGCGACCCATGCGGCCCGCAAGCAGCAGCTCGATCAGGCGCTCGCTGAAATTGAGAAGCGGATCACAGCGCTCTCGAAGTAAGTCTCGCGGAGTAGGCGCTGAGCCAATGTGATCGCGCTTCAGTACCACGAGGCTACCAAGCACTACTTCAACAGGTTCGCGCGCTCGCGCGGCTATCTGGACTGGGCGACACAGCCCGATCCGTTTCGCCGTTACGGGGGAGCTCCGTGTGTGGAGCTCTCGCGCGAACCCATCGCTGCGCACATCGACGTCGAGGCGCTCGTCGATCGATCGAGTGAGACAGTTCCGATGGACGCGCACTCGATCGCCGATTGGCTGCGATGCGGGATGGGCCTGTCTGCGTGGAAGCAGTATCGAGCCTCGCGCTGGGCCCTCCGGGTCAACCCTTCGAGCGGCAATCTGCATCCGACCGAGGCGTATCTCGTAAACGCGGAGGGCGTCTTTCACTATGCCCCGCGCGAGCACGCGCTCGAACAACGAACGACACTCCCCGCCTGGGACGCGTATGCGCGTAGCCGGACGGCCGTAGTCGTCGCCTTGACATCTATCCACTGGCGCGAGGCCTGGAAGTACGGCGAGCGCGCGTTCCGGTACTGTCAGCACGATACGGGACATGCGATCGGCGCGCTGGCGATGTCGGCAGCGCGGCTCGGTTGGACGATGCGGCTGCTGCCGCGTTGGTCGGACGCGCAGGTCGCCGCGCTCCTGGGTCTCGATCGCGAGGCCGACTTCGAAGGCGCCGAGCGCGAAGAACCCGAGTGCATCGCCGTGGTCACGTCCGGCGATCCCACCTCCTGGATTGACGACGATCCCTCGCTGCTCGTCGAGGCGGCGCGCGCCACGTCCTGGAACGGTCGCGCGAATCGACTGAGCTCCGATCATGTCGACTGGTCGATCATCGACGACGTCGCGGCGGCAACGCGATACCCGGGACAAGCGTCAACTTCACATCCCCGCCCTCTGAATTCGAATGGCCCAGAGTCTCGAGCCCAAAGCCCAGAGCCTGTCCCGTTGCTGTCCGCGCGCGAGCTGATTCTTCGTCGACGCAGCGCCGTGGCCTTCGACGGACGATCGACGCTCTCGAAAGACCGATTTCTCCGGATGCTCGCCCGGTTGCAGCCGGTATCGGTGCCGTGGGATGCGATCGATTGGGAGCCGCAGGTGCATCTCGTTCTGTTCGTCCATCGCGTCGACGGCCTGACGCCCGGGGTCTACGCATATGTCCGCGACGTCTCCGTGCGCGACGAATGGCGCGCGGCCATGCGGCCGGAGTTTCTCTGGGAGCGCGTCGACGATCTCGATCTGCTGGTGCCGACCGACGTGTCGTGGGCCGCGAACCGCGTCTCGTGCGATCAGGACATCGCCGGCGACGGCTTCTTCAGCCTCGGCATGATCGCGCGCCTGCGTCCGTCGCTGATGGAGCGCGGTGAGTGGTTCTACCGCCGGCTGTTCTGGGAATGCGGCCTCATCGGCCAGGTGCTCTATCTGGAAGCCGAAGCCGCGGGCGCCCGCGCCACCGGCATCGGCTGCTTCTACGACGACGCCGTGCACGAGGTGCTCGGTCTGGCCGGTGACACGTGGCAAAGCCTGTATCACTTCTCGATGGGCATGCCGGTCGATGACCCGCGCCTCACGACGGAGCCGGGATATTCGTGGGAAGTCGGTACGCAGAGGTAGCAGGGGGCGCGCCGAGAAGAGCGATCAGGCAGAGAACGCCGAGGGGCCGAGGGAGCGGAAGTTCTTGGAGAAACGGTTTTAGCACACGGAGTCGTCATGAGCGTTAGCTCACCCCGCACAATGAAAATTGGGGAGCGACTTTCCTCCGCCTTCGTTGCCGCAAGGACACGGAGGTTTGTGGACAGAACGGAGAATGTTCACACGGAGGTAACGGAGCAAACGGAGTATGAAACGTTCTTCTCCGTTTCCCCCGTTGCCTCCGTGTTGACGCTTTTCTCCGTTTCCTCCGTTGTCGGTGTCAACCCGGAAGCAGATTTCTGAGCAGAAACGAAGGACCGGAGACTCAACGGAGGCCAGCGCCCCCACTCGCGCGTAATCGTGCGGAGCAGTCAGCTCCGTCCGTTCTCCGTGTCTCCGTTCCTCCTGTTAATCCGTGTCTCCGTCATCTCCGGACCTATTTCGGGATCGCTCTCGGTCTCAGTTCACGAGATCATCGAACGTGAATCAGGATATCGCGGCTGATCGTCGGGCGATTTCCAGCCGACGATCGCCCCTCGACGTGAATCAGGTATGGCCCTGGGGCGGTATCGAGACGCAGGGCGGCGGTGAACCCGTAGCCCCCGGACTTGCCCTGGAGTTCGGTCGACGAACGCTGCTCGTTGACGTGACTGACCTCGCGACCATCCTCGCTCTTAAGCGTCGCCGTCAGATCGATGGTGTGCGCCGCCTTCGGCGCGTTCTCGTAGATCTCTGCGAACAGCGTGATCGTGTCGCCGCGCGGGAAATCGCGCGATGCGGTGATCGGCCCGGGCAGCGCGTCCTTGAGCGGCTCCTTCGGACGCATCGTCTGCACGGTCGACAGCGCCTTCGATGTGATCGCGATGCCGCTCATCGTCAGCGGGCCGCGGGCGAAATCTGGTACGTCGAGATCGTAGACGACGCTGCCTGACTTGCCGGTGCGATCGCCGACGGCGACGCGGATCTGAAAACGTCCGCGGGGAAGGTGCATCTCCGCCAGCACGCGCAGGCCATCATGCTTGAATCGATCGTACGAATCCGGCTTCAGGGAGATGTTGCCGATTTGGTATTCCCCTGGATGAATCTTGTTCTGCGCGTCGGTGGCGAGATAGCTCACCTCTACGCCGCCGGTCATTGCACCGTTGCGGTCGATGAGCGTGAGCGCCGATCCGTCGATCTCGAGCGCCATTGCCACACTGGCGTCACCCTGCGCCGACTTGAAGGGTGCGGCGAACACGCGAACCGGGATTCCGTTCGTCGCGACCGCGCTGTTGACTGCACTCATCACCGAAGGGGTGAGTGGTGTGGTTCGCTTCGGCTCGACCGGCACCGGTTCGCGCCCGAGGGGTCCGAGATAGCCGGCGCGCGCGCGAACCTGCAGCCCGGGTCGACGCACGCGGACCTGCAGCCGGCGATAGCGACCGTCACGCCGATCGTTGGTCGACGTGTAGCCCATCACGTAGTACGAGCTGTTCTCGCGGACGATGCGACTGAAGGCGGCATCGAAGCTGTTCGAGTTGACGACCGAGAAGCCGCCGGTCACTGCCCCCAACGCGCGCATGCCTTGTGACGTTTCCATGCGGCCGATGGAGTCGACCGTTGGAGCGCTCTCGTCTTCGCCGAGACCGCCATCTGGAGTCAGACCCCGTGGATCGATCGGATAAATGGTGACGTTGTTGCGGGTGGCGGCAGTGATCGCCTTGTGTGCGTCCTCTTCAGCCAGCGTCAATGTGCCGCCTCGGTAATCGACGACCTTCTGCATGTCGACGCGCAGGGTCTCGCTGAACAGCAGCAGCATCTTCCGTCGGCCCTTGATCGCCGCGACCGCCTCGGTAATCTTCTTCAGCGCGTCCATCGAGTTTCGCGCGGCGAACATGGCCTCGGGGGCGGGACCCGCGAGCGTATCCGCCGGACGGCTGTCGGGAATCTGCGGGTTGGCAGTCGGTGCGGTCGGAAATCCCCCAGTGAAGGAATCGATCGATTCGAGCAGCAGCCTGGGATTGCTCGTCAGGCTTTGTGCGCTGGCAGCCCGTGCGCGTCCCAGGAATGAGACCGCGGCGACGTCGTTGGCGCCGAAATACTGCTCGATGAATCGCCGCAGGAATCGCCGCGTCCGCAGCGCCTGGTCTGGTGCGACCTCGTCGAGGACGAAGACATACAGCCGCCCTTCGGGCTGCTGGTTCGTCTGCACGTCGGGCTCGATCGCGTGCCCTGCGAACTGGGGGCGTTCGAGGCGTTCGACCGGGATGTTGACAACCGTGAAGGACGTAATGGTTTGCGACTTCTTGTCTTCGAGGATCTCGAAATCGTCGGCGGTCAGATTGGTGACCGGGTTGCCGGCCGCATCGGTCACCGACGCATCGATCTCGACGGCGTCGACGCGGACGCGGAACGTGGCTTGCGGCTGCGGCGAGCTCTGTCCGAGCAACGCGTGCGAGCCGAGGATCACAACTACGAGAGCGACGACGAGGCGGCGTGTCATGAAGAGTCGCTAGTCGAGAGAATCTCGCGTTTATCCCAGGAAGTCCACCGTTACGGCGAACTCGCCGAGGATCGCCCGTGCACGAGCGGTGCCATCGGCCGTCAGGTGAGGCGGCCAGTCCTCTCCGCGACGAGGCGGTGCGAGGCTGGCCGCTTCTTTGAGCGCCGCCTGCCACGCCGTGACCGCCTGCGAGAGGGTAGCGTGCTCCCGCCACCACGCCTGCGCGGCACGTCCGAGATTCGCGGCGAGCGAAGAGTCGGTGGCAAGACGACGCAGCGCAAGGGCGAGCGAGTGCTCCTCGTCGCGAGGATCGATCGCGACGGCGATTGGCCGTTCGTGCACATCGATCCCACGTGGCAGCCAGGTTTGCGGATCGAGCGTGGGCCAGCCCGCGCTCGATTCAGTTTCGAAGATGACGAGTGGACGCCCCGACGACATCGCCGCGATCGCAGGTATCGGATCGTCGCTCGGTGGCCACGGCAACGCGAGAATCACATCCGCCTCGCGGAGCACTGCATCGGGAGACGCCTCGGCCATCAGTTCGAGACTCGCACCGGACTGCATCGCCCGCTGCACCGCGCGAACGATGGTCTGACGTGGGACGTGGCCGAGCACTCCGATGCGGAGGGGCGAATGGGGTCGGGAGTCATTTTTCGCGGATGGCTCGCTGAAAAATGACTCCCGACCCCATCCGACCGGCACGACCCGAATCTGTGTGTGCGGATAGTCGCGCCTCAACGAGTCGGCAAGGTGCTCATCGTGCACCACGACCATCCGCGACGCGAGGATCGGAGCCACCGACAAGTCTCCGCGTCCGAACGCCAGCTCCGCGCGGCGATCGTCGCCGCGCCGCTGGCGGGCCAGCGACGTCGCGCGGCTGTGATGGAGTGAGCCGCTGCGAAGGCGAACGATGCCTGGGTAGTGGAAGACGTACGGCCACAGGCATGCGTGGTCGTCGGTATCCGCGAGCTCGTAGACGAGCAGGTCGAAGGGCTGCCGAGAATCGAGTCGTACGAGGTCGTGCATCGACGACTGGTCGAGTCGTGTGATGTCGTGGTGGGATCGCAGCTCGTCGATGAGCGTCACACTGTCGTCGAGCCGATCCGACAGACCTGTCGTCGGGCGGCACCACGCGAGCCTCATAATTGACCTTTCAGTGTGGCTTCTATAGCATGAACAGGTTTGGGAAACTCTTCACAAGCGTACTGAGGCAAGAGGTCAACGGAGCGGACGGAGAGAGCGGATTCACGTCTCCGTCGCCTCGGTTTCTTCAGGGATAAGGTATCGATGGACGGCTGGCTTGGCGTCGTGATCATGATTGGGCTCGGCGTGGGCTTTGCCGCCACCATGATCGGCGCATCGGCGCTGCTCGGTCCACGCAATCCCACGCCCGAGAAGCTCGCGCCGTACGAATGCGGCATGCCGGCCGTCGGCGACGCGAGAGAGCGCCACTCGGTCAAGTTCTACCTGGTGGCGATGATCTTCCTGCTCTTCGACATCGAGATCGCCTTTCTCTACCCGTGGGCGCTCGCGTTCCGCGGTCTTGGCTGGGCCGGGTTCTTTCAGATCCTCGCGTTTTTCCTGATTCTCCTGGTGGGCTATGTCTACGTCTGGCGCAAGGGCGCCCTCGACTGGGGACCCGCGGTCCGTCGTCCACGCGTCCAAATAAAGAAGGTCGCTTAGTGGCATGTCCTTCCAACCACGGAATCGGGCGCTCCGTTGTCGCGCCCGCGGACTCGCGGTCGGGGGCCTGTTGTGACTAGTACCACTTCAGTAGGAATGGTCCAGTAAGATGGCCGCTCCAGCGGAACTGCAACAACACGATCACGGGCTCGTCGATCCGGAGCTGCCCTTTCTGACCACGAAATTCGAGTGGCTGGTCCAGTGGGCGCGCCGATCGGCGATCTGGCCGGCCCAGTTCGGTTTGGCCTGTTGCGCGATCGAGATGATGGCGATGGTCGCCAGCCGCTATGACGTCGCGCGATTTGGCGCGGAAGTCTTTCGCGGGTCGCCCCGGCAGTCCGACCTGATGATCGTGGCGGGACGGTTGTCGCGCAAGATGGCGCCGGCGATGCGCCGCGTCTACGACCAGATGCCGGATCCGAAGTGGGTGATCTCGATGGGTGCCTGCGCCTCGGTGGGTGGTGTGTTCGACAACTACGCGATCGTGCAGGGCGTGGACCAGGTCGTGCCGGTCGACGTTTTCGTGCCGGGCTGCCCCCCGCGGCCCGAGTCGCTCATTTACGGTCTCGTGCAATTGCAACAGAAGATCGCACGATCAAGGGCGTAGGAGCGTTCTGTAATTCAAAATGCAAAATGCAAGATGCAAAATGAAAAACACGAATGCAAAAGGGTTTCAGGGGCATCGATGAAGGGCGACTTCCTTTTGCATTCTGTATTTTGCATTTCGCATTGAGCCCTCATGGACGCCTCCTCGATCATCGCTGCGCTCCAGCCGCTCGTGCCAGGCGCCTCGTATGAGGCCGGTTCGAGTGTCGATTTCGCCACGATCTACGTCCCGGCGGACACGCTGGTCGAGACCTGCACGGTGCTGCGCGACAATCCGGCGTTCGCGTTCAACGTCCTGATCGAGGTGACGGCTGCCGACTATTTTCCGCGTGATCCGCGTTTCGAGGTGGTCTATCACCTGCTGTCGGTCGGCAATCGGCGGCGGCTGCGCCTCAAGGTGCGGACCGGCGCTGACGGCGCGGTGCCGACCGTGCAGCGCGTCTGGCGAAGCGCCGGCTGGCTCGAGCGCGAGACGTGGGACATGTTCGGCATCGTCTTCGATGGTCATCCGGATCTGCGCCGGCTGCTGATGCCGGAAGACTGGGAAGGACATCCCGCGCGCAAGGACTACCCGGTGCAGATTCGAAAGGCGGCGCAGACCTACGAGCCGCTCGAGGTCAGCGAGACGGAGTTCAAGGCGAACATCGAGCGAGATCGGGTGAAACGAGCGCATTGAGATAGACACGCCGGGCCTGCAGAACAGGCCCGGCCTACACTGATCGGCTTCGAGCGAGATGGCGGAACTCAGAACAGAAACGATGACGGTGAACATGGGGCCGCAGCACCCCAGCACGCACGGCGTGCTCCGTCTCGTGCTCGAACTCGACGGCGAGATCATCAAGTCGGCGATGCCGACGATCGGGTACCTGCACACCGGCATCGAGAAGACCGCCGAGCAGAAGAAGTGGCAGCAGGTGATCCCGCTCGTCGAGCGGATGGACTACCTCGGCGCCCAGTCGAACAGCCTGGCCTATGCGCTGAGCGTCGAGAAGCTGCTCGGGCTCACCATGCCCAAGCGGGTCGACGACATCCGCGTCCTCATCGCCGAACTGCAGCGGATCTCGAGCCATCTGATCTGGCTGGGAACGCATGGCCTCGAGGTCGGCGCGGTCTCGATGCTGTTCTACTGCGTCCGCGAGCGCGAGCTCCTGATGAACATCAACGAGCTCATCGCCGGCTTCAGGTTCTTCCCGAGCTACATCCGTATCGGCGGGCTTCGCGAGGATCTCCCGCGTGGATTTCACGAGGCGGTCAACGCGTTTCTCGAGCGATTTCCCGAGAAGATCGACGAGTTCGAACGCCTGCTGACCAAGAACGACGTCTACCGGCGGCGGACCGAGAACGTCGGCGTGCTGACGCAGGAAGAAGCGTTCGATTGGGGGCTGGTCGGCCCGATCGCCCGCGGCTGCGGATCGGACTACGACGTTCGCAAGTACTTCCCGTATTGCGGCTACGACACCTACGACTTCACGGTGCCGACCGCCACTGAAGGGGACGTCTACGCGCGCTATCGCGTGCGCGTTGCGGAGATGCGGCAGAGCGTCAACATCTGCAAGCAGGCGATTGCCCGCATCTCGCCGACGGGCGAGTGGGCGTGCGACGATCCGCGCGTCGTGCCGCCGCCGAAAGACAAGGTCTACTCGGAGATGGAAGCGCTCATCCAGCACTTCCTGATCTATTCGCAGGGCTTCACCGTGCCGGCGGGCGATGTCTACGTACCGGTCGAAGGTCCGCGCGGCGAGCACGGCTGCTACGTGGTGTCGGACGGCACGAACCGGCCGTGGCGCGTGAAGATGAGGGCGCCATCCTTCATGGCGATTCAGGCGCTCCCGTACATCATTCACGAAGGCCTCATCGCCGACGTCGTCGCCGTCATCGGCAGCACCGACGTCGTCATGGGAGACTGCGACCGGTGAGCTTTCATCCACCAATGGACTACGCGCCGGCCCGGTTCCAACGGTCCGGGCGGAAGCTGGCCGAGGAAGGCGAGCCGTTCACCTACACACCCGAGAACCAGAAGAAGTTCGACGAGAACGTCAAGCGGTATCCGGCGGACCAGCGCAAGTCGGCAATTCTCCACGCGCTGTATCTGGTGCAGCAGCAACAGGGGTACATCACCGGCGAGGGCATGCGCCACGTCGCGCACCAGATCGGATGTTCCGCTGCCGATGTCGAGGACGTCGTGTCGTATTACACGATGTTCTACACCAAGCCGGTCGGCAAGTACGTGCTGAACGTGTGCCGCACGCTCTCGTGCGCGCTCCTCGGCGCGGAGCGTGTGACCGAGGAATTGAGCGCGACGCTCGGCATCAAGCCGGGTCAGACCACCTCCGACGGGATGTTCACGCTGATGGAAGTGGAGTGCCTCGGCGCCTGCGACCGCGCGCCGGTCGTCATGGTCAACGACGACTGGCACGAACGGCTGTCGCCAGAGCAATGCGGGAAGTTTGTAGACGATATTCGTACGCGGGGAAGGGCAGTGTTCAGCGGATGCCATCTCCACGTGGAGAAGAAGTGAAAGGGCCCAGGGCTCAGGGCCCGGGCCTCAGGGCTGGGCAAGGCCTGAGGCCTGAGAACGCCCTGGGGCCAGAGGCCTGAGCCCTGAGGCCTGCAGAGACGTCATGGCTTTTCAACCCGTCTTGACCAACCACGTTCGCGAGCCGCAGGCGTACACGCTCGACTTCTATCTGAAGTCCGCACGTGGATACGAAGGGCTGCGCAAGGCGCTCACGCTCGAGCCGAACGACATCATCGAGCAGGTGAAGGCGTCCGGGCTGCGCGGGCGCGGCGGTGCGGGGTTCCCGACCGGGCTCAAGTGGCAGTTCGTGCTGAAGGACACGCCCAGGCCGAAGTACATCGCCTGCAACGCCGACGAAAGCGAGCCGGGCACGTTCAAGGATCACGTGCTGATGGAGCGCAATCCGCATCTGCTGATCGAAGGGTGCGCGATCTCCTGCTTCGCCATCGGCGCGAAAGTCGCCTACATCTACATTCGCGGCGAGTTCTATCACGTGCAGGAAGTGCTCGAGCGCGCCATCGACGAGGCCTACGAGGCCGGACACCTCGGGAAGAACATCTACGGCAGCGGCTTCGACTGCGACGTCTATGTACATCGGGGCGCGGGTGCCTATGAAGCTGGCGAGGAGACCGCGCTCATCGAGTCGCTCGAAGGCAAGCGCGCCCAGCCGCGCATCAAGCCGCCGTTTCCTGCCGTCGCCGGCCTGTATCAGTGCCCGACGGCGGTGAACAACGTCGAGACGCTGTGCAACGTTCCGCTCATCGTGCTGAACGGCCCCGAGTGGTTTGCCGGTCTCGGTCCTGAGAAGAACGGCGGCCCCAAGCTCTATTGCATCAGCGGCCACGTGAAGCGGCCGGGCGTCTACGAGGCGTCGATGCACACCACGCTTCGCGAGCTGATCTACGGCGATCAGTTTGCGCAGGGGATGGCCGGCGACAAGAAATTCAAGGCGATTATTCCGGGCGGATCGTCGGTCCCGCTCCTGCTCGAACAGCATCTCGATACGCCGGCCAGCTTCGATCACATCCAGAAGGCGGGCTCGCTGCTGGGATCAGCTGGGCTCATCGTCCTCGACGAAACGGTCTGCATGGTGTGGCTGGCGATGAACCTCCTGCACTTCTACCGCCACGAATCGTGCGGCAAGTGCACGCCCTGTCGCGAGGGCGGCGATTGGCTGTACAAGCTCCTGCAGCGGGTCGAGGCCGGAGAAGGGCGGATGAAGGACATCGACCTCTTATACGGGGTCGCGAACAACATCATCGGCAAGACGCTGTGCGCGTTCGGCGACGCCGCGGCCACGCCGGTGCTGACGACGCTCAACCTGTTCAGGCACGAGTTCGAGGCGCACGTTCGCGAGGGCCGATGCACGCTGCCGGCCGCCTGGCGATCGCAGCACACGGTGATGGCGCACTGATGGAAGAGTATCTGCGGCCGACCGTCATCGGTCTGATGATCTTCATCGTCTTCAACGCCCTGATCATCGCGTCGGCGATCCTGGTGCTTGCCGAGCGCAAGATCATGGGCTTCATCCAGCAGCGCTTCGGCCCCTATCTCGTCGGGCCGTATGGCACGCTGCAACCGATCGCCGACATCCTCAAGCTGCTCTTCAAAGAGGAACTGCGTCCCAAGGGCGCGGACAAGTGGCTGTTTACTCTGGCGCCGGTCCTGGCGATCGTGACCGCGTTCGTCGCGTTTGCGGCGGTTCCCTTTGGCGCGGAGACGACGCTCTTTGGGCTGCTCGCCGAGCCGATCAAGCTCGGGGTCTCCGATGTCAATGTCGGCGTGCTGGTGGTGTTCGCGGTCACGTCGATGGGCGTCTACGGCATCGTGCTCGCAGGGTGGGCGTCCAACAGCAAGTACTCGCTCTTCGGCGGCCTGCGCGCATCGGCGCAGATGATCAGCTACGAGCTCGCCTATGCGACCGCGCTCGCCTCGGTCATCCTGATCGCAGGATCGTTGTCGCTGCGCGAAGTCGTCGACTCGCAGAGCGGCTACTGGCTCGGGTTCATCCCGAAGTGGTACGTGTTCCTCCAGCCATTCGGCTTCCTCATCTACGTGATTGCCGGTGTCGCCGAGACCAACCGCGCGCCCTTTGATTTCCCCGAGGCAGAGCAGGAGCTCGTCGCCGGCTTCAATACCGAGTACAGCTCGGTCCGTTTCGCGCTGTTCCCGCAGGCCGAGTACATCAACATGGTGACGATGTCGGCGGTCGCCACCGATTTGTACCTCGGTGGCTGGCATGGACCGTTCATCCCCGAGCAGTACGGCTGGATCTGGTTCCTGATCAAGGTCGGGCTGATCCTCTTTGCCTACATCTGGGTGCGGTGGACGGTGCCTCGTTACCGCTACGACCAGCTCATGACGTTTGGATGGAAGTGGCTGTTCCCGGCGGCAGTCATCAACCTGGTGGTGACCGCTGCGCTCGTGCTGTATTTCAATGCCTGAAACGGTCGCCTTTTATCTGTTCGCCGCGCTCGCGGTCGGGGCATCGGCGCTCGTCATCGGCCAGCGCAACCCGATGTACAGCGTGCTGCTGTTGATCGCGTCGTTCGGCGCGCTGTCGGGCCTCTACATTCAGCTCGATGCGCCCTTCGTGGCGGTCGCGCAGATCATCATCTACGCCGGCGCCATCATGGTGCTGTTCCTCTTCGTGGTGATGCTGCTGAACGCGCCGCGAGAGGACGCTGCGGAATGGGACCGGACCCACCCGCTCCGGCAGCCTGGCATCACCCGGTGGGGCTCGCTGCTCGCCGGGCTCCTCATCGTGCAGCTCGCGCTGGCGCTCAGCAGGATGAACGAACTGTCGGCGCCCGTGGCGACCCGAACCGACGCGGCGACGGTGAGCTCGGTCCACGAACTGGGCCGCGTGCTCTTCACGCGTCACACGTTTGCGTTCGAGGCGACCTCGATCCTGATTCTCGTCGCGATGGTCGGAGCCGTGTTGCTGGCGCGCCGAGAGGATCACGCATGATCCCGCTCAGTCACTATCTGGTGCTGTCGGCAATTCTCTTCTCGATCGGCACGGCCGGAGTGTTTCTGCGCCGCAATCTGATCACGATTCTGCTGTCGATCGAGATCATGCTGAACGCGGTCAATCTGAGCTTCGTGGCGTTCGGCCGCGCCGCCGGCGATCTCGACGGCCAGATCATCGTGTTCTTCGTGATGACGGTCGCGGCGGCCGAAGCTGCAGTCGGCCTGGCGCTCATCATCGCGCTGTTCCGACACAAGGAATCACTGAACCCCGACGCGTTCACGTCGCTCAAGTGGTGATGCTGGCTCTCATACCTCTCTTCCCGCTGCTCGGTTTCGTCATCAACGCGACGATGGGGCGACGTCTGCCCAAGGCAGTGTCAGGCGGCCTGGCGTCGCTGGTGATGATCGCCTCGTTCGTCGTCTCCGTGATGAGCGTGTGGCAGCTGGCGAGCCTGGCACCCGAGGCGCGCGGAACCCAACTGCCCGAGGTCATCTACACCTGGATCGCGTCAGGCGACCTGAAAGTCGATCTCGGATTCCGCCTCGATCAGCTGTCCGCGGTGATGATCCTCGTCGTCACCGGGATCGGCTCGCTGATTCACATCTACTCGACGGCATACATGCACGACGAGAGTGACGGCGAGTTTGCCCGTTACTTCTCGTATCTGAATCTCTTCGCGTTCTTCATGCTGGTGCTCGTGCTCGGCTCCAGCTTCCCGGTGCTGTTCGTCGGGTGGGAAGGCGTCGGCCTCTGCTCGTACCTGCTGATCGGCTTCTGGTACAAGAAGAAGTCGGCCAACGACGCCGGCAAGAAGGCGTTCGTCGTCAACCGCATCGGCGACTATGCATTCCTCCTGGGGATGTTCGCGATTTTCGCGCAGTTCGGCACGCTCGACTTCCAGTCGGTCGCGTCGGCCGTGGCGGCGCTGCCGAAGGAGACCGGGTTCGGCATCCTCTCGATTTCCACGCTGCTGCTCTTCATCGGCGCCACCGGCAAGTCGGCGCAGATTCCGCTCTACACCTGGCTGCCGGACGCGATGGAAGGTCCGACGCCGGTGTCCGCGCTGATCCATGCGGCGACGATGGTGACGGCGGGCGTCTACATGATTGGCCGCAACGCCGTGCTCTTCAGCCACGCGCCGGCGACGATGCTGACGGTGGCGATCATCGGTGCGCTCACCGCGCTGATGGCGGGCACGATCGGCCTCGTCCAGAACGACATCAAGCGCGTGCTCGCGTACTCGACCGTCTCGCAGCTCGGCTACATGTTCCTCGCGATGGGCATGGGCGCGTTCGGCGCGGGCATCTTCCACCTGTACACGCACGCGTTCTTCAAGGCGCTGCTCTTCCTCGGCTCGGGCGCCGTCATTCACGCGCTGCACGGCGAGCAGGACATCCGCAACATGGGCGGTCTGCGCAAAGATCTGCCGATCACGTCCTGGACGTTCCTGATCGGCGCAATTGCGATCGCCGGCCTGCCGCCGCTTGCCGGCTTCTTCAGCAAGGACGAGATCCTCTTCGAGACGTGGATGGCCGGCCACTGGATCCTCTGGATTATCGGTGTGATCACCGCACTGCTGACCGCCACCTACATGTTCCGCCTCGTGTTCCTGACCTTCTGGGGTGAACGCGCGCACGGACAGCTCGTGCCCGCGCATCCGCCTTCGCCTCCGGCTTCGGCGAGACAGGCGGATGCGCATGCACACGGTCACGATCATGGTCATGCCCACGGCCACCTGCATGACGCGCCGCCGGCGATGGCGTTTGCGCTGATCGTGCTCGCGATTGGATCGGTGACTGCGGGTTGGATTGGCTGGCCACACGCCATCGGTGGAAACAACGCGCTGCACTCGTGGTTGCAGCCGGCGTTCGAAGCTCCGGTCCGCGCAGGTGCCGCTGAAGTGGAAGCTGCACGAGAAGGTGGCGAGGCAGCTGCGAACATCGCGGTGGAACAAACGCTCATGCTGGTGTCGACGACGATCGCGGCGCTCGGCATCTTCATCGCGTGGCGCATCTGGGTGAAACGGCGGATCATCGCAGACCGGTTTGCCGAGACGTATCCCGGCCTCTATCGGCTGCTGCTGAACAAGTACTACGTCGACGAGCTCTACGATGCCGCGATCGTGCAGCCGATCAAGGTCGGATCGACCGAGGGGCTGTGGCGCGCCTTCGATGTGAATCTGATCGACGGCGCGGTCAACGGCGTCGCCTCGATCGTGTCGTCGAGCGCTTCGGGGCTCCGTCGAATGCAGAGTGGATCGGTCCGCACCTATGCGGGCTCGCTGTTCGTCGGGGTCATCGTGATCCTCGGCTATTACCTGTGGAGATGAGCCGAGGATGTTGACCCTGTCCTGGCTATTGCCGCTCGCGGGCGGGCTCCTGCTGCTCCTCATTCCGAATGCGGACCGACGCCGCGACGGTCTGATCCGGTGGCTGGCGTTCGCCATCTCGGTCCTCGGCTTTGCCGTCACGCTCGTGGTGTGGGCGCGCTTCGATCCGACTTCGGCGGAGTTCCAGTTCGTGGAGCGCGTGCCCTGGATTCACATCGACCCCACACTTGCGATCGACTACTACGTCGGCATCGACGGCATCAGTCTGCTGCTGGTGGTCCTGACCGCCTTCCTGACGCCGATTGCGCTCCTCTCGTCGTGGGAAGGCATCCAGAAACAGGTGAAGGCGTTCTCGGTCCTCATCCTCCTGCTCGACTCGGCGATGATCGGCGTGTTCGTCTCGATCGATCTCTTCCTCTTCTACGTGTTCTGGGACGCGATGCTGATCCCGATGTATTTCCTGATCGGCATCTGGGGATACGACCAGCGGATCTACGCCGCCATCAAGTTCATGCTCTACACCATGGCGGGCAGCGTCCTGATGCTCGTCGCGATCCTGGTACTGGCTTACATGTACAGCGACGGTCCGGGGCAGGGGCAGTACTCCTTCGATCTGCTGAAGCTCTACACGCTGCAGATCGCGCCCGAGACGCAGCGCTGGCTCTTCCTCGCGTTCGCGGTCGCATTTGCGATCAAGGTGCCGCTCTTCCCGTTTCACACGTGGCTGCCCGATGCGCACGTCCAGGCGCCGACCGCGGGCTCGATCATCCTGGCCGGCGTCCTGCTGAAGATGGGCACCTACGGTCTGGTGCGTTTCGCGTTCCCGCTGTTCCCGGTCGCGGCCGCCGCGTTCGCGCCGTGGATCGCGGTGCTGGCGGTGATCGGCATCATTTACGGCGCGCTGGTCGCGATGGTGCAGCCGGACATGAAGAAGCTGGTGGCCTACTCCTCGGTCAGCCACCTTGGCTTCGTCGTGCTCGGCATCTGTGCGATGAACGTGCAGGGGATGCAGGGCGCCGTCTACCAGATGCTGGCGCACGGCGTGAGCACCGGCGGACTCTTCCTGATCGTCGGCATGCTCTCCGACCGCCGCCACACCCGTCTCATCTCCGAGTTCGGCGGCCTGAAGAGCGTCATGCCGCATCTGACCGCGGCGTTTCTGATCATCACGCTCGCGTCGATCGGGATGCCGGCGCTCAACGGGTTCATCGGCGAGTTTCTGACCATGCTCGGCGCGTTCCTGTGGGAGCCGCGTTTCGTGGTGGGCGCCGGTCTTGGCGTGATCTTCTCGGCGGTGTACATGCTCTGGATGTTCCAGCGTGTGTATCTCGGTGACATCACCAACGCGAAGAACGCGACGCTGCCCGATCTCAAGCCACGCGAGTGGGCCACTGTCGTGCCGCTCTGCGCGCTGGCGATTTTCATGGGCGTCTTCCCGGCGCTGTTCCTGTCGCCGATGGAGTTGTCGGTGAAGAAGGTCGTCGACCGCGTGCAGAGCGTGCAGACGCAGAGAGCGCAGCGCTGATCATGCTGACTTCGAACCTCGACGCGGTCGCCCCGATGCTCTGCATCGTCCTTGGCGCGCTGGCCGCCATGGCGGCTGAAGCGTTTCGCCGCAGGGGCGAGCAGATGCCGATCGGCTGGTTCGGCGTGATCGTGCTCGCCGGTGCCGCGCTGTCTTCCATCTTTCTCTGGGACAGGAAGCTGTCGGCGTTCGACGTCATCGCCGCCGACAACTTCGGCCTGTTCGTCGCGCTCGTGCTGTGCATCGTCGGGATACTGACGGTGATGTTCTCCTCGCAGGTGATTCATCGCGACAACCTGCCGGCGGGCGAGTACTACGCGCTCGTGCTGTTCGCCATCTCCGGCATGATGATGATGGCGATGGCGACCGACCTGCTGGTGATCTTCATCGCCCTGGAGATCCTGTCGCTGTCGGTTTACGTGCTCACCGGCATCCGGCGGGACAACCTCGCCGGCACTGAAGCCGCCTTCAAATACTTCCTGCTGGGCGCATTCTCGAGCGCGTTCTTCCTCTACGGCATCGCGTTCACATACGGCGTGACCGGCAGCACGCGGTTGTCGGCAGTGGGCCCGTATCTGTCAGCGCAGTCGATGACCGGCAACCCGATGATCCTGATCGCACTGGGCCTGCTGCTCGTGGGCTTCGCGTTCAAGATATCGGCGGTGCCGTTCCACATGTGGACGCCGGATGCTTATGAGGGCGCCCCGGCGATCGTGACCGGCTTCATGTCGACCGGCGTGAAGGCTGCGGCATTCGCCGCGTTCGCGCGCGTGTTTCTCTCCAGCTTCGAGCCGTTCCGTCTCGAGTCGCCCGCTGGTCCGGGATGGGCCAACGTGGTCTCCGCAATCGCGATACTGACGATGGTGCTCGGCACTGTGGTGGGCGTGGCGCAGAGCAGCCTGAAGCGCATGCTCGCGTACTCGAGCATCGCGCACGGTGGATATCTGCTGGTGGGCCTGGTCGCCGCCAATCAAGTGGGGAAAGTGGCGATTCTGTTCTATCTGCTGGTCTACTCGGTGACCAACCTCGCCGCGTTCGGCGTGATCGCGATGCTCGGCGCGCGCGACAAGGCCAACGACAGCCTCCGCGACTACGCCGGGTTGTGGCATACCCATCCCGCGCTGGCAGCGCTGATGACCGTCTCGCTGCTCTCGCTCGGCGGACTTCCACCGACCGCCGGCTTCATCGGCAAGTGGTACATCTTCACCGCCGCCGTGAGCGCGGGCTATTACGGCCTCGCCGTCATCGGCGTGCTGACGAGCGTCATCTCCGTCTTCTTCTACCTGCGCGTCGTGGTCATGATGTACATGCAGGAACCCGGCACCGAGCCGCCGCGCATTCACGTCAATGCGGTCAGCATGACCGCGCTCACCGTTGCCATTGCGGCCATCTTCTACCTGGGCATCCTGCCGACGCAGGTCCTCAACCTCGCCTCGCAATCGATCGCGACAATCTTCTGAACCACGTGGTCTAGAATTCAGAGCGTGGCGAAGCAGGACGTCTCCGATCTCGATCGTGAGCTGGGACTGCTTGAGACGGAGCTGAAACGTCTCGAAGCCGAATACAACATGTATTTCGCCGGCCGGCTGCCGCGTCCCCCGTGGGAAACGCGCGGGCGCGTGCACGCCATGGTCCGCCGGCTCGACAATGCGCACATCCCGAATACCGGTGCGCGGTTCCGGTTCAGTACGCTGCAATCGCGCTTTCAGACGTTTGCCGATCTCTGGGACCGCGGCCTGAAGGCGAAGGAAGAGGGACGGCCGGGGCCCTTCGCGAACCTCCGTCCGCCGGTCGAGCAACAGCCGAAGCGCCCGATCGATCGGGTTCTGAATGTCACGACCTTCAGCGACCCCGTCAAAGAAATGCACAAGGTGCAGGAGCTGTACGAAAGTCTCGCCGAGGCGCGTCGCGAGGTCGGCGAGGAAGCAATCCCGTTCCACAAATTTGCGGATCTGATCAAGACGCAGGTTGGCGCGCTCAAACAGAAGGGAACACCGGAGGTCGCCTTTCGTGTCGCGGTGAAGCAGGGCAAGGTCGCGTTCACGGCGCGGGCGATGAAGGGTGGTGCCAAGCCTGAGGAGTAGCGAAGATTTCTTGAGGGTAGGAGGGGTGCCGGGGAGGGGTAAAGCCCGGCGTCGTGAACGACGCCGGGCAGGTCATATCGTGGTTCTAGGCTTTGGTGACGTTCCCTGCCTGCGGACCCTTTGGGCCGTCAACGATCTCGAATTCGACCGCCTGACCCTCTTCCAGGGACCGGAAGCCGTTGCCACTGATCGCGGAATAATGGACGAAGACGTCGCTGCCGCCCTCCCGTTCAATGAAACCGTAGCCCTTGGCGTTGTTGAACCACTTGACCTTACCTGTAATACGCATC
>DATFRP010000162.1:0-8156 GCA_035263125.1 Vicinamibacterales bacterium
TGGTCTTCCCTATCAACCCTGGGCGGCCGCGCTCGTGAAGGAGCGCACCGAGCAGCTGGGCAAGGACGATCCCGTGGGCTTCTGCAAACCAGGCGGTGCAGTACGGATCCTGACGTATCCTCCCTACCGAAAGCTCGTTCAGCTGCCGGATCTGTTCATCATCCTGTCAGAGCGTGACGTAACGTACCGTCAGATCTTCACCGACGGCCGATCACTGCCAATCGATCCGGATCCCACGTTCAACGGCTACTCGTCCGGTCGATGGGAGGGCGACACGCTGGTCGTTCAGACCAATGGGCTGCGCGAGGGCACGTGGCTCGATCGCAACGGCAGTCCGATCAGCGACGTCGCGAAGATGACCGAGCGCTTCCGCCGCGTGAACTACGGCCGGCTCGAGATCGATCTGACGATCGACGATGCGAAGGCGTATACGAAACCGTGGACGGTGACGCTCGTGCAGCGCATCGTGCTCGACACCGAGCTCATGGACTATCACTGCAACGACAACGAGAAATCTGCCGAACGCCTTGTCGGCAAGTAGGCCGGCTCCATTCGACGCGTGAGGTCAGTCGACGATGACCTTGGCGCGGAAGGCCTTGGCAACCAGGGTCGTTGCCGCTGGGGGATCGGCGTCAGGATCGACGTTTCCGAACGGTCGCGAATACGCGATGTTTGCGTGGTACAGCTCACGCGCGGACGGAAGCTGATCGCACCCGGCGACCGAAAGTCCCGACATGAGATCCGAGGCGTCGCCGGTATGCCAGAAGCCGAGCGCATGTCCCAGTTCGTGACGCACGGTGCGAGCCCGGATGGCGCCGTTACAGTTGCACAGCGTGCCTCGCGGGGAGCGAAGCTCGATATACCCTCCATCGCGGCCGACCACCGCCGAGCCACAACGCGCGTCGGTCACCGCCCACCTCACAGTGAGCCATCCCGACTTCCCTTCCCGTGTTTCGGTGCCCGTCTCTATGCCCGCCACAGAGAAGCGCTGATTCGTCCAGCGCGGAAGCGTGTCGGTGAGCACCGACGCCACGAGATTGAGACTCGCGTTTGGGATGGATGCCTCCGAATCATCCACGGTGCGAATGTAGATCATCGGCGACTGCACCCAGCGCCGCAGCGGCTCTAGTGTCGGCGACTCGAACCCGTTTCTCACCAGGAATCGATAGAAGCCGAGATCGAATGGAGCTTGCGCCTCGATTGCATCCACGTTGATGTCGCGCGTCGACGGGGCGGCCAGTGTGATCCCACGCGACACAATTGACGGCCCGTCCAGGGTGAGATGGTTCACCCTGATGTCATTCTGCACGAGGTCGAAGGTAAACGCGCCGGTTCCATCTGTCTGAGTGGCCTGACCAGTGTTGAGTGCGACTGCGAGGCCGGCCAGTAATCGATCCGTCATCGTTGCCGTGACGTGACCGGAGAGTTTGACGTGAACGGGAACGGGAACGGGCACCGTTTGCGCACTCGGACTCGATGGGGCGCCACCACCGCACGAGGCAGCGCTCCACCAGGCGAACGCGATGAGAAGTGATAGCGGCCAATCGCGAGGGAGTCGACGCATAGCGACGCCCGCGCATTATGGATCACCTTGTCGATCCACGCAGGCAACTCCTCGTTCGTCACGCCAGGTCACTGGGGCTTGACCGAGCGCGCGGCATCGAGCTGTCTGCGAATCTGCTCGACTTGATCCGAAAGCTGACGCAGCGCCGCTCTCGTCTTCTCCTGTTCCGCGGACAGAGCCTTCAGCTGGATCTCGAGGAACGTCTCCGTGTGTTCGCGCTCTGCCGCTCGCTGCCGCTCGAGCTGGCCTTCCAAGAATCGACGCACCGCGCTGGGCTCCGACGCATCGCGGTTGCGCAACGCCTGGTCTCGAGCAAGCAGTGCCTCCAGTTCCAGACGCATCTCGTTGAGCGCTTTCTCCAGGTCCTGCACCGAGGCCCGCCGGTGCGCGATCTCCTCCTGTAATCGCTCCTGCTCTCCGCTCTTCTCATCAACAGGAAGGGCCTTCTTTGGCGGCGCCACGGGAGCGACGGCTTTCGCCGGCTCCGCCGTGCGCTCCTGCGGAGCCACGGGCTCCTTCGGAGCAACGGGCTCAACGGCCTCCTGGAGCGCTGGTCGCGGAGTGGACGCCGCGGCGCTGCGCTGCACCGTCACGTGCATCGGCACGACAATCAACGGTGCCGCAACTGCGAGCAGCACGAACGCGCCTCGACGCGTACGAGACGAGGTCAGGTCGTTCAACATCGCGAGTCTCCTTCTGAGTGACGACATCGAGGGTGACGAGCCGTTGGCCGTGAATGCGGGACTGAACCCGCCGAGGCCGAGGTGAACGAGCATCTCTCCATACGCGCGCGGCGCGACGTCCATCACGCGCAGGACCAGCGCGTCGCACGCAGCCTCACGCTCGGCCAGGTACTCGCGCGCCGCGAATCGCGCGAACGGATGGAAGAAGAACAGACGCTCGGCGATCGCAGGGACCCACCCGAACGCGAGATCGCCGCGGCGCACGTGCGCCAGCTCGTGACAGATCGCCATCTCGCGTTCATCTGATGAAAGCACCGTGCTGTCACCTGTTGGGAGCAGCACAGTCGGACGCCATATGCCGACGACCATCGGGATGACGATCCGATCAGACTCGCGGACGGCTGGCTTCTTCAACCGGAGAAGATCGGACAGGCGATCGACAAGGTCCGTATCTTCAGCGTCGAGCGGCCTCGAGCCGCGCACGATGCGCTGCAACCGCACGAACGCCACTATCAGGCGGGAGATCAAAATGGCCACGCCTACGAGCCATACCGTCAGCACAGCGATCAACCACACCGGAACCGCTTCCTCTGACTGCACCTGAGGAACGAACAGCGGCGTGGCGAAGTTCTCAACGTTCGAGACGGCGACTGGCAGTGCGGACAAGAGTGGCAAGGGGACCGACGGAAGCGGCAGCAGCGACGTCATCAGCGCGAGCGATGCGACCCACCAGAGAAAGGCTCGCGCCGAGGCAGGGACGATTGCGATTCGGCGGCAGACGAGCCACGCGAGGATCACGATCAACGCACCCCGCAGCGATCCAGCGAGCAGGCGTTCGGCAGCCCACCAGAGCCACGATGCGACCTCGACCGGAACCGTCAGCGTCATCGTCGTTTGCGGCGCTGGCTCTGCAGCCGGGCCAGCACCGTCTCCAACTCCGCGAGCTCTTCGTCCGAGAGCTGTTCGCGCTCGGCCAGGTACGCGACGAACGGCGCAATCGATCCGTCGAGGGTACGATCGACGAAGCGCTTGACCGCCTGCTTCACCGCCGTGCCGTGAGCAGTGCGCGGCGAGTAGTGGTACACACCCTCCTGCGGACGCCTCGTCAGGTGTCCCTTCTTGCGCAGCCGCTCCATCATCGTCAAGACCGTCGACCGCGCGAGGCCGCGAGGCTGTCCGAAGCGCTCAGCAGCCTCGCCGACTGTGACGTGACCGGCGTCGCTGACGAAGCGCAGCAGCGCGAGCTCCTGGTCGCCGATGGATTTGAGCGGTTTCTGACTACTCATGTCGTCACGGACACGATACACGTGACGACACGTGTAGTCAACAAGGGTTCAGCAGGGGTGGACCTCTTGTAGGGCAAAGGTCAAAGGGCAAAGGTCAAAAGGCAGGTCAAAAGTGTAGGTGATAGGTGTAGGTGATGGGTCCAGGTGCAGGTGGAGTTGTGAAGGGGTAAGTAGCGGCAGCGGTCTTTAGACCGAGGGCGGTTATCGTTCGTCGTAGCCGTGCAGACGTCGGATCCAGATGTTGCGATAGCGGACGGGCTGCTGGTGATCCTGCAGCACGAGCGCGTCTTCGGCGGGCTGCGGCGCGTACTTCGCGAGCGCGTGATGAACCGTCGGGCCCATCACCTCTTTGCGATGGTGCAGGAGCACGCCGTTGAGGAGGACGGTCAGGTACGCGGGCTTCACGAGCCGCTCGCCCTCGAAGCGGGGCGCCTCGAAGACGATGTCGTAGGCCTGCCACTCGCCGGGCTTGCGCACGGGATTCACGAGCGGCGGCCACTGCCCGTAGATCGCGCCCGCCTGGCCATCCGCGTACGTCGGGTTCTCGAACGAGTCGAGCACCTGCACCTCGTATCGGCCCTGCAGGAAGATGCCGCTGTTGCCGCGGTTCTGACTGCGGTTCCTCACGTCGGCGGGAGCGGCCCACTCGACGTGGAGTTGCACATCGCCGAACGTCTCTTTGCTCCGCAGGTCGCCGCTGTTGGGAACGACTTCGATGTACCCGTTCTCGACTTTCCACGGCTGCTTCCCCGACGTCCATCGCGAAAGATCGCGACCGTCGAAAAGCACGACGGCATCCGATGGCGCGGAGCCCACCTGCGCTCCAGGCGTCACGACCGCAGGATGCGGTCGCGCAGGATCGTGGACGCGATACGACAACCCGGGCAGCATCGGGGTGTCGGTGTAGCCGAGATCGTTGTTGGGGGCTTGAGCGGAGGCAGCGGCGATCGCGAGCAGGAAGCTGACGATGGATTTGGGCATGTTGCTGTCCTCACGTAGGTCAAAGGTCAAAGGTCAAAAGTCAAAGGTAAGGTCAAAAGTGTAGGTGCAAGTGCGAAGTGCAAGGAGCGAGGCGCAGGCGCAACCTGGGACTTGAAACTTGAGACCTGCACCCATACCTTTGACTTCACATTTGCCCTTTGACCTTTGACCTACGGCACGTTCGCCCTTTGACCTACGGTTTCAGCGAAAACGCGTACAACCTGTCCCCCGCCCCGACGACGACGTATTGAACGTTCTCGAGTGAATAGGTCATCGGTCCGTTCGTGATCGACGTGTGAAGACGCTCGTGCCAGAGGGGTACGCCTTTGGCCGCGTCGAACGCGACGAAGTTGGACGAGGCGTCGCCCGCGAACAGCACGTTGCCCGCTGTGCTCAGGAGACCGGAACGCACGCTGGGACTGTCGGCCCATTTGTGACTCCAGGCGATCGCGCCGGTGCGGTAATCGATCGCCTGCAGCATCGCTTCGGACCATCCACCGCGATCGTTGCCGCCCCATCCCTGCGGCTTCTCGTCGTTCTCGTTCTGATAGAGGTAGTACACGCTGAACGCCCGCGTCGCGTTGGCGTAGAAGAGACCGGTTCGCGGGCTGAAGCTCGGTGGAGGCCAATTCTGTCCGCCGCCCTGATTCGGCGAGACGAGCGCGCCGTCGGTCTGCGGCTCCTTCGCCGGATCGGGAATCGGCTGCCCCTTTCTGTCCAGGCCTTTCGTCCAGTTCGTTCGCACGTACTCCTTGCTCAGGATGTTCCTCCCGCTCGTGCGATCGAGGACGAAGAACCAGCCGTTGCGACTGGCCTGCGCGAGGAGCTTACGCGGCTTGCCGTCGATCTCACCGTCGATGAGCACCGGCGTCTGCGTCGCATCCCAGTCGTGGGTGTCGTGGGGCGACGGCTGGAAATACCACACCAGCTTTCCAGTATCGGGATTGAGCGCGACGATCGATTCCGTGAAGAGGTTGTCGCCCTGGCGCTTGCGTCCGTTGATGACCGGTTGTGGATTTCCAGTGCCGAGATACAGGAGATTCAGCTCCGGATCGTACGTGCTCGATCCCCATGTCATCCCACCGCCGTGCGCCGCGGCTTCCGCATTCGGCCACGTCTTCGCTTCGGGTGTTCCCGGCTCGGGATATGTGTACCAACGCCATTGTCGCGTTCCGGTCTCAGGATCGTGCGCCTCGACGTAGCCGGGAATATCGAGATCGTCACCGCTCACACCAGTGATCACGTGATTGCCAACGATGAGCGGCGCCGCGGAAGCGTAATAGAACTGCTCGAGATCGCAGATCTCCGTGCGCCACTTCTCGCGCCCGTCCGCGATGTTGAGCGCAACCAGATGACAGTCAGGCGTCTCGACGTACACCGTGTTTCCAAGCACCGCGACACCGCGGTTCGCGATGTGCCACCCGCCTTTCGAGGGCCACGTCGAGTGCCAGATCTGACGCCCGGTGCGCGCGTCGACTGCCCACACATGGTCGGGAATCGTGACGTAGAGCACGCCATTCACGACGACCGGTGTGCCTTTGATGAGGACTGACGTCGATCCGCCGCCGCCCGCCGGCGCAGTACCCGCGTCGGGACGAAACACCCACGCCTGCGCCAACGATGAGACGTTCGACGTATCGATTGCCGTCAGCGCGCTGTAGCGCCGGCCTGAATAGTCGCCGTTGTACATCGGCCAGGAGTTGCCGAGCGGGCGAAGCGCGGCCGGCTGAACGCCGCTCTGCGCGAGAAGGGTCAACCCGGCGAACAGGCAAGCCCCCCACGCGCCGAGAGCGCGCCCCACCTGCCCCACCGCGAAGCGGCCCCACGTCGCGCCGAAGCGGCGAAGCCGCGTAGGCGGACGTCCCACCCGCCCGATCATTTCAGCGTCCACAGGAACGTCGTGACGTTGTGCATGTCATCGTCCGTGTGGCGATCGAGCAGCGCATGATGCGCCGCGAGCGGATCCTTCACGGTCACGATCACACCAGGGCCGCGGGTAAACGACTGCTCCTCACCCGACCCGTCACGCAGCGTCACGGAGAAATCGTCCAGCCGAACGAGTGCGCCAGCCGCACGCGTTCCAGACGCGACGACCTCCACCTCACGCGGGCCGCTTCTCCGCAACGTTGGAAACAACCACCGCTGCTGCAGCACAACGGGATCGGAGATGCGCGTCGAGATCCCCGCGAGATCGCCCGTCGTCGAGTGGCACGTGCTGCACGTACCCATACCGTTGAAGTACGCGCGACCGGCTTCGAGATCGCCGGTCAGCACATCGATCGGGGCTCGCGCATTCCTGTTCGAGGCAATCGACTCGACGCGCTGGTGCAGGAAGTGCGACAGGTCGATGATCTGCGCGCCGGTGAGCTTGGCTTGATGCGTGGCGGACGGCGCAATCGCGGGTCCAATGCCCTGGCCCAATCGATCGCGGAGCACGACCGCCGAGCGAATGAGGTCGGGACCGCGATCGCTTCCTTTCGCCGTACTGCCGTGACAGTTGATGCAGTGCTGTGCGTAGAGTGCGCGGCCGCGTGTCGCGGCGGTTTCGTCGATGCGCTGGCGTTCGTAGGGGCCCGCCTGGGCCAGGAGCGCGGTGGTTCCCGAGACGACCGTAATGCAAAATGCAAGATGCAAAATGCAAAAGGCGCTGGCATTTCCGCGTCGCCGTGCCCGCCCGGTCGAGGGTTTTTCATTTTGCATTTTGAATTTACATTTTGCATTACACGTCACAGATCTCGATCGCCTTCTGCAGCACCGCGATCGGGTCGCTGCCCATCTTCGGCGTGTACTCGTGCGACACGAAGCCGGTGAAGCCGAGCCTCGCAATCTCCTGCATCACGTAGCGGTAGTTCAGTTCCTGTGTCTCGTCGATATCGTTGCGTCCGGGATTCCCGCCGGTATGGAAATGCCCGATGAGCGCGATGTTGTCGCGAATGGCGCGGACGATGTCGCCGTCCATGATCTGCGCGTGGTAGATGTCGTAGAGAATTCTCACGCGAGGTGAGTTCACACGCTTGATGACATCGGCGCCCCACGACAGGTGGTCGAACATGTAGTCGCGGTGATTGACCTTGCTGTTCAGCAGCTCGATCTGGATCGTGACGCCTTTGTCTTCGGCGTGCGCCTTCACCGTGTTCAGGAACTCGACGCAGTTGTCGGCGCCCTCCTGATCGGCCATCCCACGCCGGTTGCCGGAGAAGGTGATGACGTTCGGCACCTGATTCGCCGCGCACTCGTCGATCGCCGCCCGCAGCGACGGCTCGAGCTTGGCGTGGTTCTCCTTGCGATTGAGCGCGTCGGCAATGGTGCCGCCGGGACCGAGTGGATACATCGACGGCACCAGGCCGTATTTCTTGAGCAGCGGCCAGTCGGGGGGACCGATCAGATCGAAACCTTTGATCCCCAGGCGGGCTGCCTCGCGACAGCAGTCCTCGAGTGACGCGCCGCGCGCAAACACACCGCGTGTGACGCCCTGCTTGATGCGTCCTTTTCGCGCAACTGCCGTGCCCTGCGCAACGGCCGGCAGTGGCGCCAATGCAAGTGGAGTGGCGAGCGCGAAGAAAAAGTCTCTGCGATCCATTCACGTCCCCCCGAGGTCCGACAGGCGGGACGCATTGTGCGTCAAATCATTCCGTCGAGCAA
>DATFRP010000163.1:0-3632 GCA_035263125.1 Vicinamibacterales bacterium
CCGAGCAGTGTGAACGTGCGGATGCCGGCGAAGCGCGCCGCGGGGCCGGTCGCGTGGCCTGACCATTCGCGCTCGAGACCAATCACTGCGCCACCGAGTGTCGCCACGACGAGGCCCGCAATCTCTGAGAGGCTCACGACGTGCTCGGGGCGACGGTCAGCTGCGATGAACGATCGCGAGGATGTCGCCGGCGGGTCTCGCGCCGGATTCGCGCGACACCACCTGTCCACCTCGGAACACCATCAATGTGGGAATCGAGCGGATGAGGAAACGCTCGCCGAGCGCGGGAAGTGCCTCGGTGTCGACTTTCGCGACGAGCGCCGTCCCGGCCAGCGTCTGAGCCACCTTCTCGACCTCCGGCGCCATCATGCGGCACGGACCGCACCACGGTGCCCAGAAGTCCACGACGACCGGCACGGGCGACCGCGCCACCAGCGCATCAAACGCCGGGACGGTTGGGACGTCGACGGGTCGGCCCGCCGCCGGCAGCGGCGTCTTGCAGTGTCCGCACCTGATTTGACGATCGAGCGTGTCGTACGACAGCCGGTTCGTCTTCCCGCAGGCGGGACACGCCACGAGGACACCGCGATCGTCGGAGGAGAGGCCCATAGACCACAGTGTACAGGCGGGCCGCGCCCAAGCCGGACATGACGCAGTGCGTGTATGATCTCGGGCCTGCCGGCCTCAAAGGCCTTCCCGAAGGTGCGATCGACGATGAGTTCATCGACACATTCGACTGCAACCGCGGCTGGGATCAACACGGAGACAACGCCTCAGCCGCAACCGCATGCACAGAGAGCCAGCCCCCCCACCATCCTCGATCGGTGGCTGGCCGCCCGCATTCAGAAGGTCATTGATCCCGCCCGGGTCCGTCTCCAGATCTGGGACGGGTCGTCTCCGTATACCGGACAGTCGAGACCGATCGGGGATCTCATCGTCCACGATCGGGGCACGCTGATCGGACTCCTCATCAATCCCGATCTCCAGTTCGGCGAGTCGTACATGACGGGACGCCTCGACGTCCGTGGTCCGCTGCCCGTGATCACCGCCGAGCTCACGCGACTCTCGCCGCTCGAACCGTCGCTCTTCGATCGAATCGCGGCTGCACTGTCGTCGGCGAACACGCTGCGGCGCTCCAGGCACAACGTGCATCATCACTATGATCTGGGGAACGCGTTCTACGAGCGGTGGCTCGATCGCCGCATGGTGTACACATGCGCGTACTTCGCCGACCAGCGGATGTCGCTCGACGACGCGCAGCACGCGAAGCTCGATCTCGTCTGTCGCAAATTGCGTCTTCAGCCGGGCGAATCGGTGATTGAGGCTGGCTGCGGGTGGGGCGCGCTCGCGCTCCACATGGCGCGTCACTACGGCGTGCACGTCCAGGCGTTCAACATTTCTCGAGAGCAGATCGAGTACGCGCGCGAGCGCGCCGCGCGTGAAGGTCTGGCGAGCCAGATCGAGTTCATCGACGATGACTATCGAAACGTGTCGGGACAATTCGACGCGTTCGTGTCGGTCGGCATGCTCGAACACGTGGGACGGCGCAATCTCTCGGCGGTCGGGACCGTACTCAAGCGCAGCCTCAAACGAGACGGCGGACGCGGGCTGCTGCATTTCATCGGCCGCGACGTCACCCGTCCGCTCAACACGTGGATCCGGCGACGGATTTTCCCCGGCGCGTACACGCCGACACTGGCGGAGCTCACGTCGAGAATCCTGTCGCCTGCGGGCATGTCAGTAACCGACATCGAGAATCTGCGGTTGCACTACGCGCACACGCTCGCCGCGTGGGCCGCTCGCTTTGCCGCGGCAACCGACTACGTGCGCGCGACCTACGGTGACGAGTTCCGGCGGGCGTGGGAGTTGTATCTAGCTGGATCGGAAGCGGCCTTCAATGCCGGGTGGCTGCAGCTGTTCCAGGTCGTGTTCACGCCTCGTGAATCGGCACCGCCATATTGGACACGCTCAGAGCCCTTCGACTCGCTTCGCTCGCTCGGGACGAGCGCTGAACCGCCGGTCACTCCCGCATGATTCGGTGCGATGCGCTCGTCGTGGGAGGCGGCCCGGGCGGGTCGACGTGCGCCCGCATTCTCCGCCGCGCCGGGTGGGAGGTGGTCGTCGCCGATCGCGCGCGGTTCCCGCGCGACAAGGTGTGTGCGGGCTGGCTGACGCCGGGCGTCTTTCCGCTGCTCGAACTGGAGCCTGACGAATACCGCGCGACCGGGCTGACGCTCCAGGAAATACGCGCGTTTCGCACCAGCGTGATCGGCGCCACTCCCGTCGATACGCGCTATGACGACGTCGCCAGCTACGCGATCCGGCGCTGCGAATTCGACGACTTCCTGCTTCGTCGCGCGCAGACGCGCGTGCTCGAGGACACGTTCGTGACCTCGCTGCGCCGCGCCGGCGGACGATGGATCGTCAACGACGCGATCGATGCGATGGTGGTGATTGGGGCCGGCGGTCACTTCTGCCCGGTCGCACGACACCTGCGCGGCGGGGCCGACACGTCCTCTCCCGTCGTGGCGAAAGAAGCCGAGTTCCGTGTGGAGGGACGCCACGCGACGACAGACGGCCAGATGCCGGAGTTGTTCTTCTGTCGCGATTTGGAGGGCTACGGCTGGTGCGTGCGGAAGGGCGATTATCTCAACGTCGGGATCGGACGACGCTCGAGCGTCGACTTCAACGACCACGTGCGCGACTTCGCGACCTTCCTCGAACGTACGCACACGTTGTCGCCGGCATCGGACCTCAAATGGCGGGGTCACGCCTACCTCGCCTCAGGCGCCGGCGCACGTCCGATCGTCGGTGATGGAATGCTGCTCGTCGGCGACGCGGCCGGTCTTGCTTACGCGGAGAGCGGCGAGGGAATCGGACCGGCGATCGCGTCCGGACGACTGGCGGCTGAGACGCTGATCGCGCTCGACGGGAAAAACAGCGCGGTCGACCTTCGATCGTATGCCGACGTGCTCGCGCAACGATACCCGCGGCCACGTTCGACTCCTGCGCGTTTGAAATCGACGGTGGCGGCAGTCGGACGGCTGCTCCTCGGATCGCGCGCGTTCACGAGGCACATCATGCTCAATCGCTGGTTCCTTCGTGCGTCATGTCTGGCCCTGGCTGCGTGGATGCTGACGCCGGCGGAGGCGTACGCACAGCGTGCCGCGTCCTCTGAATCATCGCTGGCTGCTCGCCTGCAGCGGTTCGAGGACAGAGAGGAAATTCAGAATCTCCTGCTCGATTACGGACGCTATCTCGACAACCGCGACTTCGCGGGGTACTCGTCGCTGTTTGCGAAGGACGGGGAATGGGTTGGCGGCTTCGGCTCGGTGACTGGGCCGGCCAACATCAAGGCGTTCATGGAAAAGAACATGGGCACGCAGCCGAACGTCGCGAAGAACTACCATCTGCTGTCGAACTTCGTGATCACCGTCAACGGCGATACAGCGACAGCCTGGTCGCGGTGGGCCTTCGTCGTGCCTGGCGAGCGCGGCGCGACGATCGCCCAGGCGGGGCGGTACGATGACACGCTCGTGCGCGAGAACGGACGCTGGCGATTCAAGAAGCGCGTGGCGTCGAATGACACGGCGCCACCAAGGGAGGCTGGGAAGTAGCCACGGAGAACGCGG